>JBEELK010000159.1:0-5086 GCA_041168165.1 Planctomycetota bacterium | reverse complement strand
GCGTCGCCGCATTCGTCGGGCAACTCGATCGCGAACAGCCCTTCTGCATCGGAGGTCGCGCGGCCGAGCGATGGGTGGCGTTGGCCGCGAGCGCGCATCGCTTGCAGCGAGAAGGGATCCGTCGACGCGCGCGCGAACGCCGCGACCTCGGCGCCTGTGATCGGCTTGCCCGCGCCGTCGACGATGCGACCGCGAATGCCTTGGCCGCTGCGCGGCGCCGCGGCGCGCGAGGAAGCCGCGTCGGCGTCGGTGCGCGCGGGAGCGACGGTGGTCGCGTTCGCGGTGGCCGCCTCGGCCGCCGCTTGCGTCGTCGCATCGGTTGGCGCGATGCGATCGCTCGGCGCGCGATCGTCCTGCAGCAGCAGCAACACCGTGACGGCGGCAGCGATGGCAAGAAGGAGCGCGAGCAAGATCCGCTTCGGCATCGCGTCATGGTGCGCGAGGCGCGCCCTTTGGTCCACCGTGCGCATCGCGCCGTGGGCCAGCAGCCCCGCACCAGTGCGGGTGTCGCGCCACGCGTGCGCGCGGCACGATGTCGCCATGGATGCAATCCAACCGAGCTCGTTCGACCCGATCCGCGCCATGGCCGAGGCCCGCCACGAGTTTGGCGAGCACGGCGGCGTCAACCTGTCGATCGAAGCGAGCACGACGTTCACGGTGCTCGCCGCCAACATGATGCCGCGCATCTTCCGCGGCGAAGGCGGTCCCTTCTCCAACGCGGGTGGGTCGACGGGCGGGTGCTACCTCTACGGCAGGCACTTCAATCCAACCGTGTTCACGTTTGGCCGCATGCTCGCGGCGATGGAAGGCGCAGAAGCAGGCTACGCTACGAGTTCGGGCATCGCGGCGATTGCGTCCGTGTTGCTGCAGCTGTGCAAGAAGGACGATCGCGTCGTCGCGGCGTCGGCGCTCTACGGCGGCACGTTTGCGCTGCTAAAGGACTACCTGCCCTCGCGCACGGGTATCGAGACGACCTTCGTCGACATCTGCGACCTCGACGCGGTGCGCGCGGCTTTGCGAAGCACGAAGGCTCGCGTGCTCTACTGCGAGTCGATGGCCAATCCGACGTTGGTCGTTGCCGACCTGCCTGCGCTCGCGCGCATTGCGCATGACCACGGCGCGCAGTTCGTCGTCGACAACACGTTCAGTCCGCTGATCCTGTCCCCGATCGTGCATGGCGCCGACGTGGTGGTGCACAGCGCGACCAAATTCTTGAGCGGCGCGTCGGACGTGATCGCGGGCGCAGTGTGCGCGTCGCGCGACTTCATCGGCTCGATGATGGACCTGCACACGGGCTCGCTGATGCTGCTGGGGCCGACGATGGATCCCAAGATCGCGCACGAGCTCACGATGCGCTTGCCACATCTCGGCGTGCGCATGCAAGAGCACGGCGTGCGCGCGATGGCTTATGCCGAGCGGCTTTCGGCGCTCGGCGCCGACGTCGCATACCCAGGACTGCCGTCGCATCCGCAGCACGCGTTGCTGCAGCGGCTCGCCAATCGTGGCTTTGGCGCAGGTGGCTTGCTGACCGTGGACCTCGGCACGATGGCTCGCGCCAATCGCTTCATGGAGATCCTGCAGAACGAGCACTCGTTCGGCTTCATGGCCGTGAGCCTCGGCTACTTCGACACGCTGATGTCGTGCTCCGGCAGTTCGACGTCGAGCGAACTCAGCGAAGAGGAGCAGCGCGCAGCCGGCATTGCAGAAGGGCTCGTGCGCATGAGCGTCGGCATCACCGGTTCCCTCGAGCAGCGATTGCGCCAGCTCGAGGATGCGTTTGTGCGAGCGCGGTGATGGCGCGGCCCGCGCGCAGCGGGCCGCATGCAGACGCGATCAGAACGTCAGGCCCATCTGAATGACGCCGCCGTAGCTGTTCTCGTCGATGTAGGTGCCCGCGACGTCGATGTGGAACACATCGAAGGGGCTGATGCCGAGACCGGCGCTGTAGGCGTTGTCGAGCGTGCTCTTCATGTCGGTCTGGAAGCCGCCGCGAAGCTGCAGCCAGCTGAAGAGGTCGATCTCGGCACCGAGGTGCGCGAGCTGCACGTTGTCGTCGTCGAGCAGGTTGCCGTTGGTGTTGAAGCGATCCGCTTCGACGAGGTCGACGTCGGCTGCGAGCGTCAGGAAGCCAGAGGTCCACGAGGCACCGAGGGCCGCGGTGGGGTTGATGTCGTAGGTGAAGTTCTGGCCCAGCGTGTTGACGGTGCGGTAGCTCTTGTCGAACGCGTTGCGCACCATCGCGCCGAACGTGAGGCCCATGCCAGGTTCCCACGAGGCGCCGAGGTCGAGGTTGAACGCCTGTTCGTCGTCGCGGAACTCGTCGCTGTCGAAGTTGTCCTGGTCGAAGTTGTCGGCAGTGACCGCGTAGTTGTAGCTGTCGACGCGCTGCAGCTTCGGCGTCGCGCCGACCGACAGCGTGGTGCCGGCGAGGTCAAACGAGGTCGCGAGCGACACGCCGACTTCGCTGACGGCGACGCCGACGATGCGAGCTTCCGAGTTGAGGGTCGGCAGCGTGACGGAGCCGGAAGTCAGCGCGCGGATCGCGGCGACGTCTGCGGAGTCGACGTCGACGAACGACTGCAAGTCGGCATACGTGCGCGCGTGCAGCGCCCAGCCGAGGTCGCGCGAAGGGGCCGCGAACGCAAAGCCGAGGCCCGCATTGCCCGTGATCTGGCGGCCGGACAGCGACTCGAGGCGGTCGGCAAGGCCATTGATCTCGTCGGTGGTCGCGGTGCCCGCGGTCTCGATGCGATCGAACTCGTCGACGAACGCGTCGATGTCATCGATCAGGCCATCCTTGTCGAATGCCGTAGCGCCGAACGTCGGCAGGATCATGCCGAAGTCATCTTCTTCGCGGTGGCGCGTCAGCAACGCGGGGTTGGCCCAGCCAGCCGCTAGGTAGTGCGACGACGCGACGCCCGTTCCACCCATCGCGTTGTTGCGAGCTTCGTAATACTGGGCTTGAACGACGCTGGTGAGAAGGAGAGATGCTGCGGAGATGGAGAGGGTGCGTGCGATCATGAGAGCGTTCGTGGTGCGAAGGTGGCGTGCGCGACGCCACATGAGAGCGAGGAGACTACGCGGACGCTGGGCCGCGCGCGATGCGCGAAGTCGCCTAGTCGATCAAGGCCAAGCCAAGAAGCGATAGACGATGGCGCGACCGAGTCGCTGCGCTGGTGCCAACGTGTCGAGCTTCGCAAGCATCTCGGGCTTTGCCGTAGCGCCGTCGAGCAAGAACACCGCTTCGCCGCGGAAGCCGCTCTGCTTGCCGTAGCCGATCACGTAGTCGACTTCCCACGCCTCATCGACGTCGCCTTGGAAGATCACTCCCGGCTCGTAGCGCCGCGAGATCACTGTGCGGTTGGTGAAGCCCGCGAATGCGCCGCCAATCTTGTCCTTCGCCTCGTCGACGAGTTGTGGGAACTCAGGATCGTTCTGCGCGAAGAACGTGATGCGTTCGTGCGTGACGAACACGCCGTGCGTCACGACTGCTGCGCCGCACAACGCGAGCATCGCGCCCAGCAACTGGCGCGTGAAGTCGCGGTCGCGCATCCACAGTTGGCCTGCAGCAGGCAGCAGCGCTGCGAGAGCCGCTAGCCCCGCCATCCACGGCATCGGCCAGAATGGGTGGTCGACGAAGTGCTTGAACGTGACTGCGCTGCCGCACAGCGGCGGAACGATCAGGCCCGCCGCGATCGCGAGCATCGGCTTCTTTGCGCCAAAGCTCGGCGCAGCGAGCATTGCGCCGCCGATTGCCGCGAACGCGAGGATCGTCCACGCGCCAAACGTGACGAGCACGTTGTTGAGCGCGAAGTCGAGCGACGCGGCGGTCACTTCGCCCGCGCGTGATTGCTCGTAGGCGCTGAACTGCAGCATCTCGCGCACGAAGCCAAACGGTCCGCCGAGGAACGTGCCGTAGATCAACGCCGTGATCGCGACCGCGAGGATCGACACCGGCAGCATCTTGATCACGTCGAGCGCCATGCGCTTTGGCTGCGGCAACAGCAGCGCCATCGCAAAGAGGCCAAGGCCGCAGAAGTTGCCCAGAAAATCGAGCGACGCGGTCCAGAAGAAGCACGCGGCTGCGACGATCCACGAGCGGCGCGTCGGCGCCATCGAGTGCGCGTAGAACGCGGCCGCCGTCACGATGCACGCCGACATCAGCGCGCCGTCGTAGCAGACCATCGGGCCGAAGTAGCCGACGAGCGGCGTCGACGAGAACAGCAGCGCAGCCCAACCTGCCGTGCGCGCATCGCGCACCGTTCGCACGAGCCAATACAGCGCAGGGATCCCCGGCAAGAAAAGCACGAGGTGCGCAAGGCGCAGAACCCATTCGGTGTGGCCCAGCGTCGCAGCGAACAACGTGAGCCAGAGCGGATAGACCGGCGGGTGATGCCAGTGCCACTGACCGCCGCCTTCGGGATAGGTGACGAACGCTGGGCTCCAGTGCGTCGCGCTAAGGCCGAAGGTCAGGTGGTTGCGGACGAAGACGTCTTCGTAGAGCGACGTCATCGCGCCTTTGAAGCCGCCGTCCCACGGCGCAAAGAAGTCGCGCAGCGAGGCGGCGAGCGCCACGAGGATCGCGATCGCGAGCAGAATGCGGCCGGACCGCTCGTCGCGCGGGTCGCGCATGTCCATCGGCGTCGATTGCGCGCTCGCGCTGGTGTCGTTCACGCGCCGCAGGATCGGTGCGCCGCGCGACAAGGTCAAGCGCGCGGCGGTTGCTGCGTTGCTTGTTGTGGTGGCTCATGCCCCGCGCAATTGCGCACGGGTTGCGGCGGATACTTGGGCCACTCGGGGCGCGTGCAGCGCACGAACGTCGTGGTGGCGCTCGCTACGAGCCGCACGTGGCGGCAGCGATGGCACAGGCTCGACGGGAATGGCAGCGGATCCGGCACAGCGGAGCGTGAGGGTCAGGTGACCTTGCGCACGAACTCGGACTTGAGGCCCATCTGCCCAAAGCCGTCGATCTTGCAGTCGATGTCGTGATCGCCATCGACGAGGCGGATGTTGCGAACCTTGGTGCCGACCTTCACCGAGCCGCTGGCGCCGCGCACCTTGAGGTCCTTGATCACGGTCACCGTGT
>JBEELK010000158.1:0-4731 GCA_041168165.1 Planctomycetota bacterium | reverse complement strand
ATCGTATTGGTATTCGAAGACATGGTGCGGAGCGCCCATGCGCGCAAGACAGGACGCAAGGTCATCCACGCCAGGCTGCAGTGCAGTCAGTTGATCCTCGGCGACGGGATTGTCCTCGTAGCGAACGCCGTAGCTGAGTTGCACGCAGGAAGCGGAGAGCAAGCACAGCACGACTCCGACCGCGCGCTTGATCACTTTCCGGTCACTCCGGGACGCTGCGCGTCGCGCTCGGCATCGTCCTCGGCCTCATGCACGGACTCCCACGGCAATGCGTACTGCGTGCGATGCGTGCCGTAGGTGGCGCCGCAGTGAGTGAGCACGTCCTTCTCGTCGAAGAAGACCCAGAGTCGATCGGTCCGCATGTCTTGCGCAAACATGTTGAAGACCACGAGAACCAAGCCAGCGCTCTTGGCGCTCGATGCGTCGTAGCGGTAGGCCGAGCGCCGTCCGAGTTGCACGACTTCCGTGGGGGCTCCGAGCTTCTCGACGACCTCGCGCGCAGTGGTCTTGCCCGGCTCGAACGTCCTCACGATCTGCGCATCGATGGGGTCGTTGGTTTCCATTCGCGCGATGCCGCACGAGGCGAGAAACAGGGCGGACAGGGCAATCGCAAGCGAACGCTTCAGCATGAACGCGAGGCTAGCCCAGCGACGCCGGTCCGCAACGTTGCAGCGCGAAGAGACCGCTGCTCCGGCACCCCGTGTGCGGCGGCACTTTTTGAGCGAACTTTCCTGCGCCGTGCCTAGGCTCCTCCGGATGAACGTGCTCCAGAACTACGTGAGCGGCACCTGGCAGGCGGGCAGCGGCGCCACGAAGACACTCCACGATCCGTCCACCGAAGCTGTCATCGGCGAGTTGCGCGAAGGTGGCATCGACTTCGGCGCAATGCTCGCGCATGCGCGCACGAAGGGTCTGCCAGCCTTGCAGGCGATGACCTTTGCGCAGCGCGGCGAAGCGTTGAAATCGCTGTCGAAGATGCTGCATGAGAAGCGCGACGAGTTGATCGCGATCAGCACGCAGAACGGCGGCAATACGCGAGGCGATGCGAAGTTCGACCTCGACGGCATGACCGGGACGCTTGCGTTCTACGGATCGCTCGGCGCGTCGCTTTCGGCGAGCGGTGTGATGCTCGACGGCGAAGGCATTCAGCTCGGCCGCACGCCGCGGTTCTTCGGCCAGCATGTGTTGACCTCGCGCCCAGGCGTCGCGGTCCACATCAATGCGTTCAACTTCCCGGCGTGGGGCATGGGCGAGAAGATGGCGTGCGCACTGCTCGCCGGCGTGCCCGTCGTCGAGAAGGCTGGCACGCCGAGCGCGATGCTCGCGTGGCGCATTTCGCAACTCATCGTCGAGAGCAAGATCCTGCCCGAGGGCAGCTTCCAGTTCCTATGTGGCTCGGTTGCGGGCGCGCTCGACCATCTCGCTCCGCTGGATTCGGTCGCGTTCACCGGGTCGTCGAAGACCGGCGCGATCATCCGCGGCAACAAGAACCTCATCGCGAAGAACTGTCGCGTGAACATCGAGGCGGACTCGGTCAACGCAGCAGTCCTCGGCGCAGACGTCGACATCGGCGGCGACACGTTTGCGCAGTTCATCGCCAACGTCTCGGTCGACATGACGCAGAAGGCGGGACAGAAGTGCACCGCCGTTCGTCGCATCTTCGTTCCGGAAGTGCTGCTGGCGGACGTTAAGGAGGCGCTGCTCGAGCGCCTGAAGGCAACCAAGGTCGGCAACCCTGCGGACGAGACGGTTCGCATGGGGCCGGTGGCCAGCGCCGATGCTCTGCTCTCCGTGCAGTCGGGCATGCAGCAACTGATGACGGCGGCCGATGCGCTGTGCGGCGGCCCCGCGAAGGCTGCGGATCGCGGGTACTTCGTTGCGCCGACCTTGCTGCTCGCGCGCGATCGCGATGCGGCGCAGCTCCACGAGCTCGAAGTCTTCGGTCCCTGCGCGACGCTGATCCCGTATTCGGGCGAAGCGAAGGAAGCCGCTGCTCTGGCCAATCGCGGCGGCGGCGGCCTTGTGGCCAGCCTCTACTCGGATGACCGCGAGACGCTCGATTGCCTCGTGCGCGCGATGGCTCCGTGGCACGGTCGGCTTTGGATCGGCAGCGAGAAGACGCAGGGCCAGGCGTTGGGTCCGGGTGCGGTGTTGCCTGGCACCATCCACGGTGGCCCTGGCCGAGCCGGCGGCGGCGAAGAACTGGGCGCGCTGCGCGGTCTCGCGTTCTACATGCAGCGCACGGCGCTCCAAGGCGATCGCGCGCTGCTCGGCAAGGTGCTCGGCGCGGAGCTGGCTGGTTCCTGATCGATCTTGCGCCGTCGGTTCGCGCGGGCTCAGAAGCCCAGCGTGAACCGATAGCCAGCCGACGCTGCGATGCCCGCCGCGTTGGCTGCGGTGTCGAATGCGAAGGCCTGCGCGAACGCTTCTGTGCCTGCGAAGACTGGGTCCGCAGGAACGTTGATCCAGAACATTGCGGATGTGGCGCCCGCATACGCGACCAAATCGGGGCGCACGTAGAGGCTGCAGCCAGGCATGCCGTAGGCAGCGAGCGGAGTTGGCAACGCAGCTCCGTTCCACTGCGTGTTGTCGAATCCCACGTAGACAATCGAGGGGAACGTCTGCGTTGTCGCGCCAACTCCGGGGCTGAGCACGCGCATATGGTGCGCTGCGCCGAGCTTCGGCGATGCGTAGCTCTTGAGGCGGACCGCGCCCGCGGTCGTGGCGCACTCCGATCCAAAGCGCTGGATGTGGCCCTTCTGCCGCAGGGACCACAAACGGCCTGCAAGCGCCTCGTAGGCAACTTGGTCCGCCAGATTGGAGGGGCCTGCGATCAGATTGCTCTGCTCGCGTGGATCCGTCCGCAGGTTGTAGAGCTCTTCATGTGGCTCCATCACCGGGTCATCAAAGAAGCGAACGAGCTTGTAGTCGCCGTCAATCTGCGTGCATCCGCTGCCAAACCCAGTGCCGATGGTTTCTGAATAGATGGGGCGCTGAGCCTGCGGTTGATCTGCCAACAGCGGCGCGAAGCTCACGCCATCCAAGGCGACGGCCACGTTTGCGTGTGCGCCACCTGCGAGTTCCCACAGCGTCGGGAAGATGTCGACCACGTGAACGCGGTCCGCGATCACGCGCCCGGCATTGGTGACGGCCGGGCCCTGCGCGATCATCGGGATCCGCACTCCGCCTTCGTAGAGCGAACCCTTCGCGCGCGTCGGTGGTGCGATGGCCACTGCGGACGGAGCGCCGTTGTCTGAGAGCAGCAGCACATTGGTGTGGCTTCGCGCAGATCCGAGTCCCGTCATCAATCGGCCGAACTCAGCGTCAAGCGCTTCGACCATCGCTTTGTAGAACGGAATGGGGCTGGTCGCAGGATTGAGGCCCGCGAGGTTCTGACCGTGCAGATGAGCTGGCGGCGCGTGGAGAGGGGTGTGCGGCGCGTGGAAGCTCAGCACCAACAGCCACGGCCGCGTCTGCGCACCGATCCAGGAGAGCGCTTCGTCGACTTGATCCGTGGTGGCATACGTCGTGGCCTGGATCGAGGTCCCGTTGGCGGTCTTCTGCCACTGCGTGTAGTTCGGCAGGTTGCCGTAGAGCGCGCCGACGAAGTGTGGCCAGCCTTGCACGTTGGGCGTGCTCGGGCCGTGACGGTCGCCGAGATGCCACTTGCCGATCAGTGCTCGCGCATAGCCGCGGGATCCCATCGCTTCCGGCAGGATCCACTCTTCATCGCGCAGTCCCGCGTCGCCTTGCATGCACGTCACTTCCATCCCGCTGCGGAACGCGTGGCGACCCGTCATCAGGCACGCGCGCGTTGGCGTGCAGACGGGATTCGCATAGGCGTTGGCAAAGCGAACGCCTTGCGCCGCGAGTTGGTCGATGTGGGGCGTTGCAGGCGGATTGGCCTGCTGCTGGTAGCACCGCACATACTCCGGGCCGAGGTCGTCCACGATGACGACGAGGAGGTTTGGCGGAGACTGCGCGCCAAGAAAGCTCAGGACCCACGCAAACGCGCTGATCCAAGGGAAAATACGCATGGAGGCAGGAGGGATGCCGTGCGCCGCATGCCACCGGAAGGCTCCGGGTTGACCGTCATGCTGCGTGAGGCGAATGTCCTCGAAACGCCAAGCTGCGCAAGGGGCAGCCATGTTGCGTATTGCTCTTCCCGCAGATCCCTGAACGTACCGTCGCGGAACGATCTAGCGAATGCGTTCCGGCTGGGAGAGTGGTGGGCGTTGCAGGACTCGAACCTGCGACCCTCAGCTTGTCGACGGCCCCTAGTGAACTTGCGGAGAACGCAGCGAAACTAGGGAAAGAACCACGAAGTCGGGACTCTAGCACTTTCGAAACTCACGGACAAGAGCGGACACAAAGTCGCCGTAAGTCCTGCAAAAGCGTCTGTCCGACTGGCCTGCTGCTGTATGGATACAGCAGCTCTGCGGCGAATCGGGTCGCATGTTCGAATGCTGCTTGTAGGAAGCGAAATGTGCTTGACGGGAAGCAAGTCGCCCCTAGGTTCCGGGATCGAACATGCATTCGAACCCTGCGGGCCGCAGGGGCTGATCCTGGGTCGGGGCCGATCCAGGGCGGCGAGAATCCTGCCGGCGGGCGTCGCGCGGGGTTCCTGGGGAACGAGACGGCGGGACGCCGGCCTCGGGCATGGGCAAGCGGCGCGGCACCAAGTCGGGGATCGCACCAGAGGGGCCTCTGGAGCGACAGCCCTAGCGAGGC
>JBEELK010000157.1:0-10590 GCA_041168165.1 Planctomycetota bacterium | reverse complement strand
TATGGAGGCTGCCTCTTCAACGCCGGCCGCGACAGGCGATCAAGGGCCGCACAGAGGCGATCCGTCAGCAGATCGAGAACACCACGTCCGATTACGACCGCGAGAAGCTCCAGGAGCGCCTGGCCAAGCTCGTCGGCGGCGTCGCGGTGATCAAGGTCGGTGCAGCCACTGAAGTCGAGATGAAGGAAAAGAAGGCTCGCGTCGAAGACGCGCTGCACGCCACGCGCGCAGCAGTCGCCGAGGGCATCGTCGCCGGTGGCGGCGTTGCGCTCGTTCGCGGCGCCGACGCGCTGAAGAGCCTCAAGCTCGAAGGCGATGAGCGCATCGGCTGCGACATCGTCCGTCGCGCGCTCGAGGCGCCGATGCGCCAGATCGCCGCGAACGCTGGCGTCGATGGCTCGATCGTCGTCCAGACCGTGCGCAGCAACTCGTCGGTGACGTTCGGCTACAACGCCGCGACGGACACCTACGAGGACATGGTCAAGGCCGGCGTCGTCGACCCGGCGAAGGTGACCTGCGCCGCGCTGCAGAACGCCGCTTCGGTGGCGACCCTGCTGCTGACGACGGAGGCCCTCATCTCGACCGTCCCGGAGAAGAAGCCCGCCGGCGGCGGCCACGACCATGACCACGGCGGCATGGGTGGCATGGGCGGGATGGGTGGAATGGGCGGCATGGACTTCTGAGTCCACGCTGACTTCCGCTCCCCCTCGCGAGGCTCGGTTGCGCAAACGCGCAGCCGGGCCTCGTTCGTTTTGGGGGCGCTCAGTCAGAGCACCAGAGGGCTGGAGTCAGCCCCTCACCGCACCAGCAGCGACCGCCACGGATTGCTCACCAAGAACGCGCCGCCTGCATCCTGCGTCACCGTCTGGCCAAACAGCTCAAAGCCCTGCACGGGCACGTTGGGCGTCACGAACGAGGCCGTGTAGAGACCCTGCGCGTTGGTGACGCCGAACAGCGACAGCACGTTGCCGTTCGTCTGCAGCGTCGCGATGCCGGGCAGCACGAGCGGGCCCGGCGCGTCGCCGAGCAGCATCAAGAACAGCTGCGGCGCTCCCGTTCCAATCGTGAGCGCGATCGGTGCGCCGACTTGGGCTTGTTCTGGTAGCAGCGTCATCGACGCGGCGAGGGGCACCGCGAAGTCGAGGCTGTAGAACTCGAAGTCGTCGATGTTCCAACCGCCGTAGGCAACGCTGCCGCCACTCACCATGCGGAACTCGACGACAACGCTCGGGTTGTTGGCCGCGGCCGGCACGAGCAACTCAAACGTCGTCCATGCCGCGTCGAGCGCCGACGTGAACGGGCTGCGCCACACAAGCGTGCCGTTGATGCGGATCTCGCCGTAATCGAGCGGGCCAGGGCACGTCAGTTGGCGGCGGAAGCGCAACCGCACGCCGCTGATGCCGGTGCAGTCAATCGAGGGCGAACGAAGCCACGTCAGGGAGCCCGGTTGATAAACGCCATCGCCGACAAGCCCGAGGTCCGTGCCTGCGCAGTTGCTGCCACTCGCCGCCGCGCTTGGATCCTGCCACGCAGTTCCGCTGCGACCCTGCGGTGCGCCGATCTCCCATTCGTCGACGCCACTGATCGCGCCGTGCGACCAACCCGCAGCGCCGTTCTCAAAGCCCTCAAAGAACACGCGGCGCTCCGCGCGCGTGACATAGAGGTAGTCGCCCGATGCGGGCAGGCGCTGCAGCGCGCCGCTGCTGTGCACGGCTTCGAAGTGGTAGCTGACCGACGTCGGCGCCATCTGGCCCGGCAGCAGCGCGCGCCAGCGATCGCCTTGGCCGAGCGCCACCATGTTGCGCTGCTGCGGCGCACCGTCGTTCCAGTGCACGCGCACTTGCGTCCACGAGCCCGTGTATGGCGCGGCGACCACTTCGACGTAGCGCGGCGTCGCTTGCTGCACCGTCGTCGCGAGCGACACATGCGAAAGCGCGCCGGGCTGCAGCTGCGGATACGGCAGGCTGTGCGCGATGCACGCGGCGGACAGTTGCGCGTAGTGCGGCGTCCCATTGCCGAGGATGCCGTCGTCATCGTCGGCCTGGAACGCAGCGACCACCGCGTCGGGCTGGTTGCCAGCGCCAGCGACGATGGAGCCGAGCAGCACGTCGTTGCTGACTTGCTCCGCGACCTGCGGGCCGAATGCAGTAGTCAAACCTTGGCGGAATCGCCAAGCGCAACCCATCCACGACAACCCTTGGTCATGCGGGCCGCCGCCGTTTGGGTATTGCTGGTTGTTGTTGCCAGAGCGAATGCCGCCGCCGCCGCTGAAGAAGTCGTGGCCGATCGTCGGATCGTTGAGCAGATACATGCTCACGGTGTCGGCCCATGCCTCGCTAAGCCCGTTAGCTTGGCTGATGCCGCTGTATTGCTCGTCGAGGCCGTGGCCCCATTCGTGCGCGACCACCGATGCGCCAGCGGTGTTGTTGCAGCCGCCGCCCGACGCATAGAAGTTGATCGTGTTGTTCGTGTAGTAGGCGTTGCAGGTGCTCGCGAGGTTGACCGACGGCAGGATCAAGTTCATCGCGTCGAGCTGCGGCGTGTTGCCGAGCACGCCTCGCACAAAGCGATGCACGCGATCCGTCCAGTAGTAGGTCGTCGCATGCGCGAGTTCGAACTCGCCTGACGCTGGGCTGCCAAACTGAATCGTCGCTGGCGAACCGGGCTGCAACGTCGCGTTGATGACCGGCGCGTTCGGGCCCTGGATCACGTTGGTGTGCTCGCCGTCGAATCGCGCGGTCACTTGCGCAGGCGCGGTCAACGACACCGTGAACTGTCCGTTCTGATCCGTGACGAATGTGCCAACGCCCGGCACTTGCACTTCGACTCCGCGCAACACGGCGTTGGTCGGCGTCGACACGGGCGAGAACTGCGTGTGCGCATAGCCGAGCACAGTCACCGTGGTTGCCGCAGGCAACGCGGGCGGATTCGCGCCATGCGGCTCCGCGCAGCCAAAGCCGCATTCGTGCTTGTCGCTCTCAAAGCGAAGGAACGCGCCCGTCTTGGCGTCGACGTAAGCGCGGCCGATCGGGCCCTTGCCATCCGCTTCGACAGCGCTCACCTGAACTTCCCACGCAAGGACTGCGCGCTTCTCGCTGTCGACGCCGACGAGCACGAGTCGCGGCGCGCGCGCGTTGCCGGGCTGCGCAGTCGTCGTGGGCTTCGCATTCGCTCCTGCCCAGGCGCGCACCACCGCTTCGTCTTCGCCGATGCGCGGCGCAATCTCGAAGCCAGCATCGACGGGCCACGCCGTGCTGCCGAGGTGCACGAGCTTGCCGCTCATGTGGATGCGCACGTGGATGCGGCCACCGATGACTGGCATGCCCAAGAACCGCTGCTCGAACGTGAACGCATAGGTGCGGCCCATGCGCGCGCCTGTGATCTCGACGAACTCGCTCGATCCGACGCCGAGCAAGTCCGCGTGACGCGACAACGCTTCGTTCGCGTGGCGTCGCGCTTCGACCAACGTGTTCTCGCGCCAGCCTTCGAGCGCGATGCCGTCGCCATACGCGACGCGCGGCGTATCGGTGGCTTCGTTCCACTGCGCGACCCAACTGCCTGCAGAGGATGCGACGAAGCGCTCCCACGTGGCGCGCGCCGTCGGCGACTGCGCAGCCAGGTCTGCGGCGAACAACGAGGCGATCGCGGCAACGACGGCAGCGTCCGTCCGCACAAAGTTCGATGGTGTCATTCGAGTGCGAAGTGGCGAGACGACTTCAGGGCAGGAAGTTGAGGCGGAGCGCGTTGGAGAGGCTGACGCCGGAAGCGGCGCCCGCATCAACGATCGCCCACTGCGTGACGAGCGAGAACGGCAGCCCACCGGGATACGTGAATTGCGCTTGCCCGGATGCATCGGTGAAGAACGGGCCGATCGGCTCCGCGCCACTCGGCACCAGCGTGCCACCAAACGCGAGTTGAATGCCCTGCGTCAACGACACGCCGAGATAGGCGGCCGTGTTGGCTGGGGCCTTCGTCAACGTGAACGTGCCCGTCTGGCCGCCCGCGAGGCCGCCGCACACCGAGTAGCGCGGCAGTTGGCCGCTGCCCGAGAGGCTCGCGAATCCAAGGTCCACAGCCGCCGAGTTGCAGCCGAGCGCCAGCGGCATCACGAAGTCGCCGACGACGGGAAGATGGTCCGCGGCGACGAAGCTCGCAGTCCCGCCGCCGCCCGTGAAGCCCGCGATCTGCGACGGCATCGCTGCGGCATTCGGCAGGCGAGCCGAGTCAAACACGAACGACCGCCGCAGCGCGCAGATGCTGTCCTGCCACAGCAAGTAGTCCGGCTTGTAGTTGCTGCCCTGGAACGTCGTGCGGTTGCTGGTGAACGGCTCGACCGACTGGTCGAACTTCATGTCGGTGCGATTGCGATCCGTTCCGTCCGTTCCCGCGCCATCGACAACGGGCCCGCTCGCGAGCCACTGCACCGGCCCAACGCGCGTGTTGGTCGTCTCGTCTTCGTTGAGGTCGCCACCCGTGATGACCACGGTGTTGGGGCCGAGCACGCGCGTCGCAGCGGGGCTGTCCGCGATGCGAGCCCGCGAGTCCGGCGCAGTGCCGCCGGCGCCGTTCCACATGTAGTCGATGTAGTAGGCGATGTTCTGCGCAGCGGTCATGCGCTGGCTGAGATCCGACGTCGTGCTGCCCGCCTTGAAGTGCGCGTTGCCGACGACGAGGTCGCCCGCATACGTCGCATCGGGCAAGTCGATCTCCGCCCACATGTAGCCGCGAATGCCGCCATTGCCGCCCGGCGCGTAAAGGTCCGCGGTGATCGTCGGCGTGTCGCTGCGAATCGCTTGCCCGTCGCCCGTGAGGTCGAGGAACGGATAGCGGCTCAAGATGATGTTGCGGTTGAACCCGTCCGAGACCGAACTGACGTGGACGTAGGGCAGGTCGTAGCCCGGCGCGAACGCTTGCACGTGCTGCGTGATCGCCGCGTTGGCGCGGAAGGTGTCGATGCCGCCGCGCAAGAACATGCCCACCGTCGTGGTCAGTTGCGCCTGCGTGTCCGCAGTGCTGCCCGTGCCGTTGCCGCTGTTGTCGCCGCACTCTTGCAGGATCAGCACATCGGGCTGCATCGCAGCGACGATGCGCGCGGCCGCAGCCCAGTTGTTGGTCGCGCTGTTCTTGACGTTGGTCGAGCAGATCGCGTCGAGCATGTTCCACGTCATCACGCGGAGGTCGGTCGGCGACTGACGACCCCACTGACCCGTCGTGGGCGACCATTGGGCGAGGAGCGACGTCCCGAACAGGAACGCGATCGCGGGAATGCGCAGGGAGTGGAGGTTGGGTGCTGGCATGGGAGATTGCCGGGCAAGCGCGACCATGCTACGCAGCGAGCCCATGTCCGAAAGCAGCGGCGCAAATGCGAAACCCGACGACGCGCAGCGATTGCTGTCGAGCGTAGGCGCTAGGGCGTTCTCGTGCCGCGCTGGCTGCGGCGCGTGCTGCATCGCGCCATCGATCGCGCGACCCTACTACGGAATGCCGAACGGCAAGAAGGCGGGCGAGCGTTGCGTGCACCTCGATGACCACAACCGCTGCGCGCTCTTCGGCAAGCCGCAGCGCCCGCAGTTCTGCGCCGACCTTCGCGCCGAGGAGTCGATGTGCGGCGCGAGCGAGGAAGAGGCGATGGCGATCCTGCAGCGGTGGGAGCGGCTCACGGAGCCGCGCTGACGCTCACTTGGCGAGCAACCGCAGACACAGCTCTTTCACGTCGGTCGCCTTCACCCGATCGCGCGCGATCGAGCGATCACTGCAAAGGAACACCGGCCCTGCATCGTCGTCCTCGTAAATGCGGCCGTGCGTGCCCTTCACGATGGACGAATCGGTCCCGATCACATCCATCAGGTAACGGAAGCCGAGCATCTTCTTGGCGAGGTTCTTTGCGACGCGCAGCTTTGGGAATGCGATCTTCGGATCGACGAAGAGCTCCGCTGGGTCGTAGCCGGGTTTGCGATGGATATCGACTGTGGTGGCGAAGTCGGGCCGCTTCGCTTCGTCGAGCCAATAGTGATAGGCAAACCAGCAGCCGGGCTCCGCAATCAACACCAGCTCGCCGCTGCGCTCATGGTCGATGCCGATCTCGCGTTGCTGTGCGCGATCGAGCACGCGCGCGACGCCCTTCATCTTCTGCAACAGCGAGCGCACAGGCTCTAGGTCGGCTGCATTGCGCACATAGACATGCGCGCATTGGTGGTCCGCCACCGCGAATGCGCGGCAGGCGCCAAAGTCGAGCAGTTGGCCGTGGCTCGTCTCCTGCACGCGCAGATAGCCCTTCTCATGCAACAGTCGATTGACGTGCACCGGCGTGGTCGCGCGCTCAATGCCATACTCCGACAGCACGACGAGATGCGCGTTCTTGCTGCGCGCCAACTCGACGAGGCGCGCGCATTGCGCGTCGAGGTCCTTCACCGCCTGCACGCTTTGCGCATCGTCGGGACCAAAGCGCTGATGGTCGTAGTCGAGGTGCGGCAAGTAGACGAGCATCAGCTCTGGGTCATGCCGCGCAGCGACTGCGCACGCCGAATCGACGATCCACTTGGTGCTGCGGATGTCGGCGCCAGGTCCCCAGAACTGAAAGAGCGGGAACGGCCCCAGCTCCTGCTGCAGCGAAGCCTGCAAGTCCTGCGGCTCGCTATAGAGCCCGGGCTTCTTGAGTCCGTTGGCGTGGTACTCCGGCCGCGGCGTCACGGACCAATCGACAGCCGGCGCATACATGTTCCACCACCAGAACAGCTTCGCGGTGCGCGTTGCGTAGCGCGCCTTCGCCGCCTCGTAGAGCTTCTCCCCGTGCACGAGGCCGTTGTTCTGTCGCCATAGCCACGTTTGCTCAAGGTCGCGAAAGTGCCATCCGTTGCCGACGGCGCCGTGGTCGCGCGGCAAGAGCCCCGTGAGGAACGTCGCCTGCACGCTGCAGGTCACGGCCGGGAAGATCGTGTCGAGCGGCGCCGCGAAGCCGTGTTCGCCAAGCCCGCGGAGAACGGGCGCATGCGCGAGGTCCTTGGGCCTCAGGCCGACAGCGATGGCGACGAGCAGCTTCATGCGGCGCAGTCTGCCGACATGCGAGCGGTCTCGCCATGGCGCGATTCATCGCGGACGCCGCCGCGCGCGCTGGCCTCTGGCAACGCACCGCCGTAGTGTCCGCCGCACGATGGCGTTCGAGTCGGAGCAACCAAGCAAGCTGCCACCACCCTGGGACCGGATCTTCTCGCTGGGCACGCGCACGTTCGTGTGGGGCCTGCTCGCGGCGATCCTTTGGATCCTGCGGCCGTTCCACCTGCTCGTGTTCTTGACGTTCGTCTTCGCCTACATCCAGGCGCACGGCGTCGATGGCCTCAAGCATCGCATCAAGAACCGCCCGCTGCGCGTCACGATCGTCGGCCTCGTGTTCCTCGGCACGATCGTCGCGACGGTGCTGACGCTGAGCCCGCAGATCGAGTCGCAGGCGTTGACGCTTGCGAAGAACTACAAGACCTACATCACCAACGCGGACACTGAGATCAACGAGACGCTGCGCGAGTACCCCCAAGCGTGGGACTACCTCGTGCAGCGCGAAGCGCTCAACGCCGCGGCGGAGCACGGCGACACCAACAAGCCGGTCCCCGAGCCGCACGTCATCCGCGACGTTGTCGACAAGCTGCTCGGCATGTCCGGCGCGCAAGATGGCCAAAAGCCCGGCGATGCGCTGAAGACTGTGTTTGACCTCGGTAGCTCGGTGTTCGGCTACATCAGCTCGTTCCTGCTCGCCGTGCTGTTCAGCTTCATGATCGTGCTCGACCTGCCGTTCTTGACGCGCGGCATCACGAGCCTCGCGAACACCAAGGTCGGCTTCATCTATGAAGAGGTGTCGGGCAGCCTCGCGACGTTCGCCAAGGTTCTCGGTCGCGCGCTCGAAGCCCAGCTATTCATCGCGATCGCCAACACTGTGCTGACCGCGATCGGCATGTGGGTCCTCGGCATCGGCAACATCCCAGTGCTGTCGGCGATCGTGTTCTTGTTCAGCTTCATCCCCGTCGCCGGCGTGTTCATCAGCTCCGCGCCAATCTGTCTGTTGGCGCTGAGCCAGGCCGACGGTGGCTTCACGATGATGCTCGCATCGATCGCGATGATCCTGATCGTGCACGGCGTCGAGACCTACATCCTCAACCCGCGCATCTACGGTCACCACATGCGCATGAACCCCGTGCTCGTGCTGATCGTGCTCACGGTGTTCGGCAAGCTGTTTGGCGTGTGGGGCTTCTTGCTCGGGATCCCGCTCGTCAACTACGTGTTCCGCCACGCGATCCGCTTCCCGCACGACCAGCCGGCAGACGGCGTTTGATCCGCGCTGCGCCGCGTTTTGGACGCGGCGCGCGACGATCACTGCACGACGGTCGAGACTGCGTTGCTGAGTGCTACGCCTTCGACCGCGCCCGCGTCGAGCGCGAGCGCCTGATTGAGGATCGTGAGGCCGCGGAACACGACCGACGACGGGACCGACAAGTTGAGGTTGGCCCTACCCGCGGCATCCGCGAGGACGAACGTGTTGAAGTCCGGCACGAGGTAGAGCGTGCCGCCAAACAACGGGGCAGCAGTCCCCGTGAACCCCGTGCAGAACAGCATCGGCGCGTTCGGCAACATCGCGCCAGCTTGCACGCGAAGAGCGCCGGCAATCGACGCACGACCAGACAGCGCAAGCGTCACGGGACCCGCAACGCCGCTCGTGCCGGTTCCGCCGGAATTGAGCGAGCCGGACGCAAAGCGCGAGCGCTTCAGCATCACTGCATCCGCCGCGGTCCAGAAGCCCGGCGACGCGCCGATGTCGACGGTCGTCGAGCCCTGAGCAAGCCAGTAGCTGCCAACTTCGCGCCAACCGCTGTTGGTCGCCGAAGCGAAGCTGACCGTCGCAACTTCATTGCCGGTCGCGTTCGCAACGGTCACCGGAGTCGTCGCCGCATAGCCGCCGGTAGTCGGCACGTAGACGAGCACCGTCCAAAGCCCCGTCTCGCCGACAGGCATGGTGTAACGAACGCGCGAACCAGCGGGCGCAGTCGGCGACGCGAGCGCCGCAGAACCCGCATTGGAGCCGGTCGTCGGCAGCACGTTGAAGCCAGTCGAAGTCGTCGTCGGATCGTTCTCTTCGCGCACGGTCGGCACCGGCCGCCAGTTCGCGGGCCGACCCGGGATTGCCGTAGGCGAGGCGAAGTACTGCGTCGTCAACGACGGCAGGTCGTCATAGATGCCCTCGGCATACCAAAACACGTGGCCTGGCAGATTGCGCGTGCGATCCGCGGCAACCATGCCGAGCACGTCGGCCGTCGGCGTGCCAGAGATCGCGCGAATGCCGGGAGCGATCTTGCTGCGCTGCGCCGTCGGCACTGCGGCAAGTTGCTGGTCGAGCGTCGTGACGTAGCTCGTCAGCGTCGTGCGATAGACCTGCGGATAGATCAGGTCGATCGAACCGCTCGTGACCCACTGCGGCCAATCCTGCAGGAAGTTGTCATAGCTGCCGGGCCAGACGGTCGGCGCATCCGTCACGCGTACCGTCGTGCGCCGCGCCTTCACGGCGTTGTAGAGGTCGGTATGGAACGCATTGAGGCGATCCGCGCGCCAACGCTTCCACGCCGTGGCGTTCACGTTCGTCGGCGGCGCGTTGCCGGTCGCAGCCTGATATGCAGCCGCGGTTGTCGCGTCATAGCCAAAGCTCGTCGACGGATAGCGGCACCGATCGAACTGGACCGCGTCGACGTCGTAGCGATCGACGATTTCGACCGCCATGTCGATCAAGAACTTGCGCACTGCCGGGTGCTCGTGGCTCGCCCAAGTGAAGTAGCCGCCGCCGCCATCGGACACCTGCGTGTTGCCAAGGTTGTCACGGCCAATCCAGGTCGGGTTCGCAGTCAGCACAGGACCGACGCCGGTGGGCCCCGCAAACCAACCGCTCCAGCCGAACATGAAGCCGTATTCCATCCAGGCCTCGACCTCCATGCCGCGCTTGTGCGCCTCGAAGATCATCTCGGCGAGCGGATCGCGTCCGATGTAATCGGGGTCTTGGCGCTGGCCGCAGGCGGCGAACAGCACATCGCTCGGATGCACCGTGAAGCCGCGGCTCCAGACGTTGACGCAAACCGTGTTGATGTTTGCCGCCAGCATCTGGTCGAGGGTCGAGACGATCTTGGCCCGCGTCGTGAGCCCGTCGCGCGCGATCCAGACGCCGCGCATTTCGGCTTGGGCGCAAACGATCGAAGGCAAGACGGCTGCTGCGAACGCGAGCATTGCCGAACGGAAGTTGCGAAGGAGATGGCGCATGGGAGAGCAGGCGATTGTGCCGGGGTTGGCGACCGCCACAAGCCGCCATGTCTCGTCGCACCATCTGTCGGCCCACCGCAACAGGCGAGTTGCCGCATGGATGTGGGGTGGTTGCCGGTTGCGACAACCTCTCTACGCTTTTGCACCAACTGCACGCAGTGCAGCTGCACACATCTCCCGATCCCCGCACATCCTTTCCCTCATGCTTCGTGCATCGATCACCCTTCTCGCTCTCGCAGCATCGCTGACCGCGCAGGTCAGCATGACCCACCTCGGCACCGTCGACTGCACCAGCACTGGCGT
>JBEELK010000156.1:0-27818 GCA_041168165.1 Planctomycetota bacterium | reverse complement strand
GCCTTCACGCCGCGGATCGCTTCGATCTCGCCGCGCATCACGGGCTGGCGATACGCGATCACGGCAAGCGTCTCGAGCGCCGCAGGCGACAGCTTCTCCGCCTTCTTGACGCCGCGCAGGCGCTGCAAGAACGGGAAGGCTTCGGGCAGCGACAGCAACTTGACGGACTCGCCCGTGCGGACGACCTCGACCGGCAACTGCATCTGCTGCAGCCACTGCTGCAGCGGAACGAGCGCGGCTTCGACGACCTTCTGTGTGACGTTGCACGCCTGCGCGAGACGGAAAATCGTCAGACCATCGCGCTGCGACAACAGCAGCACGAACACCATGCGACCGACCGCGTCGGCGTCGGCGAGTTCGGGGACCGGCGGCAGGCCATCCTCGGCTTCGCCCGCGAACTCCTCGTCGATCTCAAGCGTGTCCTCTTCTGCGGCGACCGCAGCGGCCACTTCTTCGGCGGTGACTGCGTCGGCGGCCACTTCTTCAGCGGGGACTTCTTCGACGGGGACTTCGACAGCCGGAGCGAACGCTTCCGCCTGCGCAAGTTCCACCGTCACCTCGGGCTCGACCGCAACTTCCTCGGTTGCGAGCTCCGCCTCGGTTGCCTCGACGACCTCGGCCTCGATCTCGACCGGAGCCGCCTCGGCGACATCCTGCTCGACGTCTTCGGGCTTCTTGGGCTCCTCGGCGTCGCCCTCGTGCGCAACCAGCGAAGTCATGTCATTGACCCCGCGCGAGCGCAGCAGAGCCGCGAGTTCGCGAGCCGTCGGCCCAGCAGCCTGCGTCGAAGGCTCGGTCGAGGCGCCCGCGTCCTGCGCGAGCTCCTGCCGGTGGCTATCGGCGTCGAGAATGGCCCGAGAACGTTCCGCGACCGGCTGACCTCCGGTGTCCGCGGATGCATCCCGCATGATGTCGTCCATGGACGGAGCCTTCTACCGCGGCGCAAGCGGCTTGTCATCGGTGCTCTTCGCTTCCAATGCGCCGCGCCATCGCAATGTGTAGGCATTGGTCTCGATCGGGGTGAGTGGGCGCTTCTCGAGCTCCTCGTCGATCTCCTGCTGCACGTCCGAAAACGCAGCGTCGCGGCCCGCGAGACGATCCAGGCAGTAGACCAAGAACCACCGCTGCTCCTCGCCGACCATCTCGGAGAACACGTCGGACAACGCGCCGGGTTGCATGCTGATCGCAACCTTGGCAACCGGGTGCGGAAAGCCGCGGCCGAACGCCGGCAACAGTCCACCATCGCGGCGCAGCGGGTCCTCCGACACGCGCAGAGCCAGCGTGCCGAAGTCCGCGCCTTGGCGCACCTTGTCTGCAGCGTCGTGCAGGACCTTCTCGTCCTTGTTCGCGATGTAGCGCACGACGACGCGGTCCTCGCGCAGCGCGAGGTAGCGGATCACATAGCCCTGGTAGAGCCGCTGCGCGGTGCGCAACTCGGTGGCCTTGCGCCAATCGTCGAGTCGCATGCCGAAGATCCGCCAGACGTAGTCATCGAACGTGACCTTGGCGCCGAGTTCCTGCTGCACTTGCTCGCGCAACTTCGTCTCCTCGGCGTCGGCGAGCGCGCGCACGCGTTCGTTGGACACGCGGATGTCGAACTCTTCGGCGTGGCGAGCGATCAGCACGTCGAACACGAGAAGGTCGACGGCAGTGAGCGCGAGCTTGGGGTCCGCGGACAACAAGCGCGCGAACGCTTGGCTCTGCCGCAGCGACGTGTCGCCGATGCGCGCGACTTCCGCGTCGGTGGCGTTGGCGTCGGGCAGCAGGATCGACGGCCCGTAGTCCGAGACCGCGCGCGCCGTCTGCGGGGCTTGCACGACAGGCGCGGGCGCAGGCACCGGCTTTGCGCGCGGCGCGACCGGCTGCCGCTTGGGGCCCGCGCACGCGATCGCGCACGCGAACAACCACGGCAGCGCGCACTGCGCGCGGCTCAGTATGCCTTGAACGTGCGCGCCCACTTGGTGCCGTGGCAGAGGTAGCACTTCACCTTGACGACCTTGTTGGACTGGGTGTCCATCTCCGTCTGCGTGCCGAGCGCCGAGCACGCAAAGCACGGCTGCGTGTAGGCGGCGGAAAGAACGAGCTTGCCGCCGAACTCCGCGTAGTAGGCGCGCAGCCAACTGGCGCGATCACTGCGGTCCTGCGCAGTCCACCACTCTTCGTCGGTCTGCTCGCGTTCCTGGCCAGCCTGGCCGCCGCTCGCAGCGCCGCGGCGCTGCTCCATCATCTTGCGGATCTCGCGCTTGATGCGATCCAGCTCGCGCGCTTCCGCGGGGTCCTTGTCGACCTTCTGGTTCTCCGCGCCTTGCTTGGTGCCCTTCAGGATCGCGACTTCGCCGAGCACCCACGAGCCGATGCCATACGAGAAGTGCTCCGTGCGGCGGCCGAGCGGGAACTTGTCGCGCATCGCGAACAGCGAGTTCACTTCTTCGACCGGGATCTCCAATCGCTTGCTCACGTAGCCCGCGATCTCGTCGCTCATCTTGCTCTCGGCGTATTCGCGCGCGGCCGACAGCGTGACGCCGGGCTCTTGCAGCTTCTTGTCGCCGATCGTCTGCACGGCATCGCGCCAGCGATCGGCAACTTGCTGGCTGAAGTAGCGCGTGCGCGCTTCCTCAAACCTCCGAGTCTCGGAATCGAAGTCCGCCTTGAGCTTCGACTGCGGGAACTCCTTGGGGAATCGCGCGATCAACTCGCGGCCGAGCTTGAAGTCGCGCGCCGTCGCGCGCGTGCGCGCGACCTGAATGCCGTCGAGCAGGTCACGTTCCTTCTTGGCGCCGACGTAGAGCTTCGCGCGTTCGAGTTGCGGCGCGATGCGCTCCGGCGCGCGCGAGTTGCCGAGGTCCTTGGCCTTCTGCAGATGCTCCACGGCGCGCGCATAGTCGCGCGTGCGCAGCAATTCATCGGCGAGCTGCACGTGCAAGTCTGCGTTCTCGGCCGGCGCGATCTCCGCGAGGCGCTTGCCATAGAACTCGTCGGGCGTCAGCACCTGCGACACCGGCACTTCGATCTGGCGCACGCCGGCGACTTCGGTGCGCGGGATGCGGAACTGCACGCCCTTCTGCTGCACCACCATCGTCGTCGGGTTCTGCTGGTCGACGAGCAAACCGATCACGGTCTGCGGCGAGCCGTTGAGCAGGTAGCGCACTTCTTGGACCTGCACCGTGATCTCGCCTTGGTCGTCGCCGACGAGCGCGAACGCCTGCTGCACGCGACGCGCGCAATCGGGCG
Organism: Planctomycetota bacterium; assembly: GCA_041168165.1. Lineage (GTDB taxonomy): Bacteria > Planctomycetota > UBA1135 > UBA1135 > UBA2386 > SXPK01. The sequence continues at coordinate 24,587 of JBEELK010000156.1, read as the reverse complement.
ACAGTTGGTCCCAGCGCAACTCCAACGCGCCGCCGTTGTCGAGCCGCTTGATGCGCAGCCCTTCGCCATACGCCTCTTCGACCTGCGCGAGCAGCACCTGACCATCGGCCATCTGCAGTGTCTGCGACATGGCCGACGCGCAGAGCGCGGCGAGTGCGAGCAAGAACGGAATCACGGAGCAATGGCGCATCGGATCACCTCGAACGGTCGTGTTCCTTGCGGAACGCACGGATGCGCGACCCGAGCGGCAACTGCCTCGGAATCACGCGCAAGAACTCTTCGGACACGGTGTCGCCGCCTTCCAGCCACGACACTTCTACGCGGAGCAGCAGCACATCGGGCCGCTGCGGATCGGACTCGGTCTTCGCCGCGATCTTCATCCCCGGCGCTCCATCGAGCGCGATGGGCTCGCCGCTTTGGAGCTCGAGATCGAAGGGCGTCGTGGCATCGGCAGCGGCGCGCAACCCGCTTTGCGAGATGCGCAACACGAAGTCCTCGACGGCTTCCTGCGCGACGAGGCGCGCATCGCTCGAGCGGCGAAGGGACATGCTGTCCGACAACGCTGCGAGCAACGTGGTGACGCCGATGCTGAGGATCGACAACGCGACGAGCATCTCGGCGAGCGTGAAGCCCGCGTTGCGTTGCGCGATGGATTGCGTGCGATCAGCCATTCCAGTCGTCCTTCGCGTGCGGGAACGCGATCGTGAACTGCACCGTGCGACCGACGCGAATCACGCTTGAAGCCGCATGCGGCATGGGCCGCGTGCCGCGCTGGCCGCGACGGCAACCGCGCAACTCATCGCCAACGCGCTCGGCGTAGCGAACCCATTCGCCTTCCACCTTGCACCAACCGCCGTCGGTCGCGCCGGGGAAGCGTTCGCCGTTGACGAGCTCGATCACCGTGGTGTCCGCCTCGATGGGTTGCTGCAGGATGCCGTCCTTGGGCCGCCCTTCCTCAGCTGCGACCACGAGCGTCACGCGCATCGCGCGCGGATGCACGTCATCGGCCGGTTGGTCGAGACTCGTCTCGTCGCGATCGAAGCGCCACACCGGACCGAACGCGGGATCTGCGAGCCAACCTGCGCGCGCCGAATCCCAGACGACCTCGGGGCCCGTGTTGCCCGTCGCAGTCCAACTCTCCGTCGTCTGCGACCACAACTCGACGTCCGCGAACAGCAAGTTGCCGACGAGCAACTCCGTGTTCGCGTGCACCGCGAGCGACGGCAACTCGGCGCCGCCGAGCAAAGCAACAGAGAACGGATCGACGGCGCGGTCCTCGCCGAGCGCGATCGTGTGGTCGATGAGGAACCTGCCGATGCGCAACTCGAGCAGCGCGCCATCGCTCGTCTGCGGCCACTGCGCGAGCAGGATGCGGCCGCGGCCGCGCAAGCCGGACGATGCCTGCATCTCCTTCGCGCGCGCTTGCACCGACTCGGCGTCCGCCTTGTCGCCGAGTTCGACGACTGCGCGACGGTAGATCTGCTCTTGCAGCAACGCCTCTTCGGCGCTCGGCGACAGCGCGACGCCCGCGCGCAGCACGAACGCCTTGGGATCGTTGGCGGACACGCGGCTCGGCAAGCCGAGGCCCAACCGCTGCACGACGAAGCGATCGTCGGGCACGCCTTGATCGAGCTTGCGCGCATCCGCGGTGATCGCGCGCAGTTCGCGTTCGACGGTCGAGCGCGCAGCTTCGGCGCGATCCGCGAGCATCTGGCCCGCTTCGCCTTCGTCGAACAGGCGCACGCCCGAATCGACGAACTGCACGAGCATCGCGAGGAAGCCCGTCAGGATGCCGAGCACGACGAGCAACTCGATCAGCGTGAAGCCCGACTGCGCGCGGTTGCAGCGCGGTTGCGACGACGCATGCATGCTCATCGCGCGCCTCCCGTTTCGCGCACGATGCGCGGCTCGCCTTCGTATTCGAGTTCGATGTTGCGGACCTTCGGCGCGGTCTTCCAACCGTGCGCGCGATATGTCTGCAGATCGAGGCAACCAGGCGAGTAGACGTGCACGAAGCGCAGTTCGAGCTGCGTCGCCTGCAGGTCGAGCACCACGCTCTCGCTGTCGCCCGTCGACCGCTCCAACTCGCGCAGCCACGGTGAGACCTTCGTGTCCTCGCGCCACGGCAGCTTCGCGTCCGCGCGCACCAACAGCTTGATGTCGACCGTCGGGTCCTGCGTCTCTTCTTCCCAACGAATGCCGCGGAAGTAGACCGGCGCTTCGCGCGTCGTGAGTTGGAAGTAGGCCTGCTCAGGATCGTCGCTGCGATCGACGTGGCGGTCCCAGTGGCGCGTCGGCATCAGGATCACGGGCTCACCCGCGCCGAGGCTCGCAGCCGCCGAGCCATAGCGACCGCGGAACAGTCCGCGCGCAGCCATCGTGTCGCCGTTCTCGCCTGGCGGGAAGAAGCGCGGCATCTCGAGGCTGAGGCCCGTGCCGAGCGTGCGAGTCCACGTGTAGTGCGCGATCTCGGTGCGGTTCAGCAGCACAGATCCAAACTGCTTGGGCATCGCGCCCGCTGCTTGCAGTTGGATCTTCTCGTCGCGCGGCGACAGCGATGCCGTCGTGATGCCCGCGGGACGATGCGTCAAGAAGCGCACGCGCGAACCGCGGTCGTGGCCTTGCGGCTTGGTGCCGAGCAGACCGCGCCCGTTGCGTGCAACTTGGAACGTGCCGTTCGCGTGGCCTTGGTAGGCGAGGATCTCGTCATCGATCTGCACGAGGCCGCCCGTCTGCGGGAAGTCGACCGTGAGGTCCGCGTTGACGTAGACGAGGCCGTGCGCCGCCACATAGGCGTTGGGCCGCACGAGGAACTGCTGCGCTTGGTCGGGGAACTCTTCGTCGACGACGAGGTCGAACGCGCACTGGTCCGCGACCGAGATCTCGTCGACCGCGCCCGCCATCGTCTCGCCGCTGTTCGCGTTGCCGCCAGCGACCACCGCGTCGCACGTCGCGGCCGGCAGTTCGCCGCTCGGGAACTTCACGACGCGATCGACGAGCCGCATGTCCGTGATCGGAGCGCCGCGCTGCTGGCCGCGGATCAACAACTGCACGGGCGCTTGGAACGCCATCAACTGGAACGGATCGGGGCTCGTGCGCTCCGGCGGCGGATTCTGGTACTGCAAGTCGCCGGTGTATTGGCGCACCGACCAGTTGACCGTGTGCCATTCGACGCGCGGGCGCTGGCTGCCGCTCGAAGAGCTGCCTTGCACGAGTGCCACGCGATCGTGGCGGCCAGGCCGCCCCGTCATCGCGCCGAAGTTGCCCCACCACAGATCGAGGCGATGGCACGGCGTCGCGATGGCGTTCTGCTGGCTGTGCGACGACGTGCGCGTGAACGGATCGCCGCGGAACTGCAGCGCTTGTCGCGCGAGGTAGATCTGCGGGTAGTCGCTCTCGAGCTTCGGGATGTAGCCGATGTAGCCGCTCGTCGAGACCACTGCGGGCCACGGTGCCTGCGGCGTCGGCGCCGCGCCGCCAACCGGGCCGAGCGGCCCGACCTGCACGTCGTCGAGCGCGAACTGGTTGGTCAGCACCGCGCGCGTGCTCTCCCACGAGCCGCGGAACGTGCGCACGAGGTGCGTGCGATCGACGATCGCGTCGTAGCGAACCCACTCCGTGTCGTTCGGCTGGCTCTGCGAGAACAACTGCACCCACTCGGTCGTGCCGGTCACGCTCGGATCCGGCATGTCGGCAGCGTTCTGCAGCGCCAGCGAGATCGGCACGACGCTGAGCATGCGCAGCGGATCCTCATCCCACTTCAGCGGCGGCTGCACGCGCGGGTCCATGAAGTTGTCGTCCCAGTCCGTCACGAACTGGCTCGGCATGCCGTCGAAGAACTGCTGGTTGATCTGGCTGTTGTTGCCAGGCAACACGACCGCGCGCTGCACGCCGACGAGCTTGTTGCCGTTGCGGCTCGCGTAGCGGATCACTTCGACGCCGCCTGCGAGCACTTGCGTCGCGACTTGGCCGAGCGGAGGGCTGAAGCGGAAGCGACGTTGCACAAGCAGCGCGAAGCCGCCGCGCGTCGGGAACGCATCGCTGATCGCAGCGCTCGCGGCCGCAGGCGGACGCGAGTTGCTGGTGCGCGGGTCGGCGAGTTCGAGGTCGCCAGTCCACGTGAGGTCGATGCCCTGACCGATGCGGATCGGCGGCAGGCCCTGCGCACTGAGCACGATCGGCCGACTGTTCGTGAGCCAACCGCGCGCGACCGCGAAGCCGCCAAGCGCGTCCACCGGCGAACTGCCGAGGAACATCAGCGTGCTCGACGACGGCACCGCCGAGTAGCCGTAGAGCTCGACTTCGGCACCTGATGGGTGATTGGGGAACTGGTCGAGGTTGGCGCCCTGCGCGATCGAGTTGACGTCGATCGTAGGCCGTCCAAGGTTGTCGACAGGGATATCCGGCCGATGCTCGCGACCGATCTGGCGCGATGCGCGCCCGCCCGTGCTGTCGCGCGGCTGGCAGACAAACGAGTTGCCTTGGATGTCGGTGTACTCGAACAGCTCGGTGCCGATGCGCAGCACGCCTTGGGCTGGGAAGCCCGTCGTGCTCTCGACCTGCAACACGACGTTGCGCGGATCGTTGGTCGCTTGGCCCGGCGGCAACTGCGGGCTCTGTTGCGGGTCGTAGCCCGGCAACGCCGCAGTCAGCGTCGTGCGGAACGCCTTCTTGCCGCGCGCGAATCCATCGACCGCCACGGTCAGGTCCGAGGGACGCGATGAGTATGCGGTCGCCGAAACGTGCACTGGGGTGCGCGGCGGCAGCGCGAGTTCGGCGAGCGGCAACTCCCAGCGCGCCGACGTGCGCGTCACGCCCGCTGGCGATTGGCCTGGATCGGGGTCGAGGCCCGCTTCGTCGAGCACTTCGTAAACGAGCTTGTTCTCGCGCACGAGCAGCGCCATGCGGTTGCGCTGCGCGTCGCCAGAGCCGTAGTCAAACAGCACGCCATTGCCGAGCGCTTGCGGCTCGAACCACGCGGACACCGCAAAGCGGCCTGCGCCACCCTTCGACTCCGGCGTCGTGAACGGGTGCGTCAACTCGTGCGTGCGCGGCGGCTGCGGCGCAGCGTTCTGGTCGCGCGGCCCCGTGTTGCGAATGCGGAACGGACCGCCGCGCGCAATGTCATGGCCGCGCGGATCGATCGACGTCGAGAACGCTTCGTGGCCGTAGCGCGCGCGCGTCGACATCGGGCCATTGCGCGGCCACTCGCCCGGTCGGATCGAGACGGGCCCGGGGAAGATCGCGGCGTCCGTCTCGCCACGCGACGGATAGCGGCTCGTGCCAAGCCCCATGTCGGGGAACGCCATGCCGACCACGTGCGGCACGTAGCGCGAAACCGGGTCGTTGCCGAGTTCGCCGCCGCCGGTGGCGCCGACGTTCTCAGGCCCTGTCAGCCAGAACGGCGCGCGCTGGTCGAGGCGGAACGCTTCTTCGAGCCGTTCTTGCGTCTGCCACGACGACGCGAGCAGCATGCCCGGCTCGGCGACCGCGATGCCGGTGCGCTCGTGACGCGCGGCGATCGCAGGAGCCACGACGCTGCGCTGCAACGACGCAGCGGCGCGATAGCCAACGAGCGGGCCCGAGCGGAACGTGATCGGCGCCATGCCCATCTCCACCACGCTGTCGCGGCCCGTGAGCAGCAAGCGGTAGAGGACAAGCAACCGGAGTTTCTGCTCCTGGCTCGCGTCGGCGAGGCGAGGACCCAACACCTTCTGCGCCAACTCTTCGAAGCCGCGGATCGGCTCCTCGCTGCGCAGCAGCACGATCTGCTCGGCGATCTCACGCGCTTCGGCGACGGACAGCGGCTGCATCGGTGTCACGCGGCGCGCACCCGACGCATCGCGCACGCGCACATCGAGCGCGCGACGGCAGCCGGTGAACAACGCGGTGAGCAACTCCATCGACGCGGTGTTGCAGTTGACCGGCGCGGGCACGAGCGGCTCCACCACCGTGTCCATGCCCTTCCATTCCTGCGCGACCGGGAACAGCAAGCTCAGCTCGTAGACCGACGGCAGTTGCAGTTCTTGCGCGCTCTGCGGCGTCAGCGCCGTCATCACGAGGCCGTATTCGATCGCGCCCGTCTCCAAGCTGCGAAGGCGCACCGTGCTGCCAGAGCCGAGATGCAACGCCGACTTCACGACGAGACGTCGGCTGCCGACCGGCACGTCGTAGAACACGCGCTCGGGCCTGCCCCAGACCGGCGCCGTCGCGACGTCTGCGGCATCGCCGAGCGCTGCGCGCAGCGCGTCGAGTTCTGCGGGCAGGAACCCGCCCGTGCCCGAACGCTCGATCTCCGCAAGCTCGCTCGCGGTCGCGAACGGCTGCCGCTGCGCATGATCGCCGCCCGTGCGGCCGTGGAATGGCCACGCGCACGCGAGCACGCAACGCCAATCGAGCGCGAGCGCGGTCTCTGCGACTTGGTGCTCGTCCGCCTTGACGAAGCCCTGGTCCACGAACAGCGAACGCTCGCAACCGGTCAGCGCGTTGCCTTGCTTGCCCGCGTAGCGAATCACTTCGTGGTCGATCCACACAAAGCCGCTGTCCGGCAGGCGACTCGCGTCATCGAGCGTGATCTCAGTCGCGTCGGGCAACAACTCGGCTGCGATGCGCGCCGTCGATCCGAGCAGGTTCGACAGCAACATCGGCGTGATCGCATCGAGCGCGACAAAGCGCTGCAGGTCCCACGTCTCGCCGCCAAACCGCGCGCGCCCATCCATGCGCAGCGCGGGGAACGCGTCGGGCACCGATGCAGGGAACTCGTCGAGGCCGTCGCTATCCGGCGTCTCGTCGTAGGTCGCGTGGCCGAGCGCCGCTTCGCCGAGCATGAGGTCGCGCGCGCTCGCGGACAGCAGTTCGACCTTGCGCACTTCGACCGAGCGAGCGGACACGTCGGCGCCGCGGCTCATCGACACCGAGAACGGCAACGCGAGCAGCAACAACAGCGTGAGCGCCATCAGCACCGCGAGCAGCGCGATGCCGCGCTCGCGCTGCGACGAAGAATGCGCAACGAGGCGCGATGCGACACGGTTCATTGCAGCACGCCTCCTGGCCCGACGCGCAACGTCTCCACGCGGCCGTCGGACATCATCTTGAGTTCAATCGCAGGCGGCGCGATGGGCTCGCCCTGCGCGTCGAACGCAATGCGCACGGACTTCGACAACACCGCGCCTTCGGGCAAACGCTGCGCGTCCGCGATCGCGTAGGCGAACACCTGCAACTCGTCGATCGCGCACGCGAGCGCTTCGCCGCCGGGCAATGCCTCGAGCACGTCGTCCTTCTGCTGCCGCACGCGTTCGCGCTGCGTCTGCTCCGCCGTGACGCGACCGTCGATCGCGATCCATGCGCGCGAGCCATCGGCTGCGATCTCGAACGTGCACCACCGGCCCGTCGGCAATCCCTGTTGCGACGACAGCGTGATCGCAGCGCCGCCGCGTCCTTCGCCATCCTCCGTCGCGATGCGAGCCTGCGGCCGACCCAGTTCATCGAGGCGAACGGTGACCGCGCTGCCAAGGCGCAACAGCGTGCCCGAACCGCGCGACGACAGGCGCACGTCCACTCGCAGGGCAAACCCGTCGGACAGGTTCGCTTGCTGCTCGCCGAGCTGCAGCCGCAGCGCAGCGCTCTGGTCGCCTTCCTTCGTCATGCGCGCATGGCCGATCCGGCCATCGAGCACATCTTCGCCGCCGAGCACCGGCGAGAGCCGCGAGTCGAGTTGTCGCTGGCCCGGATCAAACGTCACGACGAACAGCGGATCGAGCGCGCGGGCGCGCACCGTCGAGAGCCCGCCATCCTGGCCCGGCTCCAGCAGCACTTCGGTTGGCAGCGCGCGCGTGCGCGCATCGAGCGCGGCCATGCGCAGCATGCCGACGATCGCGGACTTCGCTTCCGGCAAGCCATCGGAACGGCGCAAGAACCCGACGCCGAGACCCATCAACACCGACAGGATGCCTGCGACTACGAGCAGCTCGAGCAGCGTGAGGCCCGCTTCGCGTGTGGGGTTCGTGCGGCGTTGGTGCATGCGAGGTTGCGGCGAGGCGCTCTGCGTTGCGGGATCAGTTCGACTTCTGCGGGAAGCTGATGTCGTCCTCGGTGTTGAACAGCTGGTCCTTGCCCGCCGACAACAACTGGAACTTGCGGCCGCCGATCGGCTGGCCGTCTTGGTTGCGCAGCGCCTTCGCGGCGAGACGCAGCCCGTCGCCGCCGGGCAACCCAATCTGCTGCGGCTTGTCGAAGCCGAGGCTCGCGCTCGTCTTGCTGAAGTAGGCGATCGGCATGCCCCACTCGTCCGCGACTTCGAGCCGATCCCTGCGGGACAGCAACGGCAGCATCGCGTCGTTGCTGTCGCCGTCGGTGTTGACGAGGCGACCCGCGAGATCGCTGAGGTCCTGGCCGTCCTGCACCGACTGGCTCAAAAACGCGACCAGCGACTCGATGCCCGTGTTCGTGCCGTTGTCGGACTTCAGCTGCAGCTTGCCTTCGGGGTCGTGGAAGTCATCCGGCGGATAGAAGCCGTGCTTGCGCTCGAAGTTCTCGCAGCCCTCGGAGAGTCGCTGCAAGTTCACGAGCGTCGTCTGCTCGTTGGCGGCTTCCTTCGCGCCGAGCAAGTCGGGCAAGAACGCTGCGGCGAGCACGCCGAGGATCGCGATCACGATCAGCAGTTCGATCAGCGTGAAGCCGCGCATGTCACGGGGAGAACGGGGCGCGTGGCGAAGGGTCATGGCAACTCAGTCCTTGCGGCGTTCGAGGTGGTACTCGTCGAAAGCGACATCCGACGCGCTGCCCGATCGGCCCGAGACGAACAACGTCGTCTCCAATTCCTTCTGGTCGGCCGCGCGCAGCAACGTGAGGTCCTGGCGATGAAGCTCCATGCCATCCATCAAGCACAGGAGCGTGAACAGGTTCTCGCCGCGGTCGAGCACGCGCAGCTCGAACCGATGCGGTCCCGCTGCGGCGAGCGCGGCGCCGGGGGCGGCCTGCGCCGCGTCGGCCTTGCCTTCCTTGACGTAGAAGTATGGCTTGCCGTCGCGCAGGCCCACCTGCGCAGTGAAGTCCGAAGCTCCGCCGCTACTGCGGGACTGGATCCGCAAGCCCGCAAACGTGTCCTGCGCCGTGTGCTTTGGCCGCAACTCCATCTGCACGCCGACCGCGAGGAACTTGCCGCCCTTGTTGACCGCGCCGATGCGCGTCGCGGAGACCTCGGTCGCCTTGCTGAACTTGCCAGCGAAGCGCATGCGGTTCTCCTCGACCATGGCGCCGAGCGAGCCATCGCGTTCGAGCCGCCACACGTTGCCGACTTCGCTGCGTTCGAAGCGATCGTCGAGCTGCTCCTTCTGCGCGTGGTCGTCGATCCGCATCAGCGTCTCGCTCGCCCACTTCTGCATCGGGTGATCCTTGTTGAGGTCGTTCTGTAGACGCTCCAGTTGCGGCCGCGCCTCATCGACGTGATCCATCGCGTAGTCGACGACTGCGATCGCAGCTTGCGCAAACAACCTGCCCGCGTCATCCGCGGCGGCATCGCGCGCATCGGCGAACGCAGCGCGCGCACGGCGCAGGTCGGCGGCCGCGTAGTGCGCAAGGCCCTGGCGCTCGCACAGCATCACGCTCTTCTGCGGCGACAACGCGACGGCGCGATCGGCGTAGCGAACGGCCGCGAGCGCGTTCTGCGCCTGCTCCGACGCGTCGCCTTCGCGCAGCATGCGCATGCGCTGCTCGGTGACCTCGGCGAGCGCTGGCACGAAGTCGTCGCGCAACCGCAGCGTCGCCGCCAGCGACTCGAGCGCATTGCCCGGCTGCCCCATGCCTGCGAGAGCACGTGCCTTCAGGTAGAGCGCGTAGGCGTAGGTCGGATCGGCTTCGAGCGCGCGGTCAGCTTGCGTCGCCGCCGACTCGTATTGCCCGATGCGGATGTAGAGCAGCGACAAGCCCGCGAGCGCTTGGTGGCGCAGCAACGGCGCGTCCGCGACGACGCCGTCAAAGCCGGCCTTCGCGTCCGCCCATTCGCCGAGTCGCACTTGGCACGCAGCGAGGCCCAACTGCGCCGCGGCGCCAAAGCCAGATACCGCTGCGTTGCGGAAGCCGTCCTTCGCCGCCGGCAATTGCCCAGCCGCGTAGTCGATGCACGCGCGCAAGTAGGCTGCGGCCGCAGCGGGCAGCGTGCCCGCCGGATAGCTGCCAAACTTCGACAGCGCATCGCGCGCCGCGTCGAGGTCGCCCATGCCGAGCAATCCAGCGATCGAGACCTGGATCACGCGCATGCGTTCGAGCGCGTCGCTGACTGAACCGAGTCGCGCCACGGCTCGCTGCGCCATTTCGTAGGCGTCGCGCGGCAGGCCGCGCTGGCGCAAGAACGCAGCGAGCGCCGCATGCGGGCGAGCGTCGGTCGGCGCCAACTCCATCGCGCGGCGAAGGCTCGCCTCGGCCGCTGCGTGCAAGCCGAGTCGCGATTGCAGGATGCCAAGTCCCTCGAAGCGGAACGACGCCATCGGGCCGCTGTCCGGCAGCGAGTCGTAGAGCGCCAGTTCGCTGGCGTAGTCGCCCTTCACGCGCAGCACGCGAGCCTTCGCGCGCACCGCGGCGAGACCCGCTTCCGTCTTCGCGAGCACATCGGCTTGCTCGAGCGCAACCTCGAACACCCACGCGTCGTCGCGCGCCCACAGCAACAACTGATCGATCAGCTTGTCGCGATCGAGCGCGTGCGCCGCGTCGGCAGGCACTGCGCGCACCGCGCGCGCGACCCTGTTCTTGAGCGTGTCTGCGAGCTTGACCTTGGTGACGCGGATGCGGTCGTCGTTGCCGAACGTCGATTCCGGCGGCTTCACCTTCTCGTCGGCGATCGAGAACTCGAGCATGTGCACGACGACGCCCTCGAGCTTCGCCGCATCGCGGCTCTCGAGGTCGAACACGTCGTGGCCCGGCGCGCGCAGGATGCCGAAGTGCTCCTCGGTCTGGCCCGAGAGCCAAACTTGGTCGTACTGACGGCGGTAGCGCTCCTTCTTCTGCTCGCGAGTCTCCTGCACCGCGCCCTTCTGCGCGGCTTCTTGCGCAGCGGCGTCCGCCTTGTCGCCGGATGACGGTGCATCGGCCGCAGCGCCCGCGTCCAACGTCACGCCTTCGGCGGCGGTGCCCGGGATCAGCAGCAGGTCTGCGCGCGCGAGGTCGGGACCTGGATCGAGCGGCAACGAGACGAGCGCCAAAGGCTCCATCGCCGGAAACGGCAGCGCGCGCGGCGGCAACGGCTGCGTCTCGCTGGGCTCGCGGAAGAAGCGTCGCGCGCCCGGCGCACCGGCTGCGGTCGTCAGCAGCGGCGCGTTCGGCGTGGCACGTTCTTCGAGCTTCTTAGCCTGCGGCGACAAGGATGGCGCGCGCCAGCCCTCGTCCATGCCGTTCTTGTAGATCAGCGCGCCGACCGCAATGGCCGCGAGCAACAGGACCTGCTCCTTTCGAAGCGCCATCAGTTCGACTCCTTGGTCTCTTGCTTGAACGCGATGCCGACCAGCGAACCGGTCGTGACCACCGGATCCGCGCGGCGGCCGGTGTGCGTCATCTTCAGCCCGGGCTCCAGCGTCAGCGTGCGGCCCGGCTTGCGCAGCGACTCCAAGAACTGCATCGCCGTGGCCTCGTCGCTGCGGAACTCAAACAACACGCGCTCCTGCTCCAGGAACTCGCGCACGTCGACTTGCCCCGGCTTCTGGCCGCGGACTGGCGCACGCCGAGCAGCGCGGCGCGTCTCGACGCCGATGCGCAGGCCGACGAGCCCTTGCGCCTGCGGGTCGACGGTCTTGACCGCGTCATGCGCCGCAAACAGCCGGGTGCACGTCTCGTCGATCAGTTCGATGCCGAACAACGCGCTGCGAATCTCTTCGAGCCCGTTCGGCGCCGGTGGCCACGTGAGGTCGCGGTTCTGGTCCACCTGCACGTCGCGCTCGCTCGCGGCCTTGAGGATCGCAAGCTTGCGCTCGCGCCCCACCTTGCCGAGGAACTCGTCCGCAGAGAGGCCCTTGCCTTCGAACGAGAAGTCGGCGCTCTTGGCGAAGCCGATCTCCGTTTCGAGGCTCTTGCGCGAAGCAGCGAGCGCATCTTGCTCGGCGATCGCGGCTGCGAGCCCGCTGCGGTCATAGACCTCCGTCGTCTGCGCGTTCTGCACGACGCCGCGCGCGGCGCGACGTTCGGGCATCGGGTCGTAGACCGAGCCCACGATGCTGCGCGCGATAAAGAAGACCACGAGCCCAGTGGCGCAGCCGAGCAGCCAGCGCTTGTTCTCCTGCACGAAGGAACCGACGTCCATCAGCTCTTCCCCCCGAACTCGATCGTGAACGTGAACTCGACCGTGCTATCGCCGGTCGATGGCAGCGTCAGCTGCGGCGTGGCGCCTGCTTCCGTCAGCAGCGGGTTCTTCTTCAGTTGCTGCGAGAACTCGAGCAGCACGTTGCTGACGTTGGCGCCGTCGAGCTCCTTGCCGCGGCCCTTGATCTCGACCACTGGCTTCTTGTCCGCGTTGCCCGCGCCGCGCATCTCGACGCTGACCTTGGTAAGCCAGAGTTGCGGCGGCAGGTTCTGCGTGACGGCGCGCATGACGCGCAGCGCGCCGTGCAGCGGAACGGCCTGCTGTGCGAGGTGCTCAACGACCGCGCGGTCTTCGAGGTTCTTCGCGACGATGTCCTGCGCCTGCTTGTCGACGTCTTGGATCTGCGCGTAGGCGCGAGCCACCGTGCGACGCGACGCGGACGCGGCCTCGACCGCGGCCTTCTGGTCCTTCGCGTAGGCGGCGAGCAACGCGACGCCGACGACGCCGGCGACGATGTTGAACACCGTGCGCTGCGTGAACTGGCGGCGCTTCTTGACCGCAGCGGGCAGGATCTCGAGCGAGTAGAGCGTCGAGTCGACGCTGCCGACCGCGAGGCCGAGCGCCACCACAGCCTCGCTGCGCATCGCTTCGAGTTGCTCGGCATCACCAGCAGGCAACGCCGACAGGTCGAGGTTCTCGAACGGATCGAACAGTTCGACCGGGCACCGCAGCACTTCGCGCAGCATGCCGCGCAAGCCGCGGATGCGCGCGCTGCCGCCGCTCAGCAGCACCTTGTCGAGTTGCAGGTCGGCGATCTTCGTCTGCGCCTTGCAGAACGCGACCGAGCTCTGGATCGCGGCGACGATCGCATTGGCTGCGCCACCCGCCGCCATCGTGACCTTCTCGATCTGGCCCGACGCGTAGCTGCCGCGGCTCTGCGGATCGAGGTCGAGCAAGTCGCGCTTCAACGTCTCGGCCTTGCGCGGCGCAACGTTGAACGCAGCTGCGATCGCATCGTCGAGCACCTTGCCGCCGCCGCTGAGGTTGCGCGCAAACAGCAAGTCGGTGCCCTTCACGAGCGCCAGGTCGATCGTCTCATGGCCGATGTTGGCGAGGCAGACGACGACGTCTTCTTCGACCGGCCCGCACTTCAGATACGCGTTGTAGAGCGCGATGCAGTTGGGCGTGAACGCCGCGACGCTGCCTTGTGCCTCGGCCACGACCTGCGTCATGCGATCGAGGGATTCGTCGCGCGCGAGCGCGAGCAGCACCGTGTCGACGCCCGATTCCGCGTCGATCGTCGGCAGCAGGTTGTAGTCAGCGGACAGCGAGCCGCCCGACTGCTGCGCGAGGTCCTGGATCTCCAGGTCCATCAGGTTCTTCAGTTGCCAGTCCGGCGTCGGCGGGACCTGGCTATAGCGCAGGTTCATGTCGCGGCCCGAGATGCCGCACACCGCACCCTTAGGCGGCTTGCCGCCGGGCCGAAGGCTCGATGCGCCTTCTTCCGTTGGGACCGCGGAGAAGCCCGTGACCTGCACGCCGTGCTTGCCGGCCTTGACGGAGATGGACTTGATGCTGTGCCCGCCGATATCGATCGCGACGCCTGCCATGGGTCACTCCTGCTTGGAAAAGCGCTGCGTCACGTAATCGCGGACGAGGTTCGCCAACCCCGGCTGCTTGGCCTCTTCGAACGCCTTCGCCATCAGTTCGAGGCGCTGGCGCATGTCCTGCGCACGCTGGCCGTCCAACTGCGACAACCGTTGCTGGCTGCGTTCGCGCATCGCCTTGGCACTCTGCGCGTCGGGCAAGCCGTCGTCGCCGTAGCTCATCAGCAAGCGATCGATCTCCGCGACCACGCGCTGGAAACCGCCGCGCGTGTCGAAGAACTCCGCCTCGTCGAGGTCCTTGCCGAGCGCCTGCAGCCGATCCTGCGCGGCCTGCTGCCACTCGCCGCGGCGCGCCACCAGCAACGCCGTGGTCTCCGCGTCGTGCGGGACCGCAAGCAGAGCGTCGCGGATTGCGGCCAGCGCCTTGCCGGGCTCACCTCCGCTGGCGAGCGCCTCAGCCGTGCGCAACCGTTCGCGCGCGTCCTGCCGTTCTTGGCGGAAGCCGAGTTGGAGCCTTAGTTCTGCAGCCGCGACTTGCAGACGGTAGACACCGCCCGCGCTGCGACCGTGCATTGCGACGGGGCCAGACTTGGCCTCCACCATGCAACGCGTCGAGCGATCGCCGAGCAGCACGCGCTGCGCCGTCATCGCGACGCCGCTGTCGACGCTCGCAAACCCGCTGCCCGAGTCGGCCAGCAAGCCACTGCCGCTCTCAACCGGGAAGCCGAGTTCGACGTGGGAGCAACCGCTCACCGCGAACTGCGCCGCGTTGTCGTCGACGGTCACGGCAACCGTGCCGCCGACGTCGGACAACGCGAGCAGGTCCGCGGCCGCGAGCCCCTTGAGATCGGCCGCGACTTCGCCGGGTTTCACCCACAAGAGTGCCGCGGGCGAATCGGTGTCCATCGAACGCAGCGCGATCGCGCTGCCCGTGCCGATCACGGTGCCGTTCTCGCCGACCTTCAGTTCGGTCGGCTTGCTGTCGCCCGACTCGGTGATCGCAACATCGTCGCACTGCGCGCGGCTCGACTCGTCGGGCAGCGTGGCGACGATCTCGACGGCACAGCGATCCGCGCCGGGCGGGACTGCGGCTACAAACTCAACACGCTGCCAACCCTCATGCGCCGACAGCGGCGAACCAGTTCGGAAGCGGAACGGCACGGCATCGGCGCTGCTCCAGAACGACAACCGCACCGCAGCGCGCGCGTCTCCAAACGTGCGCAGATGCGCTGCGACGCTGAGCGAGCGGCCCGCGAGCGCCTTGATCTCGGACGTGGTCGCGGCGACCGCGAAGTCCTGGCCCTCGGCCGACCGCTGCGCCTCGAAGCTGCCCTGCCCCGTGTGCGCCGACGCGCCCGACTGGAATCCCGCGCCCGCTACGCGCAGGTTCCAACCCGTGTCCTGTTCGCACGCGCCGGCATCGCCGTCGATCCGGTTGCCAGCGACCGTGACGATCGCGCGCGGGCCGCGCGGCGACGATTCGCCATCGCCCGCCCCGCCGCCTTGACCTTGTGCCCAGAACCAACCGCCACCGGCGAGCGCCAGCACGAGAACGAGCGCGGCCGTCGTCATCGAGCGGCCCTTGCCCTTCGCCGCTTGCAGGCGCGCCATGTCGATCTTGCCCACCGCGAGATCGCCCGCTGCCGCGGATGGCGCGGACGAGTCGGCATCCGAACGGAAGCGGACCTGCACGCGCCCGATCGTGAACGTGTCGCCGGAGCCGAGCACGACCTCGGTGACGCGGCGGCCGTCCATCATCGTGCCGTTCGTCGACCCGAGGTCGCGCAACACGTAGCGACCGCCGTCGAACACGATCTCGGCATGCACGCCGGACGTCTTCTCGTCGGAGAGCACGAGGTCGTTGCCGGGCTTCCTGCCGATGCGAATCGTTCCCTCGGGAAGCGACAGGACATCTCCTGCGCGATCCCCATCGAGGATCTCAAGCACGAATTGGGCCATGCTGGATTCGGGCCGGAGCGAACGGCCGCGGGTTCTGGAAATGGATCAGTCAGTGCCGCGCCGAGCGGACAACGCCTCGGCACATAGGGCAGTGCGCCAAGACGGTTACCGAACGCGGGCGAAGAGGGGTTGGGACGGGCCTACCCTACGCAGGCAAAGGGTGGATTCAAACAGCGGGATTGCGCCAATCCTGCATGGCAGCAAGGGCTGCACGCGAGGCGAGGTCGGAGAGCATCGCCCGCGCATCGGCGAGTTCGAGGTCGGGTATGCGCGTCGGCGGCCCGCCGGCGACGAAGACGGCGATCTCCGCGAGCCCCAGCACGCGCTGCAACGGACCTTGATGCACGGACACAGCTTGCACCTTGTGGGTCGGGACATAGACGCGGTAGTGCCCGAGCAAGCCGGTGCGAAGGTAGATGTGTCGTTCGAACAGGCCGAACTCGAGCCCGTGCCATGCGAGCCGCCCTAGCAACCATGCGACTGGCAGCCAGAGGAACGCGAACGCAGCGGAGGCGCCCACCGCAGGCCACAGCACGGCGGCAAGCACGAAAGCCTCGATCGCGCCGCGCGCAGTGAGTCGCAGCACGAGCCGCGGGCTCGCGCGCCGAACACTGCCGCGTTCGCTCTCGAACCCTGGCAGCGCAGCTGGCAGCATCGCGCCGATACTCTGCAACGGCGCGAGCGGAACGATCACGTCGTAGCCGCCCGGAGCTTCGTCATCGACGCCGCGCCCAGCGCCCGCCGAGTCGGCGCGCGCCACCGCGACGGAGAGCAAGCGCCGCAGCCACGTCTGCTCGACCCGCACGCGTTGGATACGGGCGCGAGGCAGCGTCTTTTGCCGCGTCGTGATCAGGCCAAAACGGCACGACAACGCGTCGGCTCGCAGCGTGAGGCGAAAGCCATGGAACGCGAGCAAGTTGCCCAACGCCGCCGTCGCCGAGGAGAACGCAAGCACTGCCGCGACTAACCCCGCGAGCAGACTGGCCGCCACCACCGTCGGGAACCCGCGCAGCCACTGTTCGAATGTGTCCCCTACACCCTGCAACCGCGTGAACATGCCCAGCTGGTCCGCGAGCTCGTAGGCGCCATAGGCCGCGACCGCCATCGCGCCAAACCGAAGGTCCGTGAGACCGCGCAGCAGCAACATCGAAGACTCGGCGACGTAGACCGTCCACTCGGGATCGGGCATCGGCGCGCGCGGTGCCGCCGCGGCTGGATCGGCCGATTCGACCGCGCCAACCCGCAGAGAACGCGCCGCCAGCAACGCCTCGCGCAGCCGTTCTGCGTCCGCGTGCGACAGCGAATCCAGCTGCGCTTCCACGCCTTGCCCCGACGCGGTCTCGACGCGCACGACCGCCAAGCCCAACGCGCGCCGCAGCAGCGTCGATTCGAAGCCGAGGTCCTGAATGCGATCGATCGGGATGCGACGTTCTTGGCGATGGAGCAGCCCTTCGCGCGTCCGCAGTTCGTCGGTCGTCAGCGTGTAATGGAACGTGAGGTAGCGCAGCAGGCCTTGCCCCACGTGGAGCAAGAACACGACGGCCGCGACCGCGAGGAACATCGGCTCCGAAGCGATGCCGAGCACCAACGGGAACACGGATTGGCGGATGCCGTCGAGCAACCGCAGCAGCAGCACGAGCGGGTGCAGGCTCCCCGCGAGCAGCACCCGGGCTTGCGGTTCGGTCGCCTGGGTCGGGCCGGTTGCGTCCGCGTCAGACGACATCGCGACCTCGCGCGCGCAGGACGCCGTCGCGCAGTGCCTCGGCGCGCGCTTGCGACAGGCCGGGCAGTCGGAACGCCGAGCCTTCGTTGCCTGCGGTGAACACCACGAACGTCGCGAGCCCGAACAGCCGTTCGATCGGCCCGCGCGAGATGTCGACGTGCTGCATGCGCGGCACCGGGACGCGTCGATCCTCGACGAACAACATGCCAAAACGCATCGAGAGAAGCCGGTCGTCGACCGAGAACCGCCACGTCGCGTAGGTCCACGCCGGAGCGACCAACGCGGTGACCACCACCGCGATCGCAAGCCCCCACGCGACCTGCTCGCTCCACGCAGGCAACCCGACCTCCGCGCGCAGCGAACCGTCGACCACGATCAGCATCGCCGCCATTGCCAACGCGCGCACAAGATCCGTCACATACCAATAGGCGACCACGCGGCGCTCCAACCGCTGTTCCGCCGCGGCGGCTAACGGTGCCATCTGTTCGTCGTGCGCAGTCGGTTGCGGCACCTCCTCGTGAGAATCCATGCTGCGAGCGTGCCGAGTAAGCGGGAGCACTGCAACGCAGCAGAGCGACTGCAACGCAGTTGGCCCACAGTTGGCCCACAGACGACGAGGGAGGGACGTGCGTTGCTAGTGTGCTTGGCGTCGCTCGCGCTGGTAGGCGCTTGCACGACTGCGCTGGCTACACGTGCTACCTGGAACTCCTCGCGACCGCTGCGAACGCGAAGAAGTGGGGTGGCTGACGGGACTTGAACCCGCGACCCTCAGAATCACAATCTGATGCTCTAACCAACTGAGCTACAGCCACCGTGCCGAGGTTGGGGCGAGGACTTTGCCGCGCGTCCATGCGATGGTCAAGATCGGACCAGCATTCGTGCAACATGCGCTTGAACGCGCCGCAGACGGTCGCTAGTGTTCCCGCCCCCAACTCGCGCCTCCATAGCTCAGTTGGTAGAGCAGCGGATTCTTAATCCGCGGGTCCTAGGTTCGAGCCCTAGTGGAGGTACCAAACGCAGCCCTCGCCCGGGTCGACGACCCGCGCGAGGGTTTGTTCTTTTCTGGGCTGTGCTGCCCACGAGTTTGCGGGCTAGACCCCTCTTCGCCGACCGCCTCAGACGTCGGCGCGCGCGGCCGTCTCCGAGAGTGTCGAGTGCTCTGGCTGGAACGGCTCCTTCGGAACGTGCACGACGAACTCCGTGCCGTCGCCCTCGATCGACTGGAACGTCACCGAGCCGCCATGTCCCGCCGCGATCTCCTTCACGATGTGGAGGCCAAGGCCGGTGCCGCTGATGCCGCCCGTGTTGCTGCCGCGCTCGAAGCGCCGGAACAGCCGTTCGTGATCCTTCTGCGGGATGCCGATGCCGTTGTCGCGGACGCGGATCGCCCAGCTCGCGCCCTCGTCCTCGCACGACACGCGAACGGTCGGCCGGCGGTCCCGGTGCGCGTATTGCAGCGCGTTGCCGAGCAAGTTCGTCATCGCGCGACTGAGCGCCCACTCGTCGGCGAGGATCGTCGGCATCGGTTCGATGCGAAGCAGCGCGTCGCGCTCCTCGAGTTCGTAGCGCATGCCACTGCAGATCTGGCCCATCAGCAAGGTCAGGTCCACCGACTTGAAGTCGAGCTGCACGCCGTCGTGGTCGAGCCTCGAGCTATCGAGCAAGTCGCGCACGAGCAGTTCCATCTGGTGCACGGCGAGCAGTCCGTTGTCGATCGCTTGCAGTTGCGTGTCCGGCATGGCGCCGAGGTAGCCCTTCTTCAGCGTCGACAGCATCAATCGCAGCGCGCTGATCGGTCGGTTGAGGTCATGCACCGTGTTCTGCGCGACCTCCACCATCTCCTGCACCTTGCGTTCGAGCAGGCTGCGCTCCTGATCGACGTCGCCAAACTTGCGCGCCAGTTCGAGGCTCGAACGGACGCTGCTCGCGAGCAACGAAGAGTCCTCGTCGCCTTCCGTCTCCGGCGAATGCAGCACTGCGGCATCCGCCACCACGAGATCCTGCGCGAGTTCTTCGTCGCTGAGCCAATCGTTCTGCTCCGAGAGCGCGGCTTCTGGCGTGCCCTCTGGCCGATCCCCCACCTGCACGCTGGTCTGCGGCAGGTCCTCCGCCGCGACTTCGCTGCGCTCGCGGCGCACCTGATCGCAGATCTCCCACAGCTTCTGGCGCGCAGCCTCGGCAACGTCATCGGGCAACTCCTTGCCGCGGCCGAGACCGTATTGGCGAACCTTCTCTTCGACGAGTTGCCCTGCGGCGTGCACGAACGTCTCGAACACGCCTTGCCCTTCCGTCGCGACCGACGGAAACGCTTCGATGTCGTCGCGGAAGCGGAAGTGGCGATCGAGCTCCTTCTCGCTCAGCACGTCGGGCAAGTCGCGCTTGTTGTACTGCACGACGATCGGGATCTGATCCGCGCCCGCGGTCTTCAGGTTCTCGATCATGCTCTGCAGCGACTCGAGGTTCTCCTGCAGGCGACTGCGCTGGCTATCGACGACGAACACGACTGCGTCCGCGCCGTTGAGCACGTACTTGCGCATCTGCCGATACTTCGGCTGCCCCGGCACCGTGAAGCCTTGGATGCGGATCTTGAACCCGCTCACGCTGCCTAGGTTGATCGGCAAGAAGTCGAACAGCAGGGTGCTGTCCTCTTCGGTTTTGATCGACACGAGCTGCACTTCGTTGCGCGGACACAAGATGCCGTGCACGCGTTGAAGGCTCGTGGTTTTGCCGCCGACGCCGACGCCGTAGTAGACGAGCTTGGCGTTGATCGTGCGTTCTGCGACGTTGATGAAACCCATGGTCGATGGCGTGGGGAGTTGCGCCACGACATCGGCATCCTGGGCCGCTTGCCTTCAGCCGCCGAGCGGGTCTCCATGCGTTGGCGCGAGCCCAAACCACGCGCGCCGCGCAGCCGAAAGGCGCTGCAACTCCGCGTCGACGTCCGAAGGCTCCAGGGAAGTCGCGGCCGCGACGTCTGCATCGCCGATGCCACCGAGCGATCGGAGCAAGAGAGCCCGCGCGCGCGTGGCGATCGCAGCAGGCGCCACGCGCAGCGCCGCCAGCATCCCTTCGCCATACGGAGGCGCGGCCCATTCCGAACGCACGACCGCGAGCGCAGGCGCAAACTCAGCCGCCTGCGTCGGCAGCGCGATCGCCGCCGCGAGTTCTTCGAGTTCGCGACGCGGCACGTCCGCCGAAGCACCGTGCACGCCGCGACGGAACAACAGCAGCAGCGGATCACCGAGCAGCGGATCGTGCTGCACGAACGGCGCGCGCGCGAGCGACTCGTTGCCTCGCGGCGACTGGAACCGCGTGCGCGCGCGAATGCGCACCACTTCGATCGCAACGAGTCGCGCCATCGAGACGGGCTCCACTGGCGCATGGAATGCGCACGCGACGTAGTGCGCGTCGATGCGCGGATGCGGCGCGAACGCGAGCGGCGACGTCTCCTGCTGCGGCAGCGGCAGCAGGCGGCGTTTGCTCTTCGGGCCTTCACACCCGATCTCGAGCAGCGCGGCCTCGACGGCATCGAACGCGCGTCGATCGCCGACGACCGCGACGCGCAGGCCGCCGCTCACTGGAGCCTGCAACGCGGCGACGAACGCATCGCGCGGCATCGAGAGCAGGAACGACGCATCGCCGAGCGCTCCGGTCGCGCGCGCATCGCCCGCAGCAAACATTGCGCGCCGCGCCATGCCGTGCAGCGCTTCGCCGGGATAGAGCCAATCGGCGTCATCAGCCGCGAGCGCCGCGAGTGCCAGGCTGCGGTCCGCCACATCGTCATCGGTGCGATCACCAAATGACCCCGCGAGCGCGCGGAGCCAACGAGCAACGGCATCCAACGAATCCGCGGGCACATGCGCCGACAGCACGGTGAAGCCGTTGCCGAGTTCGATCTGCGTGCGCACATGTTGAGGCAACACGCGGTCCGCAATCGCCGCGCGATGCACTGCCGTCGCGTATGCGAGCGCGCGCGAACTCGCGGCATCGTCGAGCGCCGTCTCGGGCCAAGCGACGCTGATGCCGCAGCCCGGCACATCCATCGGCTCGCTTCGCAGCCAATGGGATCCCACCGGCCTCCACGCATCCGAGCGCTTCTCGGCAGCTGCGTCCTGCGCGCGCAAGGAACCCAACAGCGCGATTGCGCATGCGACCATGCCGACTTGGATCCGCATCATGAGCTAGTTTCCATCCAACGTGATCTGTTCATCCGCGAGGCTCGCGGCGAGCGCGTCATCGTGCGTGATGCAGACCACGGCGCAACCGCGCTCGTCGCACCGACGGCGAATTGCGCGCGCTGTGCGCTCCGCGCTGTCGCGATCCAACGACGCAGTCGGCTCATCGAGCACGAGCGCCTTGGGGTCCGCGGCGAGCGCGCGAAGAAGTGCTCCGCGACGCTGTTCGCCGAGCGACAGTTCGCGCGTGTCGCGATCGAGGCATGCAATCGGCAGCGCGAGTTCGTTCGCGATCGCGTCGAGATCGACATCGCCATGCTTGGTCTCGCGCGCGAGGCTTCGCAGCGTGCGCAACGGAGTCAGCGACCCGCCCGCATCCTGGCTCACCATCGCGACCAGGCCGTCGCCAATGCGCCACTCGACGGAACCGGAATCGGGACGCACGCGGCGAGCCAACATGCGTCCGAGCGTCGTCTTGCCGACGCCCGACGCGCCGCGAATCGCGAGCACGCGGCCCGCCTTCGCCTGCAGATCGAGATGCGAGAACAACACGCGGCCGCCGCGTCGCGCGAGCAACTGCGTCGCGAGGATCAACGGCTCTGCCTCATCGCGCGCCGCGGCGCGCAGCGTTGGCCACGGCGCCGCGCGATCGACATTCGATGCGAACGTGCCGCCTTCGCTGTGCAGCGTGCGACACGACAACGCGCGCAACAACCGAGTGTCATGCGTCGCGAGCAGCGCAGCGCCTGACGCTTCGCAGTGCGCAGCGATCGCGGCCGCGACGATCGCGCATGCGGCATCGTCGAGGTGCGCAGTCGGCTCGTCGCACACCCATAGCGGCGCGCGCCGAAGCTGCGCCACCGCGAACATCGCGCGCTGCGCCTCGCCGCCGGAGACCGCGTGCTGCGCACGATGCGCCGCGTCCACGCCAAGTCGCAGCAGCGCGGCGCTGGCGTCGAGCAACGTCGCATTGGCAGCGCGTGCGATCTGCGCTGCCATCGACGCCGTCGGATCGAGCGCTGCTCGGGCATCCTGCGCGAGAAACGCAATGTGGGTCGCAAGCGACTTCTGCGCCAATGGTGAGCACGGCACGAAGCGCTCGCCAAGCAGCGTGACTTCGCCACCGCGGTGGACGCAACGCCCGTTGGGTAGCCCAAATGCCGCGCGCAGCAGGCTGGACTTGCCGGATCCCGAAGGCCCAACGAGTGCCACACACTCGCCGCGCCGCAACGTCAACTGCGGCAACTCGCACGCAAATCCGTCCGCACGGCGCAGCGCAAGCTCACGAATCTCCAGCACGGCAGTCACGAACGCGCATGCGACCACTGCCCGCAGTGGGCCGCAAGCCTGCAGCAGGGGCTAGGCAACCTACGACCTGTGGCTAACGTGCATGCACCGATTGGCTATTGGTCCTGCGGATTTTTCCGGCCATCGGCTCGCATTCGTCGCCTGCGGTCTCGGTGGCGATGAGCCGCCATTTCCCTGCTCCCGTCTGCACATCTCCTGCGCATGAACTTGTCCCACTCCCGTTTCCTCCGCGGCGCGATGAGCGCTTCGGTCCTGGCCGTGTCGGCCGCTGCCCAGAGCCTGTTCTCGCAGGCCGAAGTCCTGATGGCCGAAGGCGATCCGATCCCAGGGATTGCAGGCGCAATCAATGGCGGCGCGAGCGCGCTGGACTTCCCGGTCGTCGACCTGAACGGCAACGTGCTGTTCCGCGGCCGTTTCACCGGCCCGGGCGTCACCAACCTCGATGACCGCGCCTTCTTCCTGGGCCGCAGCCGGGACACGCTGCAGAAGGTCGTCCGCGCCGGCGATGCCGAGCCGTCGGGCACGCTGGGCGCAGGCGTTGTGCTGATCACGCAGTCGTCGGCGACGCTGCAGTTGCCTGGCATCAACGGAAGCCCGCGCCTCAGCCCAGAGGGTGGCTACATCCTGTTCGGCTCCGGCCTCATCGGCCCGGGCGTCGTGACCACGGTGCCCACGGGCACCTTCGGCCGCAATGACTCCGCCCTGTTCGTCGGTGTCCCCGGTGCGTTCCAGGTGCTCGCTCGCCGCGGCACGCCGACGGGCGTCGGCGGCACCAACTTCGAAACCGCGTTCGGCGGCGTCGGCTACCAGGCCACGTCGCTCAACTCGCAGGGCACCGCGGCATTCCAAGCCACCCTCTCGGGCGGCGACGTGTCCGGCACGACGAACAACTTCGCGAACTTCGTCGGCACGCCCGGCAACCTCAGCGTCGTCCAGCGCAAGGGCGACCTGATCACGATCGGCGGCAACCAAGTCCGCGTCGACAACATCGGCTTCAACGTCATCCTCAACAAGGTCGGCATGGTGCTGCACGACGAGCGCCTCGGCGCGGTGGTCGGCACGCCACCCCCCACGACTGCAAACGACGGCCTGTTGATGCTGTGGTATCCGGGCGGCTTCAACTCCGTGCTGATGCGCGAAGGCGATGCGGCACCCGTTCCCACGGGCGCGGCCAACTACGGCTCGCCGACGATTGCACAGGGCTTTGGCGATGCCGGCGGCTGCGCGTTTGGTTGCACGCTGACGGGCGGCACCGTCACGACCGCGGATGACAATGCCAACTTCGTCGGCGGCCCGCTCGGGTTCCAACTGGTGTGGCGCGAAGGCACGACCTCGCCCGTCGTTGCGGGCGCCGTTCAAGGCATCGCAAACAACACGGCGTCCTACAGCGATTTCGAAGGCGGCTCGATCGCCTTCTACGGCACGCTCACCGATGGCGGCGGCGGCACGATCACGACGGCCAATGACCAGGCGCTCTGGATCGGCAACGGCACGAACCTGCGCATGATCGCCCGCGAAGGCGACGCAGC
>JBEELK010000155.1:0-2734 GCA_041168165.1 Planctomycetota bacterium | reverse complement strand
GTCGCGGTGCCGCAGGCGAGAGCCGCGAGATCGACTTGCAAGGCGTGCGTCGCGTGGTGGCCTCGCGTTGGTCGGAGATCCGCGATGCCCACGGCAGCGAATGCGGTTCGGTCGAAATCGTTGACGATCGCACCACGGTGGAGGCCTTGGAAGAACGCGTGCGCGTGCAGTCCAAGATGGCCGCGCTCGGCAACATGGCCGGCGGCATCGCTCACGAGATTCGCAACCCGATGAATGCCGTGCGTGGCTTCGCCGAGTTGCTGCGCCGCGAGCTGCCTGGCGAAGGCAAGGCCGCGCGCTTTGCGACCCGCATCTGCGAAGGTGTCGCCGAAGCCGATCAGATCATCGCCAGCATGATGCAGCTCGCCCAGCGCGAGAGCCTCGTGGCGGAGAGTGTCGAGCCGGAGCGTCTGGTCGCCGATGCGATCGACAGCGCGCGCCGTGTACTGCCGGCTGACCGTCAAGCCGACTGGACAATCGAAACACAGCTTGCAGCACCGTCGTTCCGCGGTGATCGCGTCAAGCTGCGCCAGGCTCTGCGCAATCTCGTGGCCAACGCGCTGCAGATGCAGCCCGAAGGCGGCTATGTGCGCGTGTCGGCCTACACCGAAGCTCAAGAGTTGGTGCTGCGCGTGGAAGACGCTGGTCCGGGCATTGCCCGTGATGCAGCGCGCCGCGTCGCCGAACCGTTCTACACCACGCGCGCCGAAGGCACTGGCCTCGGGCTCGCGCTCGTACACACGATTGCCGAACTACACGGCGGTCGTTTCGAAGTGTCCAAGACACCGGCCTCCGCGGGAGGGGCTGATGTCGCGATCCGGATCCCGCTCCTGACCGCCTGAAAGACGAAGAACCATGTCGATCCAGAAGATCCTTGTTGTTGACGACGACGCCCTCAGCCGCGAGTTCCTCATGGAGGCGGTGGCCGCACTTGGCTATCAACCCATCGAAGCGAAGAACGGCGCCGAGGCGATCGAGCGTGCCCAGCACAACTCGCCCGACCTGGTGCTCACCGACCTGCGCATGCCGGGCATGGATGGCACCGAGCTGGTCAAGCGTCTGAAGGAGTCGAACCCGGACTTGCCGTCGGTGATGATCACCGCGCAAGGCACGATCGAATCCGCTGTCAACGCGATGAAGAACGGTGCCTCGGACTTCTTGCTGAAGCCCTGCACGCCGGATGCGTTGGAAGTAGTCATCGGCCGCATCGAGCGCACCACGCGCTTGATCCGCGAGAACCAGTACCTGCGCGAAGAAGCGCTGAGCACCGGTCCGACGACCGTCATCGCCAAGAGCCCCTCGATGGTCGAGACCTTGCGCACCGCGGCCCGCGTGTCGCGCAGCAAGGGCACCGTCCTCGTCACCGGCGAGTCGGGTACCGGCAAGGAGCGCGTCGCTCAATACATCCATGGCAACTCGCCGCGTGCGAATGGCCCGTTCATTCGCGTCAACTGCGCCGCGCTGTCGGAGCAGCTGCTCGAGTCCGAGTTGTTCGGTCACGAGCGCGGCGCCTTCACTGGTGCGCACAAGACCAAGGCTGGTCGCTTTGAACTCGCCGACGGCGGCACGCTGCTGCTCGACGAAATCGGCGAGATCTCGCCGGCGCTGCAGGCCAAGCTCTTGCGCGTGCTCGAAGAAGAAGAGTTCGAGCGCGTCGGCGGCACGACCACGATGAAGGTGGATGTGCGCGTCATCGCCACGACCAACCGCGACCTGGCCGAGGAAGTGCGCGCTGGCCGCTTCCGCGAAGACCTGTACTACCGCTTGCACGTGCTGCCGATTCACATCGCACCGCTGCGCGAGCGCGCCGAGGACATCGCCCCGTTGGCCCAGCAGTTCGCTGGTCACTACGCCAAGCAAAACGGCCTCGAAACGCCGCGTTTCACCAAAGAAGCGTTGGAGCGCCTGCAGACCTGGAACTGGGCCGGCAACGTGCGCGAGCTCGAGAACGTCGTGCAGCGTGCGGTCGTGATGCTGCGTCAATCGATCATCGATGTGGAAGACCTGGCCTTCGGTCCCAGCGGTGGCGGTGCCGACATCGGCCCGAACACGCCGACCGAGGAGATGGGCACGCAACTCGCGAACCGTCCGCTCGAAGACATCGAGCGCGTGGCGATCTTGGCCACCCTCGAAGCCGTGCGCGGCAACAAGACCGAGGCCGCGCGCCGCTTGGGCGTCACGGCACGCACCTTGTCCAACAAGATGAAGCTCTGGCGCACGCTGGGCCACGTGGCCTGAGGTTCGTCATGGACGCGGCCAACATCGATCGACAGCAACTGCTCTTGCGGCTCATGTCAGCCGCAACGCAACGCTCGAAGGTCCTCTCCGAGAACATCGCCAATCAGTCGGTGCCCGGGTACACCCGGCGCGATGTGCAGTTCGAGGAGTTGATCGCCAAGCGCCTGCAAGCAGGCGGTGCCGGTCTCGATGAGGTCGAACCGCGCGTGGTGCTCGATCACACCACGCCCGCCGGTCCTGATGGCAACAACGTCAACCTCGAGTCCGAGGTCAATGCGATGCGCGAGACGATCCTGGCCTTCCAGCTCTACGCGCAGATGCTCGAAAGCCGCAACAACCTGATGCAAACCGCGATCCAAGAAGGTCGCTGACAAAGGTACTGAGCGATGAGCCAAGTCAATCCGCTGCAGAAGCTCTTCACCTCGATGCGCACCGCGTCGGCCGGCATGTCGGCTGAGCGTCTGCGCATGGATGTGATCGCGAAGAACATCGCGAA
>JBEELK010000154.1:0-10839 GCA_041168165.1 Planctomycetota bacterium | reverse complement strand
GAATGGGAACGCGCGACCAAGCCGCTTGCAGAACGCGGCGCGCGCGTGTGCCACCTGCGCATCGGCATGGTGCTCGGCAAAGACGGCGGCGCGCTGAAGAAGATGCTGCCGCCCTTCCGGCTTGGCCTCGGCGGTCCCATCGGCAACGGCGCGCAATGGACGAGTTGGGTCGCGCTCGACGACCTTTGCGCTGCGATTGCGTTCTTGCTCGCCAACGAGTCCGCGCGCGGCCCCTACCTGTGCGTGTCGCCCAAGCCCGTGACGAACCGCGACTTCACCAAGGCGCTGGGCCGCGCAGTGCAACGTCCGGCGCTGTTGCCCGTGCCTGCGTTCGCCCTGCGCGCGCTGTTCGGCGAGATGGCCGACGCGGTGCTGCTGAGCAGCCAACGAGCAACGCCGCGGCGATTGCTCGAAGCGGGCTTCCGGTTCGTGCACGAAGACGTCGACGACGCGTTGCGTGCGGCGCTCGCGCCTCAGCGCGCGCGGTAGCGGATCACGTCGGCACCGCAGCCAACGAGCACGCAGCCGGGGCGCTCCGTCGCTGCCTCTGCAGGTAGCGCGAGCAGTCCGAATGCGAGCAAGGTGTCGCGGTCGACGCCGCCGCCGCGCAGCAGCTCTTCGTAGGCGAGCTTGCCGTCGAAGAACCGCACGGCGACGCGCGACGCCACGAATCCCGCAGGGAAGGCCTGTTGGTGCACGAGCCCCGCGCGCACATCCCACTCGGTCGCGCCCCATTTCGCAGTGACACGGCTGCCGTCGAAGTTCGACAGCCTCTGCCGCATCGCGGCGGCATCCCCCGCCTCGATCCGTTCGCCGTCGAGGGTCCACATCGACATGCCCTTGGAACCATGGGCCAGCAACGCCTTGCCTTGAGCGCCGGGCCGCGGATCACGCACCAGTTCGAGGTCGCTGAGGAAGCCGCAGTCCTCGGCCCGCATGCTGCCGCGCACTTTGCCGTTCGCATCGACGATGCGAAGACCGCGACCGCTCAGCATCGCAAGCTCCTCGCGGCCGTCGCCTTCGACGTCGACTGCGAGCAACGTGTGCGTCTGCTGGTCGCACGGGATCTCGGGCAACGGCTTGTTATCGCAGTCGACGACGCGCAGCGACGTCTCCACGTTGAAGGCCGTCACGAACTCGCAGCGACCGTCGCCGTTGAAGTCCACGATGGCGGTCGCATTGGGCGCGCGCTTCGTCACTTCGTCCGAGTCCTGCCAACGCAGCGATCCGTCGAGCGCGAACACCGACGTCTTGCCGATCCAGTTCTCGCCCAACTGCACGAACTCGGCCGCGCCGTCGCCGTCGATGTCACGAACGACCACATGCCCTCGCGACGGAGGTGCGGCGAACGACGTTGCGCCCCGCGACTGAAGCGTCGTCGGGTCGAGTCGCGCGTAGCCGCGCGCACCCACAGCGAGCAACTCCTCTGGTTCTCCGGCTCGCAATGCGCACAGCTGCAACGCGGCGATCTCGCCGATGCCGTCGACGCGAACCACCGCGTCCTTCTGCACGCGTCCTGAGTCGAACACGACCCGCGGGGCCATGTCCTGCGACACGCGATTGCATGCGCCGAGCGCGGCGAGGCTCATCGCAACCGCCACGACCCGCATGGAGACGTTCGTCATGCGCAGCATCATGGATCAACGCGAACGATCACGCGAACAGGCCTGCAGCCTTGCGGACGGTCTCAACCACGCCCCAGGACAACGGGACCAGCACGACGGCCCATGCGAGGCACAGCCGCGCGATCGGGAGCGGAACAGAAGTGCCTGCGCCATGGGCACGCTGCGCATTCGCCTGCGCCGCAATCGCTGCATCCGCCTTCGGCACGAGCGCATTCGCCACGAAGCCTAGGACCAACAACGCGGCGAGCCCGTAGAGCGTGCGCGAATACACCTCCTGCGCCGCGACGCCGCGGCCGAGTTCGTAGTCGCGCGCGAACGTCACCGCACTCGGCCCGACGATGGCAGCGAGCGACCAAGCGGTCAGCAACCGTCCGTGGATCGCGCCGACTTCGCGCGTGCCGAACTGGTCGCGCAGGTACGCAGGCACCGTCGCGAAGCCGCCGCCGTACATGCTGAGGATTACGCACGCAGCAGCGACGAAGGCCCACAACGCACCGAGCCCGGGCAGCATCGCGTAGAGGCATGCGCCGAGCCCGAGATAGATCGCGTAGACACGCTTGCGGCCAATCGCGTCCGACAACGACGACCAGAAGAAGCGGCCAACGAGGTTGAACAAGCTCAACAATCCGACGAACCCGGCCGCAGCTGCAGGCGTCGTCGCGAACATCTCCTGCACCATCGGCGATGCCTGGCCGAGCACGCCGATGCCCGCGGTCACGTTGCAGAACAACACGAGCCAGATCAGCCAGAACGCGCGCGTGCGCACCGCTTGCTGTGCCGTCGATCCCGCTGCTGGCGCAGAGGCGACGCCATTGCCGGTCGCAATCGTCGCAGCGGGCGGGATGCGCACGAGCCACGCGCCGAAGGCCATCAACGCGAAGTAGATCGCGCCCATCGCGCACAACGTCTCTGCGACGCCCGTCGACGTCGGTCCCGAGAAGCGCGCCATCAATTCCATCGCGAGCGGCGAACCGAGCATCGCGCCGCCGCCAAATCCCATGATCGCCATGCCCGTCGCCATGCCTGGACGATCTGGGAACCACTTCAGCAACGTCGACACGGGCGAGATGTAGCCGATGCCGAGGCCGATGCCGCCGAGCACGCCATAGCCGAGCAGCACGAGCCACAGTTGGTGCCAATGCACGCCGAGCGCCGCGACGAAGAAGCCGCCGCAGAAGCAGCACGCTGCAACTGCCATCGCCTTGCGCGGACCACTGCGTTCGACCCAGCGGCCAAACACCGCCGCCGACAAGCCGAGGCAGAAGAACGCGAGGTTGAACATCCAGATCGTGGCGCCCATCGACCAGTCGCCGTCGACCGACTTGGTCACGCCGAGCACGCGCGTGAGCGGGATGTTGAACACGCTCAACGCATACGCCTGCCCGATCGACAGATGCACGGCGAGCGCCGCAGGCGGCACGAGCCATCGGCAGTAGCCTTGCTTTGCTTCGATGCGGGAACGATCGAGGAACGCGAACACGACGCACAGGCTACGCGACTGCGGCGGCGATACGTTCTGCGCATGCGATCTTCGTCCGTCGCGCTGTGGTTCGTCGCAGCCTCGATCACGGGCCCGTGCGCCGACGCACAAGAGCCTGCATCGCCTCCGCCCAACATCGTCTGGATCTACGCCGACGATGTCGGCTACGGCGACCTGTCGTGCTACGGCGCGACTGCGGTCGTGACGCCCAACCTCGATCGACTCGCGAAAGAGGGCATTCGCTTCACCGATGCGCATTCGTCATCGGCGACGTGCACTCCTTCGCGCTACTCGCTGCTCACGGGCCAATACGCATTCCGCAAACCGGGCACCGCGGTGTTGCCCGGCGACGCGCGACTGATCCTCGACCCCAAGCAAGCGACGATCGCATCGCTGCTGCGCCGCGGCGGCTACGTGTCTGGCGTGATCGGCAAGTGGCACCTCGGCCTCGGCACCGGCGATCTCGACTGGAATGGCACCATTGCGCCAGGCCCGCTCGAAGTCGGGTTCGACGAGAGCTGGATCGTGCCCGCGACCGGCGACCGCGTGCCGTGCGTTTACGTCGATGGCCATCTTGTGGCGCACCTCGATGCCAATGACCCGATCCGTGTGTCCTATCGCGATCGCATCGACCCGCGACCTTCTGGCAAAGAGCGCCCCGACCTCTTGCGCATGAAGTGGGACCACGGCCACGACATGACGATCGTCGATGGCATCAGTCGCATCGGATGGATGACCGGCGGCCAAAAGGCGCTGTGGCACGACGCGGAGATGGCCGACGTGTTCGCTGCGCATGCCACAGACTTCGTGCGCCGTGCGAAGTCGATCCCGTTCTTCTTGCTGTTCTGCCCTCACGACATCCATGTGCCGCGCGTCCCGCACGGACGCTTTGTCGGCAAGACGGAGATGGGCCCGCGCGGCGATGCGCTCGTGCAACTCGATTGGCAAGTCGGCGAAGTGCTTCGCACGCTCGACGAGTTGGGGATCGCGGACAACACGATCGTCGTGTTCACGAGCGACAATGGCCCCGTGGTCAACGACGGCTACATCGACGACGCCGTCGAAAAGCTCGGCGATCACAAACCAGCAGGTCCACTGCGCGGCGGCAAGTACAGCGCGTTTGAAGGCGGCACGCGCGTTCCGTTCTTGGTGCGCTGGCCTGCGCGCTGCAAGCCGCGCGTGTCCGATGCTCTCGTGAGCCAGGTCGACGCATGCGCTACCGTTGCAGCGATGTGCAGCGTGGCGCTCGCAGAGGGCGAGTGCCCAGACAGCAACGATCAGCGCCGCGCATGGCTCGGCGAAGACGAAGTGGGCCGCGCATCGCTCATCGAGCACGCGGGCTCGCTCGCATTTCGCATGGGCAAGTGGAAGTTCATTCCCCAGAGCAACCGCCCCAAGGTCAGCAAGCAGGTCGGCATCGAACTCGGCAATGACGACAGGCCGCAGCTCTACGACCTGTCGAAAGATCTCGGCGAGACGAACAACCTCGCGGAGTCCGAGCCCGAGCGCGCAGCCGAGATGGCGAAAGCGCTGGAGTCGATCACGAGCGAACGGCGCTAACGCATGCCACAAACGAAACGAGCCGCGCACATGGCGCGGCTCGTCGCATGGCCTCTGCGTAGCTCGCTCAGTTGCCGAGTCGCAGGTCGACGGCGTTGGTCAAACCGAGGCTCGTCGAGTTGATCAGCACGCCTTGCGTGCTCACGGTGAGCCCCGCGAGGAACGGATCGTTGGGGATCGTCACGCTCCAGAACATGAACAGCCCGAAGAACGGCGCCACGAACGGCGTCTGGTAGACGAGCGGCGAGTTGAGGTTGACGAGGATCGTGTAGGGCGGGAACGCCACGTTCGCGGGCTGCAGATACCAGTAGACCGAACCGAGCGCCCACGTCGTGCCTTGCACGTTGGCTTGCGACTGAATTGTCGTGCCGAGCACGGGCGGCGGGCAGGTGTAGGTGTTGAGGTTGCCCGCGCCGTTGCGCACCGTCGCGGTCGCGAGCGGACCGCCAGGCACACCGAGGTTGGGGCGATAGTTGGCCAACGTGCAGCGCATGCGCGCGGCCTGCTCGGCCGTGAAGTTCGTCATGCACGTGTCGTCGGTGTAGTCCATGTAGTTGCGGAACGGGTCCGGCGTGCCGCAGCTAGTCGCACCGACGGGGCAGCCAAAGCGCGCGCTCTGCTCGGACTGCGTGTCGCAGATGCGATCGCCGGTCGTGTAGCACGACGTCGTGCCGCACCCACCTTGGAACGTGTGGTAGAGGCCCAAGAAGTGGCCCACCTCATGCGTGCACGTGCGACCCTGGTTGTAGGGTGCGCCGCCGACTGCTGGCCTGCCGAACGCGCTGTAGAGGATCACGACGCGATCCGCGGTCGTGTTGAGCGCCGAGCCGCCTTGCGGCAAGTCAGGCACATAGCCGAGGGTTCCACCGCCGCCCGCGCTGTTCGTGTAGATGTTCATGTAGCGCGACGTGTCCCACGCGATCGACGTCCAGTAGGCGCCGGAGTCGTTGAACCACGTCGTGTTGCTGTAGCGGCGGATGCCGGTGGTCGCCGCGCCAGACGGATCCTGGGTCGCGAGGAAGAACTCGATCTTCGTGTCGAACCCTGGTGCACCAGGCGTGCCCGCGAGCGCGCGGAAGTCTTCGTTGAGGACGGTGATCTGGCTCTGCACCACCGCGTCGGACAGGTTGCCGGTGCCCGCTGCGTTGGCGATCACGTGCACGACAACCGGAATGCGAAGCACCTGCGTCGGAGCCCAGGGACCTGGGTTGGTGCTGTTGGCACCGCAGTCGGCGATGTCGGCGGTTACGGCCGTGATGGAGGTCGGCGTGCCGCAGCGGTGCATCGACGTCCCAGGGATCAGCGACTGAGGCTCGAAGACCGGGCCCTGCGCCAACAGGAGAGAGGAGAAGGCGGCGCAGGCGAAGAGGGTGGTGGGCGTTCGCATGAAAAGGCGGACTCAGGCAAAAGGGGCCGAAGGATTGTGCTACCTGACGAAGGATGGGCAACCCCGGGTTCCGAGGTGGCCGCCAAGTTCCGACGGCATCGGGAACATCCCGACCCCAGAAGGAGACGCTTTGCGGGGGAAGAAACGGCGACCATCGGGGGACTTGCGATCCACCGCATCGAGATCCCCGTCCCCGGCGTCATCTGCAAGGCAATGAACAATCTCTGCACCATTGCACAACCTCCGCTCCAGCCTAATGAGTTGGGGGGCTTGTCATTTGGAACCACAACTGCTTTGGTTCCCGCCCGAACGAAGGGCGCTTGCCGCAGCCGCTGGCGGCACAAGTCGTTACCCCCCTATTCCCACTCCCTAGTGGCGCAGGTCGCGCTCCTAGACCCGATTCTCCTCCATGCACGATTCTCCGATGGCCGAAGGCATGTCGGCCCGCGAATTCCTTGAGCGCGAACTCCGCGCCAATCCCGATGTCAGCTTTGCCGAGGTGCAAGAACGCGCCCGTGCAATGGGACTCAATGTGGCGCCATTTCTCTACGGCAGCGCCCGCCGCGCCCTCGGCCTGCCGGCGCGCCGCGACCTTGCGGACCCGTCGCCGGCCGTAGCGACGCCGAGGCCAGCCCCGGCCCCGGCACCCATCGCCGCGACCGAGCCCGAGCCGGTCGCTGCATGGACGTCCGGCGACGACGACGAGGCGGACGCGCCGCGCGAAGACGCGGGCTCTGACTTTGCCGAGGAGGCCCCTTCCGACGAGGCACACGACGAAACGCCGCACGTCGGCATGGCTTCGGCCCCCGCGTCCGCAGGCGCAGCGAAGACCAAGTCGCCCGCGTTCGAATTTGCCATCGACCAGCTCCGCATCAACCCGGACCTGTCGTTCCAGGACCTCAAGCACCGCGCGTCGATGGCGAACCTGCGCCTGATGCCGATCGTCTACGGCCGCGCGAAGGCACTGCTCGGACTCGTCGAGGTCAAGCCGCGCAAGCCGCGCGCAAGCCAGGCCCCCACGGCCCCATTGTCGCTCTTCCAGGTCGATTCTGCGGCGGCGATGCCGCGCATCGCGCCGGCGATGGCCAGCGCACCCTCGCTCGATGGCCTCGGCTCGCTGGAGCAGCTGATCCAGGCTCTGCGCGAACTCGAGAACGAACGCCAGCGCCTGCGCGCCGCGCTCGCCGCGATCCAGGCCTGCGTCGACGAGGCGATGGAGAACCAAGCCTAAGTCTGAGCCGCGGGACCAAGCCGCGGCGGCGCGCTTTGCAACGCGACGCCGTTGCGGCCAACATGCCGCGCCCCGCGCGCCATGCCCCTTCCCGCTCCACGTCCTGTCGGCCGCTTGCCGCGAGAACTCGCGACCGCCGAGCGGATCGCCGCGCGCGACAACAACAACCTGTTCATGACGAGCAGGTTGCTCGCGGACGAGGAGCGCTATGCCGCGTTCTGCGCGATGTATGCATTGATGCGCGTCGTCGACGACCTCGTCGATGAGCACGCGGAGAAGCATGGGCACGGACACCGCGACCCGCACATCGTCGCTGCGGTCACCGCGTGGAAGGACGCGTTCCTGTCGTGCACTGCGCCGGACTTTGCGCCTCGCGCCGACCTCGCGCCGACAGGCCACGCCGAGGCTGCGTCGCTGGTCGCGCTCGCCGCTCGCTACGCACACCAGTTTGGCGTGCCGCAGCAACTGTGGACCGACTTCTTCGACGCGATGCTCGCGGACGTCGACGCGCAGGGGCAGTTCGCGACGTTCGCCGACTTCCTCCACTACACGCATGGCGCGAGCGTCTCGCCGACGACGATCTATCTGATCATTCTCGCGGCCTCGGTGGAGCACAGCCGCGTCGAGCCGCACCCCGATCTCGCGCTCGTGCTTGCGACCGGCGCGCAACTCGGCACGTTCGCTTACTTGGCGCACATCCTGCGCGACCTGCGTGAAGACGTCGAACGCGGACTCTGGTACATCGCAGACGAACACCTCGCTGCGCACGGGATCAGCAAGACGGCGCTCCAAGCGGAAGCGTCGCGCAAGAAGAGCAGCGACGGCACGCGCGCGATGGTCGCGCAACTCTGCGCCATCGCACGCGACTACGAGCGACAAG
The DNA here is from genome assembly GCA_041168165.1 of Planctomycetota bacterium. Classification (GTDB taxonomy): domain Bacteria; phylum Planctomycetota; class UBA1135; order UBA1135; family UBA2386; genus SXPK01. Next base: position 2,676 of record JBEELK010000154.1, on the reverse strand, counting down.
CCAACGCGGCCGTCGATTCGATCTGCGCTTCGGCGGCGACCGACTGCGCGCTCGTGCTGAGGCTGATCGTCGCGATCTACAGCCGCATCCTCGGCAAGATCGAGGCGCAGGGCTTCGAAGTGTTGCGCGGCAAGCACCAGCTCAGCGACCGCGAGAAGCTCGGCATCGCGAAAGCGCTCGCGTCGAACTGAGCCCTTCGCAACGCAGCCTGCGCTGCGAGCAATCTGTCGCGGCGGCGCGAGATTTCTTGGATTGCGCGTCACCAATCGAGTGAACGGCGCACTTCTCCATGCAGACCCACAAGGAGCAAATGCCATGGAGATCGACTTTGACTCGAGCGACCGCACGTCCAATTACGTGACCATTCCCGCAGGCTCGTACCTGTGCCGCATCGCGGAGGTGAGGCCAGGACAAACGCGCGCTGGCGACGATCGATGGTCGCTGCGACTCGTCGTCGCGGAGGGCGAGCACGTCGGCAAGCAAGCTGCATGGGACAGCCTCGTCTTCAGCCAGCGCGGGCGAGCGCGCGCACGCATCGTGTTTGCGGCGATTGGGCTGCCCGCGACCGGACGCGTGCAGATCGAGCCATCTGACCTCGAGGGCAAGCAGTGCTTCGTTCAGGTGCGCCCCGCGGAATACACGTCTCCAGCGGGGGAAGTGATTCGACGCAACGAAGTCCCCTACGACGGCTATCGCCACGCGCCGGAAAGCGACGAGCCGATTGCCGCGCCACCGCCGCCGCAAAAGCGACGCAACACCAAGGACACCACCGTCAACGTCGACGAGATCCCGTTCTGATGACGCGCGCGCGCGTGGCATTCGCGTTGTTGCTGGCTACGGTGCTGCCCGGCTTGTCGGCACAACGCCGAGACGCCGCAAGGGACCCCACTCCGATCGTGACGACCGAGCATCGCATCCAAGAGCTGCGCGCGGCGATCCGCCAAGCGGACCACGAGTACTACAACCTCGGCAAACCGCGGCTGACCGACGCGCAGTACGACGAGCTGATGCGCGAGCTGCAGCGGCTCGAGCGCGAGCGCCCGGACCTCGTCACCCAGGACTCGCCCACGCAACGCATCGGAGCGCCGCTGGAGAAGGGCACGAGCTTCGCGACCTTCGCGCACCTTGCGCCGATGGGCAGCATCGAATCGCTGATGACTCCGCAGGAAGCCGAGGAGTTCGTCGCGCGCGCGCGCAAGCTGCTCGAACTCGCCGATGGCGACGCGCTGCGCTGGGCGTGCGAGCCCAAGTTCGACGGCGTGAGCGCCAACCTGCTCTACGAGAACGGCCGCTTCGTGCGCGGGCTGTCGCGCGGCAACGGCGAGTCCGGCGAGGACGTCTCGAACAACCTGCGCACCGTGCGCAACCTGCCGCTGCAGTTGCTCGGCGATGGGCCGTTCCCGGCGCGGATCGAAGTGCGCGGCGAGGTCATCATGAGCCGCAGCGACTTTGCGACGCTGCGCGACAGCGAGGAGACATCGACCGAGGGCACGTTCCGCAACGCGCGCAACACGGTCGCAGGCACGCTCAAGCTGATGGACCCGCGCACGGTGAAGTCGCGGCCGCTTACGTTCTTTGCGTTCGCGATCGGCCACGTCGAGGGCTTTGAGTTCGGCACGCACACACAACTGCGCGAGCAGCTCGCGGCATGGGGCTTCCAGGTCGCGGAGCCATACGCGGTGGCCGACGACATGGCGGCCGTGCACGCGTTCCACGACGACCTCGAGCGGCGACGCGACGACTTGCCGTTTGAGATGGATGGCATCGTCGCCAAAGTCGATCGCCTCGACTTGCAGCAGAAGCTCGGCCGCACGTCGCGCACGCCGCGCTGGGCGTTGGCCTACAAGTTTGCGCCGCGCATCGGCACGACCAAGCTCATCGGCATTGGCTGCCAAGTCGGCCGCACCGGCGCGATCACTCCCGTGGCGCACCTGGAGCCGATCGAGCTTGCCGGCGTCACGGTGCGCAACGCGTCGCTGCACAACTGGGCGCTCGTGGCGGAGCGCGACATCCGCGAAGGCGACGTTGTCGAAGTGCAGCGCGCCGGCGACGTGATCCCTGAGGTCGTGCGCGCATTCCCCGAACGGCGCAGCGCGGACTCCAAGCCAGCGACGCCGCCGACGCATTGCCCGAGCTGCAAAGCCACTTTGGAGACCGAGGGCAAGTTCGTCTACTGCGTCAACCTGGAGTGCCCCGACCAACTGCGCGGTCGCATCGTGCACATGGCCGAGCGGCGCGCGCTCGACATCGAGGGCCTCGGCCCGAAGCAAGTCGAGCAACTGCTCGCCGCCGGAATCGTGCGCGGCATCGAGGACGTCTTCACGCTCGCGGACAAGAAGGAGCGCGCCATTGAGCTAGAGCGCTGGGGCGAGAAGAGCTTTGCCAAGCTCATGACGCAGATCGAACGCGCGAAGACGCCGCAGCTCGCGCGCTTCCTCAATGCGATCGGCATTCGGCAAGTTGGCGAGCAAACGGCGAAGGACCTCGCCGCGTTCTTTGGCAGCCTCGACGCGCTCGCGGCGGCGCCCAAGGAGCAACTGACGCAGATCGATGGAGTTGGCGAAGAGGTCGCCTCGTCGGTCGTCGCCTTCTTCGCGTCGCCACAGAATCGCAAGACGCTCGACCTGCTGCGCGCAGCCGGCGTCGACGTGCAGACGCAGACGGTCGACGACAAGG
>JBEELK010000153.1:0-32837 GCA_041168165.1 Planctomycetota bacterium | reverse complement strand
TCGCCGCGGTCGGGGCGACCGAGCGATTCCTTGCCGAGCGCTGCGATCGCCGCGGTGACCAGCGCGTCGCGCTCGTCGCTGGGCAGCAGCCACAACAGGCCGTCCGAAGTGCGTCGCAGCGGAGGAAACATCGCCTTGCCCGCTGCGACGGCAAACGCCTCGACCGCGGCTGCATCCGCTGGATCGGGCTGCTTCTCGTTCTTGTCCGCGATGGCGCAGAACAGGCCGAGCGCCTCATGGCGGACCTTGGCGTCCTTGCTGCGCAGCAACTGACGGATGCGCGGCAGCGCCGGCTCCAACGTCGCCAACGCGAGGTCGCGGCGGACGAGGCACGCTTCCTTCAAGAACCACAGTCCCTGTGCTTGGTCGAGCGCTTCGTCGAGGTCGAGCAGTTGCAGGAACGGCACGAGGTGCACGCTGTGCAGCAGATCGTCGGCGCGCGGCTCGCGCGTGATGCCGCGCGACTTGGCGGCCGGGCTGCCGATCTGCGGCATCTCGGCGCGGATCGCATTCTGTTGGTCTTCCGAGAGCTCGCCAAACTTGCGCCCGATGTTGGCCTGCAAGAACGCGATCGCGCGCGGATACGCGCGTTCGCGCGTTTGGCGCAGCGGCTCGCCGGGGATGTGCGAGATCAGGTTGAAGACGTAGTCGATGTTGGAGCACCAGAACGCGGCGTAGAACGCGATCGCGCGTTCGTCCGCGTTGCGGTTGGTGCGCATCTGCACGGCCAACATGCCGGCGTCGATGCCGATGCGCTCCGCCTCGGAGCGCGCGGCGCGCCACGTCTCGTCGTCGATCACCTCGCGGCCATCGCGGTCAAACGTGCGCACCGCAGCAGGATCGTCGGCGATGCGGCGCATCGTGCGCAGCGCGGCAAACAGCGCGTCCGGCGGCGCCGCAATCTCGTCGGGATTGCGGAACGGCGACAGGATGTCCTTGTCGGGGTAGCCGCTCGACACCTTCTGCTCTTGCTGCTGCGCCGCGAGCGGAGCGATGCACAAGAACGCGAGCGAAGCGAGGGACATCATGGCGAGTGTGCGGGACATGCGGGGTCGGGGCTCAGCTAGCGGTCGAGGAGGCGTGCAGTAACAGGCTCACGGGAAGAACCAGACGACGGCGACCTGCAAGAGACCGATGAGCGCGCCGAGAACTCCGCCCCACCAAGTGATCGCCTGCAGCTCCTTCTTCGCGACGTCGAGGATCAGCTGCTCCAGCTTCAGCACGGGGAAGGCAGCGACCTTCTCCTCGACCATCTTCTGCACGTCGAGGCCCTTCACGAGCGCTCGCTCGATCTCGTCGAGGATCAGCTGCTTGCGTTGCAGGATGCTGCTCTGGATCGCGTTTTTGATGTCGCCGACGCGCTCCTCCGTCAGGAATCCTCCGATCAGCGGCAGCGAGCGCAGTTCTTGGATCTTCGGCTGGATGCCGCGTTCCAAGACGCCGGCGAGCAAGTCATCGAAGTCGAGCTGCTCAAACGTCCTGACGATGTCCTTGTGCTCGACGAGGTGCGAGCCGACGACCTTGCCGATCGACTTCGCGAGCTCCTTCTGCCGCCGCGGCACGAGCCCGTGGAACGGGACGAAGAGGATCCGCCGCCGCTTGAGCGGCCGGAAGATCATCTTCACGGCGATGTAGTTGGTGACCAGCCCGATCACGCCGCCGATCAGCGGCAGCAGGATCCAGGTCCAAAGCGAGGGGGAGTCGGGCATCGGGGGCGAAGAGTATGGAGCTGGCCTCCCAGGCGGGCAAATCAGCGACGCGAACGGCTCCGACGAATCCCCTGTCTCGGACGCCCTGGTTCAGGCCAATCCCGCCAGCTCCGCGACCAGCAGCAAGTAGCAGGCGACGAAGAGCATGCCTTCCCAGCGCGAGACCTTGCGGTCGTTGGTCAGCAGGTAGAACAGCAGAGTGGCGCCGAGAAAGCACGGCAGCGGGAGGCGCATCAGTTCGGGCGGCACGAGCACCGGGCTTACGGCTGCGGCGACGCCAACCACGACGAAGCTGTTGAAGATGCAGGAGCCGAGGATGTTGCCAACGGCCATCTCGGCGCGGCCGCGGAATGCGGCAGTGATGCTGACGGCGGTCTCGGGCAGCGTGGTGCCGAGCGACAGGATGGTCAGCGACGCGAGAGCCGGCGACATGCCGGCGCGTTCGGCGACGATGAGCAGAGTGTCGAGCGCCGTGTCGGCGCCGACGAAGATCAGGACGCCGGCCAAGAGCAGCATGCCGATGTCCGCTGCGCGCACCCCTTTGGCCTTGGCGACGGGCATTGCCGCGTCAAAGGCCTCGTCGGCGGAGGCCGACCTGCCGTCGGTCAGCAGGTAGCCGGTGTAGGCCGTGTAGCAGAGGAGCAGAACGACGGACTCGAGGCGACCGACGTGACCGTCGACCATCACCAGGGCCAGCAACGCGGCGGCGCCGATCAGAAAGTTGAGGTCGATCGCGATGTAGCTCTCGCCAAGGTCGATGCCCTTCTTGGACACCGCGGCGACGAGGCCGAGGACCAGCAGGAGCAGCGCCGTGTTGGATCCAAGCACGTTGCCGCTGACGACCTCGGACGTGCCGTTCACAGACGCGAGCGTCGAAGCCACGAGTTCTGGCAGCGAGGTGCCGATCGCGACGATGAAGATGCCGACGGCGAACGGCGACATGCCTAGTGAGAGGCCAACGCGTTCGGCTGCGGTGGTGAACACCTTGGCGCCGCCGACCAGGACCGCAAGCGCGACTGCGAGCACGAGGGCGATGACAGGAGTGGAGAGCCCTGCGAGGTCGAGCATGCGCGAACCCTACTGGGCGATGGAGTAGATGCGAGCCGTGACTTCGGGCGGACCTTGACGGACTCCTCGCTTGATCTTCGATGAGCACAATCTACATTGTTGCTATTGAGACTCAATCGCAAGAAGGTCAAGATCCGAGCTCGAACATGAATCGCCCCCTGTTGCCCGTCCTGTTCCTCGCGACCGTCGTCGCAGGCGCGCTGAAGGCGCACTTCCCGTTCCTTGTGCCCGCCGCCGACGGTGCGACGGCTGTCCTCGTCATGAGCGAAACGCTGGAGGCAGATCCCGATGTCTCCGTGTCGTTACTCGCCGACGCAAAACTCTTCGTCCGCGACGCTGCCGGCGTCGATCGCCCGCTCGCGGCACCGCCCGCGGACGTGGAGCAGGAGTCGTTCTCGGTCGCGCTGCCGGGCTCTGGCACTCGCGTGCTGCACGGCACCGTGGATCTGGGCGTGCATGAACGCAAAGCCGGCCCCGCGCATCGACTTGTCTACCACGTGAAGTCGGTGGTCGGCGATCCCTTGGAGGAGTCGGCGCGGCGGTCGACTTCGGCCCCGGTTGAGTTCGTCGCCGAAGTTGGTCATCACTGCTACCACCTGCGCCTGTTGGTTGACGGCGCACCGGCGGCGCGGCGACCGATGCACCTGTTGCTGCCCGATGGCTCGGATCTTGAGATCGAGACCGACGCGAATGGTCGAACGCCGCCGCTGATGCCAGGGCGCATTGGCGCGTGGGCGCGCGACTGGAAGAGCGAGTCGGGCGAAGCAGGAGGACGCACGTTCACGCAGGTGCGTCGCTACGCGACGTTCGTGGCCGACCTGCCAGACCCGCATGCGTCGAAGCCGATTGGTGCGGCTATGGATCGGCGAGCCGTGACTGCAGTGCGCGCGGCGGGCTCGCTGCCTCGCCCTGTTGCGAGTTTTGGCGCGGTGGCGCACGACGGCTGGCTCTACGTCTACGGTGGCCACACGGGCGATCGGCACGATTACTCGACGGCCACGGTGTCCGATCGCTTTGAGCGTGTGCGGCTGGATGACTTGGTCCGTGGCCAGCCGCAGTGGGAGACTCTGCCCGCTGGCCCGCGTGCGCAAGGACTCGACCTCGCTGTGCATGCAGGTCGCGTGCTTCGAGCCGGCGGAATGCAGCCGCGCAACGAGGACGGAGAAGAGGCGGACAATCATTCGCTCGATGAGGCAGCCTTCTTGGCTGCGGTCAACAGGGAGCAGTGGCGCGAACTGCCGAGGCTGCCCGTCGCGCGTTCCTCACACGGCGTTGCCGTCGTTGGCGACGCGTTGCTGCTGCTCGGCGGTTGGACGATGCAAGGCGCTGCTCGCCGCGGTGACTTCCCATCGACCACGCTGGTTCTCGACCTCGCGTCGCCGACGCTTGCGTGGCGCGAACTGCCGCAGCCCTTCCGTCGCCGCGCGCTGGCGGCGGTGGCAAATGGCGAGCGCGTCTTCGCCGTCGGCGGTTTTGACGAGAACGACAAGCCCAGTCTCGACGTTGATGTGCTGCACGTGCCGACGAGCACCTGGACGAAGGCTCCCCAACTGCCCGGCGATGCGCGCAACGGGTTCGGTCCCGCGGCGGCGATGGTGGATGGCCGGGTTTACGTCGGCGTCGCGAGCGGGGAGATCCTGCGGCTCGCGGAGGATGAGCGGAGTTGGGAGATCTTTGCCCGTTCGACTCCGCGCATCGTTCACCGCATGGTCGCGCACGGTTCGCTGCTCGTAATCCTCGGCGGCGCGTGTGGCGCAGAGATGACGGACTGCGTGGAAGTAGTCGAGACGCGGCGGGAAGCGGTGGGCGGCTGCCCGCAGGAGCGCATGGAGGGAAGCGGCCTCTGACGAGCAGGGCCGGGTGATTCCCGCGAAGGCCCATGTCCGCGGCCTGAGATCTCGGTGCGCCCGCGTGAGCGTAGGTTGCGCATGTTGCATTCGCGGCCCATGCTCGCCGAGTTATCCCGTGCGCTTTCACCGCCGCTTTCTCGACAGCCTTCCCGGCGACCCGGACACGCGCGTGGTCTCGCGCCAAGTCCACGGTGCGCTGTGGTCGCGCGTGATGCCCACGACGGTTGCGTCGCCGCGCATGCTGGCGTGGTCGCGTTCGCTTGCGGCAGAGCTCGGCATCGAGGCGCACGTGGAGTCCCAGGACGCAGCGAACGTGCTCGGCGGCAATGCCACGTGGGATGGCATGGAGCCGTATGCGGCCAACTATGGCGGCCACCAGTTTGGCAACTGGGCTGGCCAACTCGGCGACGGTCGCGCGATCACGCTGGGCGAACTCGAAGGGCCCGACGGGCGCATTCACGAACTGCAATTGAAGGGCGCTGGCCCCACGCCGTATTCGCGCCGCGCCGATGGCCGCGCCGTGCTGCGTTCGTCGATTCGCGAGTTCTTGTGCAGTGAAGCGATGCATGCGCTCGGCGTTCCGACGACTCGCGCGCTGTCGCTGGTCGCTACAGGCGACGCGGTCGTGCGCGACATGTTCTACGACGGCAACGCCAAGGCGGAGCCGGGCGCGATCGTCTGTCGCGTGGCGCCGTCGTTCTTGCGGTTTGGCAACTTCGAGTTGCCGAGTTCGCGCGGCGACCATGCGTTGCTGCAGCAATTGACGGACTTCGCGATTGCACAGTTCTTTGCGCAACTCGGCGCGCCGTCGCGCAGCGTCTACGAGGCGTTGATGCACGAAGTCGCGGTGCGCACCGCGCGGCTGATCGCGCAGTGGCAAGCGGTCGGCTTTGTGCACGGCGTGATGAACACCGACAACATGTCGCTGCTCGGGCTCACGATCGACTACGGGCCGTATGGCTGGGTCGACAACTTCGACTTCGGTTGGACGCCAAACACGACGGATGCGCAGCACAAGCGCTACGCGTTTGGCAATCAGCCAGGAGTCGGCATGTGGAACGTCGCGCGCTTCTGCGACGCGTTGTTGCCGCTGATTGGCGACGACGAGCGCAGCGGCGAGAGCGCGCTGTCGGCCTACGAGTCCGCGTATGCCGACGAGGCGCGCGCGCAGTTTTCCAAGAAGCTCGGCATTCGCATCGGCGACGACGCAGGCGATGGCCAACTCGTGCAGCGCTTGTTTGCGTGGCTACAGCAGCACGGCGTCGACATGACGATCTTCTTCCGCTCGCTTTCGCAGGTGCTGCGCATGGAGGAGTTGCGCGAGTTGCCGAGTTGCGTGCGCGCTGCGTTCTACGGCGAGCCTGCAAAGGACGCGGTCGAAGAGGGCCTGTCGTGGCTTCAGCAGTGGCGCGTGCGCGCGCGCAGCGAAGCGCGCGATGTCGAAGTCGCAGCAGAAGCGATCAACCGCGCAAACCCCAAGTTCGTGCTGCGCAACTGGCTCGCGCAAGAAGCGATCGACGCCGCCACCGCCGGCGACGCGAGCAAGCTCCATCGATTGCAGCGCGTTCTTGCGCGACCCTACGACGAGCAGTCTGGCGAGGACGACCTCGCGCAAAAGCGGCCCGACTGGGCCAAGGACAAGCCGGGCTGCTCGGCGCTGTCGTGCAGTTCGTGATCGCGGCTCTCGCTACGGCGTCACTTGCAACGCAAACCCGTTGGACAGCAGCACGCCAGCTGGGTTCGCCCCGCGATCGAATGCAACGGATTGCAGGTAGGCGGTGGTCCCGACCAATGCGCTCAGCTGCGGCACGATTAGCACCAACATCGCCGAGCCCTGATAGACCATGGTCATGATTCCTGTTTCGTAACTCGCGTGCTGACTGCACGCGGTTGCGCCCAAGGTCGTCAGGTCAATGCCCGGGTCAAATCCTTGAGAGCCGATGGCAGTGAAGACGAACTTCACATGCTCGGGCATGCCCGAGGTCTCCATCACCACAGTCGCGCCGAGTCGGGGTGCGTCGCAGGTCTGCAGTTGCAGAGGATCGCGATCCGGGAACGTGACCACCATGTTGGAACTGAGTGTGGAGAGGTCGCAGGTCCCTGGCTGTGTCGCGCCATAGCCCGGGGACCATCCCGACAATGCCGCGTGGCTATTCGCATTGCAGGAGAGCATCACGACATCGATCTGCCCGCTCGCGTAGAGGACAGCTTGGAAGCTGCTTGTGTTTGCCGTCCCCGTTTCACGCACTCCGCTCCATGTGACGGAAGTCCATTGCGAGGCGACGGGGTCCGAATCCACGCGAACGGATCCACATGTCGCGGAGTCGAGCTCAGTCCAAAATGCCGCGATGCACGGGCCGCCGTTGAGGAAGCGCATGGCCGGCGGCATGTACGCCACGTAGTAGGGGCTTGAGCCCAGGCATGCGAAGCCATCCTCGTGGACCCACACGGAGTCGGAATCGCCTCCGGGGTAATGAAATGAGAAGCCAAGAGGAAAGGGCTGCGACATGCCGTCTGGGCCGAAAGTCACTGCGCCTGCGTTGGCGGCGGGCGGACGCCAAGCCGACTGCAGCGGCAATACGAACCAGCCGGAGTCATGCTGGATCATCGTGAAGCCCGTAGGAATCCCGTTGAACGCGTTCATATCGCAGGCGCCGGGAGCCCAGTGTTCATAGAAGCTCGCACGTCGCGCGGAGCACCCTTCGCCATAACCCATCGACATCGTCTGTGCGCCCGCCACGACACAGAGCGAGACCAACGCCGCCGCTTTCCAATAGCCCATGACCCCTCCACGAAGGGTTCCTGCTCGTGAGGACGCAGGAAGGTCTGCTCCTCAATCTCGTGGGGAGCGCATCGATCTGAGGTCGAGGATGCGTGGATGCCCAGTTGTGCGCAGTCCCACTTGCGGCCGCTTCGCGATGTGGAAATGCGGCAGCGCGACGAAGGGCATCCAAATGCCACGCACGAGCTTGCAGCGTTTTCCACAAGGCCCAGAAAACTGAACGACGCGACGCAGCTTTTTTGGCGATGCGAAAAAGGGCCTCCGGTGGCTTCCACTACTCGCGTCCGGCGACGCGCGGCTTGCTCTCGCCGCGCCGAGCGGATACCCACTGCGCCCCATGCAGACCCGGCTCCACACCGTCCGCGCCGTGCGCGACCTTGGCGGCGACAGCTACGCGCTCGAAGTCGACGGCCCGATCCCGCCGTCGCGGCCGGGCCAGTTCTACATGCTGCGCACGGAGCACCGCTGGCCGGTGATGCTGCCGCGCCCGTTCTCGATCTACGACCGCGCCGCGGACGGCAGCTTCGGCAGCTTCTTGATCAAGGCGGTGGGGCCCGGCACGCGCGCGCTGGTCGACCAGAAGCCTGGCGAACGTGTGCACCTGACCGGCCCGCTCGGGCAGCCCTACTCCAGCGAGTTCGACGATCCCGTCTGCATCGCAGGCGGCGTCGGCCTCGCGCCGTTCTTGTTGCTCGCGCGCGAACGCGCCGCGCAGGGCAAGTCGCCGCTGCGCCTGTTGTTCGGCGGCCGCAACCGTCCGTCGCTCGCCGGCATGGAGGACTTTGCTGGGATCGCGCGGCTGTCCGCGTCGACCGACGACGGCAGCTACGGCTTCCACGGTCGCGTGACGGCGCTGCTGGAGGCGCAACTCGACCGCGGCGAGATCGAGAAGGGCGCGGTCGTGTTCTGCTGCGGGCCGGACCCGATGATGCACGCCGTTGCCAAGGTCTGCGAGGCGCGCGGCCTCCGCTGCTTCCTGTCGCTCGAGACCTACATGGCCTGCGGCTACGGCGTCTGCAACGGCTGCTCGGTCGCGGTCCAGGGCCCGCGCTTCAAGGGCTGGCCCTACTCCAAGACCTGCACCGAAGGCCCGGTCTACGAGAGCTGCGAACTGCGCCACGAAGGGCACTGATCCCCGCCGCTGCGCTCGGGTTGCGACCGTTCGCCGTGCCGCGCGCGCCCTGTGTTCCGCCGCACGTTCGGGTCGCCCCGCAGCACATCCTTTGCGCCGCGCCGCAACGCCGTTGCGCCCCATGCGACCGCGCGGGAGTTGCAACTTACCGCGGCAGGCTTACTAGTATTGGTGTCGCTCGTAGTGCTCTGTGTAGGGAGATGACCAGGGCACGAAAGGCGGCTCGCAGTGAGAGACCCCTCTGGGATGCGAAGGCTCCCGCCGGAAAGCATGGTCCGGCGGGGGCCGCTTTATTTTCTAGGGCACCCGTTTGTCTGTTCTGAGCAGCAGCTTGCGCGCTTCGTTGCGGTGTGCCGTCAACGATCCGGTCAGCGCGTAGCTAGCTCGACCACGGTCTCGGACCCTGGCCGCAGGACCACTTCCCGGAACGTCGGCGCCTCTTCTCCGGTCTGGCTGGCGAGGATCCACGTGCCCGCCGGCAGTTCGACCACATCGCGGTCGCCGAGGTCCTGGACGGCGCGGACGTCACATACGGTGCGGCGGTGGTAGAGCTCGAGCCGTTGCTCCGGGCTGCGACCCTTGAGGCGCAGCGTGGCCGGGCGGGGCAACTGCGCCGTGCCGAGGTCGAGCGTCGCGCGGCCATCGACGAAGTGCTGCCCGAGGTCGACTGCGCCCAAGCCCACGTCGCGGACCTCGATCCGGTAGTAGCCAGCGCGCAGGCCTGAGCACGCAAACGAGCCGTCCTCGGCGCGCGGGATCGAGAAGCAGAAGCCGGTCTCGACTTGCCATGCGGACACCGAAGCCGTCTGCGCTCCCGACGAGCCCGCCTTGGCCACGTTCGACAGCCGCAACGAGTCTCCGCCGAGTCGGATCGTCGATCCACCGCTGCCGGCCTCGCCGAAGCTGATCTCGATCTGACCGTCGTTCGTCGACTCGCCGCTGCGCGCGGGTTGGCTCGCGGCGTCTGCCGCAGTCTCGCCAACGCGCGGCGCGCGCTCGGGCAACCGCAGCGAGATCGCGCCCTTGGGTTGTGCTTCGCCTGACAGATCGAACGTCACCAAGCCGCTGTCCGGCAGCACGCTGGCCACGATCGCAGTTGGCACCGCGTTGGAGTTCTCGCGCAGCAGCAGACGGGCTGCACCGCCCGGCAAGTTGGGCATCGTGAACGCGCCGTCGTCGCGCACGAGCGCGCGGTCGACCCATTGGCCGTCGAGCGATTCGTACTCGACGATCCAGCCGCGCAGTGGCTTGCCATCGGCGCCGGTCGCCTTGCCTTCGATGCGCTGGCCCAGCTGCAGATGGAGGTTGGCGGTCGTTGCGACGACTTCGCCAACGACCACCGCTTGCTCGGCGAGCCCCATGCGTTGTCCGCCGGCGCGAATGCGCGCGGGGCCGGGACGGATCCCGTCGAAGCGATACATGCCGCTCGCGTCGGAGCGCGTGTTGGCGAGCGGCGCCTCGCTATCGCCGAGCAACGCCACCAGTTGCTGCGCCGCGGGCTTGCCGTCCGCGCCAAACACGACGCCAGTGATGATGCCGCGCGTGTCCTTCGCGTCGCTTGCCGCACTCTGAGTGGGCATGAACTTCACCGTCGAAGTGAATACCGCGCCGATCAGCGGCAGTGCATCGAGGGCCTCCGGTCTTGCTGCGACCGGCGCGTCGTCGAGGAGTTGGTCCGAGAACCGCGCGTGGGGATGCAGCCCATCGCGTGCGTCGACCGAGTCTTCGGTCTCCGTGCTCGCGACGAGTTGCAGTTTCTGTTCGCCCTGACCGCCGAAGACAAAGCCACCGTTGCTGTCACCGTTCGACACGATCGTGAACGACAGCCCGCCCGTGTCGCGCGGAACGAGGCCTGTGATGTCTCTCGACGCGCCGCTCGCGATGGTGATCTCGCGCAACGGGCCGCGGCCGAGCGCGAGCCCCATGCGCATCGACGACGTGCGGCCCTTCCACTCGACGGTCGCGCGGCCAAGGTCGTCGGTGCGCTGCTCCATCACATTCTGCGTGCACCCGATCGGCGCGATGCGGACGCGGCGACCTCCCGCGGGCAGCCCAAACTCGTCGATCGCGCGCACGCGCAACGTGAAGGCGTACGGATGGTCGAGTTGCACCGCGTCCCCTGGCGACGGCTCGGCGAGGTTGCGCGCGAGTTCGGGCGCCGAGTCTCGGCTTAACGTGCCGGTTGCGCCGTCGAGTTCGCGATTGCCCGCGGAGATCGCTTCGCCCGAGTCCGGTTGTGGGCCGTCGGCCGAGTCCGCGGCGAACCACAGAGCGACGACGGCGATCGCAGCGACCGCGAGCGCGATGGGCAGTGGGGATTTCATCGGAGCCTCCTGCGTCGAGCATAGGGATGGGCCGCGTCGGGCGTCGCGTTGCGGCCGCTGCGTTTTGCATCTGGGACGCCTTTGTGATCGAAGGGCGCGCCGTGAATCCGAACGCCGCCAAGTCTGTTCCTCTCTCCAACGACCATCTGCTCGCGCAGCTCCACTGGCGCTACGCGACCAAGAAGTTTGACGCGCAAAAGAAGATCCCCGCTGCCACGTGGCGCACGCTCGAAGAAGCGCTCGTGTTGTCGCCGTCGTCGTTCGGCCTGCAGCCGTGGAAGTTCTTCGTCGTCGAGAACGCGGACTTCCGCAAGCAACTGCAAGCCGCATCGTGGGGCCAGACGCAGATCGTCGACGCGTCGCACCTCGTCGTGTTTGCGGTCAAGCAAGACCTCGGCGCGGCGGACGTCGATCGGTTGTTCGATGCGATGGTGAAGCAGCGCGGCGCGGATCGCGCGCAGCTTGAGGGCTACCGCCAGATGATGCTCGGCTTCGTCGCCAATGTGCCGTTTGGCATCACGACGCAGGAGTGGAGCGCGCGCCAGGTCTACATCGCGATGGGGCAGTTCCTCGCCAGCGCCGCAATGCTCGGCGTCGACACGTGCCCGATCGAAGGCCTCGATCCCGCCGCATACGACCGCATCCTGTCGCTGCCGCAGAAGGGCTATCGCACGCTGTGCGCATCTGCCGCGGGCTATCGCGCATCGGACGATCGCCACGCCAATCTCGCCAAGGTGCGCTACTCGCACGGCGAGATCATCGAGCACATCTGACGCGCGCGGCGAACGGCGGCGCGTTTGCTGACGAGCCGCATGCGTGCGACTGCGCGTCGCACGCGCCATGATCGCGCCATGCTGCGTGGTGAACACTCGAAGGCGACGCGCGTTCTCGCGATCGCCCTTCTTCTGCTGCTTGGCGTTCTCGCTGCTGGATTGGTCGCTGCGGGCAATCCCGGCAACATGGGCCTGTGCGGCGCGTGCTTCTTGCGCGACCTCGCGGGCGCGTTGCGTCTGCACCAAGGGCCTTCGCTTGTGCGGCCCGAGGTCGCGGGCATCGCAGTGGGCGCGCTCGTGTGGTCATTGCTGCGCGGCCGCCACGTCGGTCGTTCGGGCAGTCATGCAGTCGCGCGCTTCTTTCTGTGCGCTGCGATGGCAGTGGGCGCGCTGGTGTTCCTCGGCTGTCCGTTCCGCGTGCTGCAACGACTCGGCGGCGGCGATCCCAATGCGTGGCTCGCGCTGCCGGGCTTCGTCGCTGGCGTTGGCGTGGCGACTGTCTTGGAACGGCGCGGCTATAGCCTCGGCAAGACGTCTCTAGTGTCGCTGCCGATCGGGTTGCTCGGACCGATTGCGTTGATTGCGCCGCTGCTCGCGTGGTGGTTTGGGGCTGGTCTTGCGGGACCGAGCCTTGGCGCCGATGTGGCGACGGGGCCGGCGCGCGCTCCGTGGGCCTTGGCGCTTTCGCTCTCGCTGCTCGCGGGCGGCGTGTTGTCGGCGACGGGCTTTTGCGCGATCAGCGCCGCGCGCTCTGTGTTTGGCGGTTCGCGTTGGATGTTGCTCGCCGCGTTTGCGTTCGTGGTGGGCTATGCGATCGCCGCAATGACCACAGGGCGCTTCCACACAGGCTTTGATGGGCAACCGATCGCGCATGCGGACTGGCTGTGGAACGCGGTCGCGCTCGCGTTGGTCGGCGCGTGCGGCGCATTCGCCGGTGGTTGTCCCGTGCGTCAGATCGTGATGGCCGGCGAAGGGAACGGCGACGCAATGGTTGGCTGCGCAGGCCTCATGTTTGGCGCAGCAATCGCGCACAACTTTGGGATCGCGTCGACGGCGGCGAGCGCGAGCGCGGCAGGAGGCGCTAGCACGAACGGGGCCATTGCCGTGGTCGTGCTGCTCGCGTTGGTGATCGTCTATGCGGCCAGCGTGTCGCGGCGCGCGGCTACGGCTTGTTGACGAACGCGGCGGAGTCGACGTGCGCCGCGACCTCAGTCGCAGCCCGGCTCCTCGCAGATCAGCGCGAGGTCATTGCACGCATTCCACAGCATGACCATCGCCTGCTTCACGTTGGCGGTGGTCACCGGCGGAAGGTCGGTGCGCGACGACAGCGCCTTGAGGCGCGCGTAGAGGTCGAGCAGTTCCTTGTCATCCTTGCTGAGCGCGTTGCCGAGCAAGTCCAGTCCGCGTGCGTTGGCGTCGTGGTTGGTCATGATGTCTTCGCTCAGTATTGGGGCCGGAGGTCTTGCAGGCGCTTCGCCTTCAGTTCAAAGCGCGGCAGCTCGCCTTGCTTGCACAGTTCGACGTTGAAGCGGAGCCCTTCGTGCGCGTCGGCGAGGTCCTTGCCGAGTTGCGCTTGGAGTCGCGGCCACACTTCGTGTTGGTCGGGCTTCAACTCGACCTTGACCGTGATCTCGTCCTGCACGTTGTCCACGCGCGTGATCACGATCTGGAACTCCTCGACTTCGCTGTGCTCGCGCACGACCGCTTCGACGGCGCGCGGATAGACGTTGGTGCCGCGGATCAACTTCATGTCGTCGACGCGACCGAGGATGCCGCCTTCGTAGATGTCGCCGGTGCGGCCGCATGAGCAACGCGTGTGCGGCACCTTGCAGACGAGGTCCTTCGTGCGATAGCGGATCAACGGGATGAAGCCGCGGCCAAACGAAGTGACGACGCGCTCGCCGCGTTCGCCGTACGGCACGGGCTCGCCAGTGTCCGGGTCGAGCACTTCTTCGATGAAGTGGTCTTCAATGATGTGCGGGCCGCCGGGTTGGTGGTCGCACTCAAAGATCATGATCGTGCCGATCTCCGTCATGCCGGCGGTGTCGCCGCACTTCCCGCCCCACATCTCTTCGATCATCTTCTTGACCGCGGGGATCGAGCCAGCGGGCTCGCCGCTCACGATGACGCGGCGCACCTTGCCGTCCTTCTTGAGGTCGATGCCCATCTTCTCGGCGGTCTGACCCATGCGCAGCGCGTAGGTCGGCGTCGCGCACACCACGGTGGCGCCCATCTCGACGATCTGCTTCACGCGCTGCTCGGTCGTCATGTTGCCGGACGCGAGCGTGAGGCATCCCATCTTCTCGCAGCCGTAGTGCGCGCCCCAAAACCCGATGAACGAGCCGTAGCTGAACGCGAAGAACACCGTGTCGCTGGGTCGGATGCCGAAGCCCCAGAAGCCGTAGCACCACATGTCCGCGATCCACGACCAGTCCTTGCGGCTGTCGAGCACGCGCAGCGGTTGGCGGCCCGAGGTGCCCGACGTGAGGTGGTAGCGAATCGCGTCGCCTTGCGGCCGCGTGATGAGATCGCCAAACAGCGGCTTGTCCGCTTGGTTGGCCATCCACTCCTCGCGCGTCATAAACGGCAGGCGGCGGATGTCGTCGAGCGTGCGGATCTGGTCCGGCGTCACGCCCGCCTTCTCGTAGAGCCGGCGATGGAACGGCGACGTGTTCCATGCGCGCTGCACGAGCAGTTGCAGTTTGCGCAACTGCAGCGCGCGCAGTTGGTCCTTCGGCAACGTCTCGGTCTTGGGGTTCCAGTAGGCGGTCGATGTGGCGGGCACGAGAGGCTCCACTAGGAGAGAGGGTCGGGCAGACTAGGAGCCGAGCGGCGGTTCGCCAAACGCGGTCAGCGGCTCTGCGCAAATGCGCGCCGGAACGGCGACAAGAAGAACAGGTCCGCGGACTCGTCGACGATCGCGAACGTGATCTTGCGGAACGCGCCTGAGAATGGGCCGAAGATCGCGTCGCGAAAGATGCCGGCGATCACGTTGCCGTCGTTGCCGAATGCGCCGCAGCCCCACGCGCCGAGCACGAGGGAGTCGTGGCCTTGCTGCTGTGCGAGAGAGAGGACCTTCTTTGTGCGCGTCGTCATCACAGTGCGGATGCGCGCGTGGTCGCGAGGCTCGATCTGCATTGCCATGCACGCCGCCGCGGTCAAGAACGTCATGCGCCATGGCGCGCAAAGCGCATGCTGATCCTCGCGGAACACCGGCACGTCGGGCGACCACGACATGGCGTCCGAATAGAACGGATCGTCCTGCTGTTGATGGAACGCATACATCGGCCCGTTGCGAAGGCAGAGGTAGAGCGCGCTGGATCTGCACAGATACTCTTCTTGCGCGCGCGCGCCGCGAAGGAAGCCGCCGCCGGGCTCGAGCGCTGATGCAAAGTTGAGCGCGCAGCAGCGCAGGCCAAGGTCGATGTGGCGATGCGCGGCGGACAGAGTCGTCTCGTTGGTCACTTCGATCTGCGTGACGAACTCGCCGCGCATTGGCGATGCATGCGCATGGTCATGCGCTAGGTGGATCGTGGCGCGTACGCAGGCCTCGACTTCCTCCGCGATGTCGAAGCGCGACCCATCGGGCAACGAGTATGTGCCGCGATCGGCGGTGCGCACCGCCTCTTCGCCGAGGCTTCGCGCGAAGTCACGAGGGATGTGAATCCAAGAGTCCGCCATGCACCCACGATAGGCGCGGCCACTTGCCGGAGTATCCAGTTGCGCGACATGTCTCGCCGCGAGACCTCATGCGCCTCGGCTCCGGTTCTTCCCGACCCGATGCCGATCCGTTGTGCATGAAGGACCTCCAAGCCTTCCCTCCATCCGCGGCAGCCTCGCTGGTCTCTGGCTATTGCACGGACTTCATCGAGCTTGCGGCCAACATGGCACAGACGCTCGAGCAGGTCACGATGCGCGGGCTCGACATCGGCAATAGCACGGAGGAGTTGGCGCGCGTCGAACGTGGCATGCGCGCGCTCGCGGACGCGATTCACGATGCGCTCGGCAAGGTGGGGCCTGCGAAGGCCGCGACTCCTGCAGTGACCCAACGCACGTCGAACGCGGTTGCGCCGCGCAATGCCGTCTCTGCGCCGACCGTTGCGACTCCTCGACCCGTTAGCAACGCTGCGACCGCTACGGCAAAGTCGCAGCCGGCGCTTTCGCCGCGCGCAGTGACCGCCGCTGGCGCCACGACCTTGCAAGGCAACTCCGACACGCTGCCGATGCGCTCGGTGTTTCAGTTCCTTTCGCGCACGCGCAAGAACGGAATGCTGCACGTCGCCATCGACGCCGAGAAGGTGCGCTTCCAGTTCGTCGACGGCTGCCTTGTGGGCACGAGCTCAACGCAGTCGCCTGCAAACGAGGGCCTCGGCAACGTGCTCGCAGAACTAGGCTTCGTCGACGCAAGCGAAGTTGCGCCGATCGTGAAGCAGCATGGCGATGGACGGCAACGGCTTGGCTCGGTGCTGCTGCAGATGGGGCGCATCACGCACGAAGAGTTGGCGCAAGCTGTGGAGTTGCAGACCTCGCGTCGCTTCCACCGCATCGTCGAAGCGCGTCACGCGACGTATGAGTTCCACGCCGAATCGGACAACGGCGATGGCGGGATGCGCATCCGCACGACCGCGACGCAGAGCGGCAAGCCGCAGCGCTGACCTGCAGATTGCTACGCGCCGTTGTCGCGGCTTGCGCGTTCGTCGCGCCGTTGCCATCGCGCCTTCTGCATAGCCTGCAGCGGGCGCCCGTCGCATGCCGAAGTCTGCGACGCTCCGCACCCATGGATTAGGCAACGATGGACATCTTTACCCCGATCGGACTCGCGCTCGCCTTCATCGGCATCATCGGCGGCATGATCCTCGAAGGCGGCCATCCGACGGCGCTGCTGCAGCTGACCGCGTTCATGATCGTGATCCTCGGCTCGCTCGGCGCGACGTTCGTCGCGACGGTGCCGAGCGACCTCGGGTTCGCGGTGCAATCGCTGAAGCGCGTGTTCATGCCGCCGAAGTACGACTTCCACGGGCTGATGGAGAAGGTGCTCGAGCTTGCCAACCTCGCGCGTCGCGAGGGTTTGCTCGCACTTGAGACCTACGCCAACAGCGGGCAAGGCGACCCGTTCCTCGTGAAGTGCCTCACGCTCGCGATCGACGGCAGCTCGGCCGAGGCGATCCGCGAAGCGGTCGAGATCGACATGCACATCTCTGAGGAAGACCAGAAGGCGGGCATGAAGTTCTGGGAGACCTGGGGCGCGCTCGCGCCGACGGTCGGCGTGCTCGGCGCAGTGCTCGGTCTCATGCACGTGATGAGCGTGCTCGACCAGCCTGAGCTGATCGGTCCTGGCATCGCCGTCGCGTTCGTCGCGACGGTGTACGGCGTCGGTTTCGCCAACGTCGTTTGCCTTCCGATGTCGTTCAAGTTGAAGCGCCACATCGAGCACGAGCAGTTGCTGAAGCAGATGGTGCTCGAAGGCGTCGTCGGCATTCAGTCTGGCGTCGCGCCGGGCGCGTTGCGCAGCAAGCTCAAGACGTATCTCGGCAGCCACGGCGGCGGCGCCGCGGACAAGAAGCACTGATCGCTGGCTATTGAGACCGCGCCATGGCGAAGAAGCACAAACACGAAGAGCACGTCAACCACGAACGATGGGTCATTTCGTTCGCGGACATGATGACGCTGCTGTTCGCGCTATTCGTCGTGCTCTACGCGCTCGGCCAAGCGGACCTCAGCAAGGCCAAGCAGCTCAAGGACTCGATCCAGTTCGCGTTCCACATCGCTGGCGAAGGCAAGACGAAGGACGACGGCATCTTCGAGAAGCAGAAGGGCGGCGGCGAGACGCTCATGCCAGCGCCGCTCGTCAACGCTCAGGACGGCTCGATGAAGGAGTTCTTGCAGGAGACGCTGCCGCGTGAGTTCGAGGAAGTGACTGGCAGCTCGATCGACATCGTGATGACCGACGACACGATCACGATGCGCGCCGCACTCTCGTCGTTCTTCGACTCAAGCCGCGCCTTCCCGATCAAACCCGACGTGTTCAATTGGCTGGTCCGCGCTGCGCAAGGAGCGGTCAACTACACGAGCGACCTGCGCATCATCATCGAGGCGCCGGATGTCATCCTCGGCGTCGGCGAGAACAACCGTCCGCACACCTCCCTGGAACTGTGCGACAAGCGCCTGTGGACGCTGCGCAAGGCGCTTCTCGGCGTGCCCGAGATTCGCCCGCACCTCGTGCGCATCGAACTCGGCCAGCAGAAGGACGCAGCGCCCGGAAGCGCGCGCGCGGCCGCGGATTGGGAAGACCGCGCGCAGGTCATCCTCGCGTTCAGCAATCGGCGGCCCGAGAACCGCTGAGGTTCTTGAGCGAAGCGTCGCTCACTTCGCCTTCGACGTGAGCGCGCGCGCGAGCAGCGTCTTCTGGATCAACGAAGCGCCCTCGTAGATGCGCAGCGCTTGGATGTCGCGGAGCAGGCGCTCTGGCACGCATGCCGACGAGTAGCCGCGCGCGCCGTGCAGTTGCAGCGATTGATCGGCTGCGTGTGCGGCGGCCTCGGTCGCGGCGAGCTTCGCCATCGCGAGGTCGGCCCCAGTCTCGATGCCAGCGTCGCGGCGGCGCGCGCAGCGCTGCACGAGGCCGCGGTTTTGATGCAGCGACGTGAGCATGTCGGCGAGTCGCTCTTGCACCATCTGGAACGTCGCGAGCGGCTTGCCGAACTGCTCGCGCTGCGATGTGAACTCGACCGCGGCTGCGAGCGCCGCGCGATGGATGCCGACTGCGCCTGCTGCGACAGACAGCCTGCCCGCGTGCAGACCTGCCATCGCGATGGCAAAGCCTTCGCCGACTTTGCCGAGCATCGCGTCGGCCGAAAGCTCGACGCCTTCGAACGTCAGCGTCGCATGGTCGCTGCCGCGGTGTCCGAGTTCGATGCCTGGCATCGGCGCGCGCTTCAAGCCGTGCGCGTTGGTCTCGACCAAGAACGCGGTGATGCCGTTCTTGCCGAGCGCGGGATCGACGGTCGCGAACACGATCGCGACGTCGGCGACGCCGCCGTTGGTGATCCAGTGCTTCGTTCCGCTCAGCGAGAAGCGATCGCCGCGCAGTTGCGCATGCGTGCGCAGCGATGCCGCGTCGCTGCCGGCGTCGGGTTCGGTCAACGCAAAGCAACCGATCGCCTTGCCCGACATCAACGCGGACAGCCAACGGTCGCGTTGCGTTTGATTGCCGTAACGATGCAGCGTCGTGGCGACGAGGCCCGTCTGCACGGCGCAGAAGCCGCGTGCGTTGCCGCACACGGCGCCGAGTTCTTCGTGGGCGATCGCATACTGCATCGCGGTCCAGCCACCGCCGCCTGCTTCGCGTGGCAACGGGCCGCCGAGCACGCCTGCTGCGCCGAGTTCCGTGACCGTCTCGCGGCGGAACGTGCGCTGCTCGTCGACTGCGCGCGCATGCGGCAGCAGCTTGTCGTGCGCGAACGCGCGCATGCGCTGCGCGAACTCGCGGTCTTGCGGCGACAGGTCGGAGTCCGGCAGCCAAACCGAACTCTGCGGCTCGCAAACGATCTTCTTCTCGGGAGCGCTCATCGTCCGCTGAAGCGCGGTTCGCGCTTCTCCGTCCAGGCTCGGAAGAACTCGAGGTGATCGTGGCCGCGCAGCATCAATGCCTGCGCTTGCGCCTCCTGCTCGATCGCTGCATCGAGGTCCATCATCCACTCTTGGTAGACCATCTTCTTGGTCATGCCGAGCGCGAGCAGCGGGCCACCGGCGAGCTTGCGCGCGATCTGCATCGCAGTTGCGAGCGTGTCCTCGGGCTTCGTCACTCGATTGGCGAGTCCGATGCGGAACGACTCGTGCGCATCGACCTTGTCGCCGAGCATCAGCAACTCCATCGCGCGCCCCGTTCCGACGACGCGCGGAAGCAGCCACGCAGCGCCCATGTCCGCGCCGGTGAGGCCGACCTTGGTGAACAAGAACGCGAACTTCGCGGTCTCGGACATCACGCGGATGTCGCTCGCGAGCGCGAGCACGGAGCCTGCGCCTGCTGCGATGCCGTTGATCGCCGCGACGATCGGCTTCTGCAGCTTGCACATGTTGCGCACCACGGCGCCGGTCATGCGCGTGAACTCCAGTGTCTCGTGCAACTCAGACTCGAGCAGCGGCGCGATGATCTCCTCGACGCTGCCGCCGCTGCAGAAGCCGCGGCCGCTGCCCGTGAGCACGATCGCCTTGACGGTGTCGTCTTCTTCGAGATCGCAGAACAGCCGTTCGAGCTGCGCGTAGATCTTGAAGGTCAGCGAGTTCAGCGTGTCAGGCCGATCGAACGTCAGCACGGCGACGCCGTCGGTGCCGTGTTCGAAGCGGAAGTCGTATTGGCTCATCGGGGATCCTCGGAGCCGCGCACAGTAGGAGCGCATGCGCGCCCGACCAAGCGCGCCGTCGTTCGATGGCGAATGCGCACTCAGTCGAGGAATGCAGGCGGATCGCGGTCCATCACAAACGTGCAACCAAGCGGCCGCTCGGCGACGAGGCGCGCGACGGTCGCGGCGACTTCGTCTGGCGTGTGCATGCGGCGAATGACGTTCTGCTCCGCCATCTTCTGCATCGCCTGCTCCTTCGTGAGCTTGCCGCGCGCCGCGATGGCTGCCGCGGCGCTTCGAGTGATCTCCGTGTCGACGAAGCCGGGGCACACCGCGTAGGCGCGGAGTTCGGTGCCCTGAAGTTCGGTCGCGAGCGCGCGCGTCAGCCCGACCATCGCGTGCTTTGCTGCCGTGTATGCGGACGTGAAGGGGAATGCGCGCAGTCCAGCGGTCGACGCGAGTTGCACGATGCAGCCGCGACCGCGCTGCCGCATGCCGGGGAGCACGGCGCGCGCGAGCGCGAGCGGCGCCTTCACGTGCAGCGCGAACGTCTCGTCGAGCATCGCGTCGGTCGTCGCCTCGAACTTCGCCGTCGGCGCCGTGCCCGCGTTGTTGACGAGCACGTCCGGTTCGCCAAATGCCTCGCGCGCCTTGCGCAGCACCGCGTCGGCGCACGATGCGTCGCGCAGGTCGACCGCGCACGTCGCAGCGCGGAGCCCTTCGCGTTCGAGTTCTTGCTGGGCGCTGGCGAGCGCCGTGGCGTCGCGTGCAACGAGCAGAAGCGCGTGGCCTTTGCGGCCAAGCGCGCGCGCGATCTCGAGTCCGATGCCGCGACTGCTGCCCGTGACGATGGCGACGCTTGTTGGGTTCACGCTCGCAGGCTAGCCCAGCGAACGCAGCGACGCAGCAACGCCGACGAGCGCACAGAAGTTCTGCGACCAAAGCTCAAGTCGCGCGCTCCGAAACGCCGATAGCACCGGCAGGACAGGGAGGCAGGGAGTCAAGTTACGTGGACAACCCCTCGGGGCCCGGCGTGTGGGAGCGCCGGGCCCCTTACTTTTTTTGTGGGCCATGCCACCGCGACGAGATGCGCATCTGCCGCGCAGTCGCGACGAAGGCCAACCCGCGGCGCAGGATGCAGATCGCGTCGCCGCAGCTTCGGTTTGTGGTCGCGATGCGCCGATGACATCGCTAGTTCCGACGAGGTCCTTCGCATGCGCCTGATCGCCATCGCTGCCGTTGCTGCTGTGTCTCTGAGCTCCGACCGCATGGCGGCGCAAAGCCGCGCCGTCGTGCCGCCGATCGCTGCGACGCTGCCCGGCAACGCCGCGATGTCGATGCCACTCGCGTGGAGCCATGGCGTGCTCCAGGTCTGCGTGGGATCGCAGTTGCTGCCGACCGCTCTGGCGGGGGGCACTTTGCAGGGCATCCGACTGCGCCGACCGAGCTTCCTCGGCGAGGCGCCGTATCCCGCGCTGCAGCGGACGATGACGGTCCGCGCCGCGTTCGTGCCAACGCTGCCGTCTGCGCTGTCGGGCGCGCGCGCAGCGAATGCGCCCGCGACGTTCCCCGTCGTGTGGGGGCCGGCGCCGGTCCAGGTCGCGGCGACCGCGCAGCCGACCGGCGCGCCGTGGCTCGGCGACGAGTTCTTGGTCATCCCGTTCTCGCCGCCGTTGCCGGTGGTCGCGGGGTCGCTGCTGCTTGAGTTCGAGACCAGCGACTTGCCGTTTCGGACCGCGGAGCAGTGGGTCGATGCGGTGTGGGCGGAGAGCGGCATCGAACGGGGC
Organism: Planctomycetota bacterium; assembly: GCA_041168165.1. Classification (GTDB taxonomy): domain Bacteria; phylum Planctomycetota; class UBA1135; order UBA1135; family UBA2386; genus SXPK01. The sequence goes on along the minus strand of JBEELK010000153.1, from coordinate 11,070 downwards.
TACCAGGCGACCGTCGGCGAAGGCTCGTGCACGACCCGCAGCGCGCCACTCGAGTTGCGATGGACCTCTGCCGCTTCGCCGACGCGCGGCCTTGACGCGATCCTGCGTCTGGTCGGCGCGCCTCCCGCCCCGCCCAACGGCCCCGGCTCGGTGGTGCTCGCCTGGGTCGGCGTCGAGCCACAGACGCATGCGCTCGCCGGCGACTTTCTCGGCTACGGGCAGTCCTTAGCGGCCCTGGACCCAGCGCTCGCAGGGTGCCTCCAATGGTCGCCGCTCGACCTCGTCGTCTTTGGGGTCGCGGACGCGGCTGGCGGATTTGACCTCCGGTTTGCGATCCCACCAGCGGTGACCACGTCGGGGATGCGGCTTTCTGCGCAGGCGGCGTTCTTGGACGCGCAGCGGACCGGTCCGCTGCCGTTGTCGATCAGCAACGGGGTTGTGATGCAGTTGGACACCTCGGGCATCGGCTCCCGGGCGAGCAGCGTGTTCTTTCCCTACGCTTCTGCGACGTCGCCGTGGGTCGTGCAGCAGGGCTTGATGCCTGTGCTGGTGCTCGACTTCTGACCGACTTCTGACCGAAGTCGGACCGCCCTTCGCCGGTGCCTCGGTTTGCGCCGGTGGCTAGTTTGCGCTGGGCCGTGGTCAGCGCGGGGTCGGGCCGGCGAGGATGTGGTGAGTCCGGTCTTGCGCTTCCGCAGGCGGTCGTTACCTTGCTCGGCCCTCCAAAAGAGCAGCCATGGCAAAGCCCAAGAAGAAGAAAGAAATCGTGTTCCTCGTCTGCGAGGAGACCGGCGACCGCAACTACACGCTTCTCAAGAAGTCGGGCACGACCAAGCTTGAGTTGATGAAGTACAGCAAGCGGCTTCGCAAGCACACGAAGCACATCGAGAAGAAGAAGTGACCGCTCGTCGGGCCCGCACGGTCGGGCTCGCGCGGTAACTCAGGCGCCGCACGACGGCGCCGTTTCGTTCTCAGGGCTCTCGATCCTTGGCCTGCGAACTTCCTCGCCACGCATCGGCTTCTGTTCGCCTGACAGGAGCCCACGCACACCGAGGAAGTCGAGCTGCCTCGTAATCACTGGCCGCTGCCGCCCGTCGCTCCGCCGCCTGGCAAGTGCTCCTGCAGCAGTCGATCCAGCATCGTGCGCGCCGTGAGGCTCAGCGTCGGCATCGCCCGCATGCGTTCGCCGAGGCGGTGCACTGCGTTGATGTGCCCCTGCCGCGCCAGGTTTTCGACGGCGAGGACGACTGCCGCGAGGCGCTGTGGGTCTCCGCCGATGCCTGGATCGTCGAGTGCTTGCGACACCGCCGCCTCGCCGAGCGCGTCGGCAGCGCGCCCCGTCAGCACGAAGAGCGCGCGCAGTCGGACCTCGGCATCGGGGTCCGACGAGAACGCGAGCCGCGCGACCTCCAACCCTTCCGCGCCCTCCGCGAAGCCTGCGCCGGCGACAAGCAACGCACGCACGCGCGGCGTGACGTCGCTGCCAAGCCGCTGCTCGTACTCATTCCGCACGAAGCCCGGCTCCCGCTGCGCGAGCGTCAGGAACGGCGCCGTGTCTTGGCCGACGATCTCGGCTGCCTGCGTGATCACCGAGAACGCCGCGGCGCCGGGCAGGTCGGTAGCCGCGGCCATCGCGATCGCGCGCGCCAGCTCCGCATCGCGCGTGCGCCGCAGGTGCGCGAGCACGACTTCTCGGCAGCGGTCGTCGAGCACGAGGCGCCGCGCCGCGGCCAGCCGTTCGCTCGCATTGCCGACGTCGAGCAGCAGCAGCGCGAGGCTCGTGAGGTCGCGCGACGTGCGCGCCCCGCTGCGTTGCAGGTTGTCCCACAGCGTCGACAGCAACTGCACCGCGATGTTCTGCGCAAAGAGCCCTTCGCCGCTCGCGGCGATGAGGTCGAGCACGAGGCGCTCGTGCGGCTCGCCGAGGTACGGCTTGCCGACTAGCAACTCCTTGCCGAGCGGCTCGGCGAGGTCGGGCCGCGCGAGCATCGTCGTCAGCGCGCCGCTCGTGAGCGCATCGAGTGCGCTCGGGTCGGCTGCGCCATCGAGACGCCGCTGCATGCCGATCGTCAGCGCGAGTTGCAGCACGTTCTGTCGCAGTATGCGCGGCAGCCCAGGCGCGGCGTCGTCGATCGGCGGCAGGTCGCCAAAGGCCTGCAGGCTCTCGGCGTCGACGTCGACGAGGGCGCGCATCATTTCGCCAAACAACGAGCGCGTCGCTTGGTCGTGTTCGGACGCAGCATCGTCGTCGCCGGCTTCCTTCGCTTCGGCGGTCGACATGCCTAGTGCAACGAGCGCGTCGACGTAGTCCGAGAATGTGCGAGCTGTCGCGGTTGCGCTCTTCGCATCGGGCATGGTGCGCGCGTGCGTCGTGCGTTGGCTCGCGTCGCCGGACGCCTCGATGGCGCTCGTCGCGAGGGTCATCTCGCGCTCTTCCTTCGTCTCTTCTGCGCTCGTTGCAACTGGGCTCGGGCCCAACGCGGCGATGCACGCTGCGAACGCCGCGGCGGCAAGCCAAACGTGACGATGCCTCCCCGCGCCCCGCGTGGGGGCGCGCTCGTGTTGACCGTGTTTCATGGCTCGTGCTCCGCCTCGGATCAAAGGGCCGAGAATGCAGCGTCGATGCACCCCTTGGTCGTCATCAGCGGCAGCGCGCTCGCGTTGACGATCGAACGCAGGTCGCACGTGCTGTTGAGGTTGAAGAGCAAGAACCAGTGCGGCGTGCAGTCGAAGTAGACGATCTGCTCGCTGACCATCGCGTAGTTGTCCGCGAACGTCGCCTCCTTGCTCGCGACGGCCTCGTGGTGAGTCGGCGTCACGACGACGCACAGCGGGCACTCCTTGCGCGCGCCTTGCAGCGACAGGCCCTGCACGTCGAGTTGGAAACCGGAGTCGCAAGCGCGCGCGACTCCCAGCGTGGTGCGCGCGGGCACTTCGACGGCCTTGGTCTTGGGGCACGCGTTCTGTGCTTGGGCCATCCCAGCGACGAGAACAGCGGACAACAACGGGATCAAGCGAACGGACATCGTGAGCTCTCCTCTTGGCCTTCTGCGATCCCGGCGCGCGCCGTCCCTCGGCGCTTCGCGGTCGCAGCGGGTAAATGCGCCGATCCGTCGTTTGGTGACGCACGACTTCCGAAATCCGCACGCGCACGAGCAGATGGCGCGTTGCTGCCCCGTCGTTGCTCTCGTCAGCGATCCGCGACGCGCGCGCGCAACTCTGCGAGCGCCGCCTCGATGCCGCGGTCGACGGAGCCCGGTCGATACTCAAGTTCGACTGCCGCCTTCTCGCTCGAGTACCAGAGGTAGCGAGGCGCAAGGCGCAGGATCTCGCTCGTCAGCGGCGGTCTCGAGCCGCGAACGGCTTCGAGCGCGCGCACGATCCGGGCGGCGCTGCGCACGAGGAAACTCGGCGGCGACCATCGCGGCGCCGAGGTGCCGGCGACCTTGGCGATGCGCGCGAACAGTTGGCGGCCCGTCAGGTTCTCTCCGCCGAGGATGTAGCGCTCGCCGCTACGGCCGCGGTCGATTGCTTGGATGCAGCCGCGGCAGACATCGAGCACGTTGGCGACGTTGATGCCACCCGGCGGCGCAAAGCGAATGCGCCCCTTCAGCAACGCTTCCATCAGCGATCCATCGGACTTGCGGCGATCGCCTGCGCCATACATCGACGGCGGATTGACGATCACCGCGTCGAGGCCGCGCGCTGCCGCGGCCCGCACCGCATCTTCGCCAGCGCGCTTCGTGTCGCAGTAGCCGATGTCGAGCGGGCCGAAGTTGTAGGGCGATGCTTCGTCGAGGAAGTCTTGGCCGTCTGAGTAGCCGACCGCGGAGATCGTCGACATGTGCAAGAACCTGCGAACGCGCGCGGCGAGCGCGTGTTGGCACAGGCGCTCGGTCGCGTCGACGTTGATCGTCTGCATCGATGCGCGTTCCTCGCGGCGAAACGAGACGATCGCCGCAAGGTGCACGACGACGTCAGCGCCGTGCACGCCGAGGCGCAGCGCGTCGTCATCGGCTTCGTCGAGCGAGCCCTCGATGCGCTCGTGCTCGATGCCGCGCAAGTGCGGCAGCTCTTGTCCTTTGCGCACGAGGCAGCGAAGTCGCCAACGCGCAGCGAGCATCGGCGCAAGGTTGGCGCCGACGAATCCGCTCGCACCGGTGAGGAAGCAGACGGGTTGCACGGCGACAACTTAGGTCGCGGCACCTCAGCAGTCGACGACACAGCTTGCGGCGGGTTCTGCCCATGCCGTCGCGGCTTCTGCATCGTGCACGACTCAAGGATCCGATGCGCTCGTCTCGTTCTGCGCACTGTGGCTCAGGCAGGTCTGGCGAGATTGCCGATTCACGACTCATGCTGCGATCCCATCGACGTCATCTCGCCGTCGCTCGCAGCGCGTTGCGAATCTGATGTTCGAGCTCGCGTCGATGCTTCGGTCTGGCTTCTTGCGGCGCGTTTCCGTGCGCCTCTTGGGCGTGACGTTGCTCGCGCTGATGCTGCCGTTCTTGCTCGGCGTTGTGTTGTTGATTCGCGCCGAGCAAGGTCGCATCGAACACGACCAGCACCAGCGCACGGCGTGGATCGACCGCCACTATCGACAAGAGCGCGACTCGGTGGCGCGATTGGCGGAGCCAGAGCGCTCCGCTGCGCTGCGACGCACCGAGTTGGTCTACGACCGTGACCTGTATGCGATTCGCGTCGACGCCGAAGTGCAGGCGGAGCAGGCGACGCGCGAGATCCAGATCGGCGCCGGACTGACGCTGCTCGGCATGGCGCTGTTTGTCGTTGCTGCGGTTCGCTTCGCGCATCGTCGCATCCTGCTCGATCGCCTCGGCAACCTCGTGCAGGTGAGCCAGCACGTAAGTGGCGGCGATCACTCGCATCGATGCAGCGTCGGCGGACGCGATGAGCTGACGGTGGTGGCCGAGAGCATCAACACGATGCTCGACACGATTGCGCGCAGCCACAGCGAGCTCGAAGCGCGCGTCGCGTCGCGCACCGACGAATTGCGCGCAGCGGTGCAGGCTGCGGAGCGAGCCGCGGCGACGAAGGGCGAGTTCCTCGCGGTCGTCAGCCATGAGATCCGTACGCCGATGAACGCAGTGTTGGGCGCGTCGGAACTGCTGCTGGAGACTTCGCTTTCTGATGAGCAACGCGAGTTGCTGCAGACGGTGCGCAAGTCAGGCGAGATGTTGCTCGACCTAATCAACGACGTGCTCGATTACAGCAAGATCGAGGTCGGCAAGATCGAAATCGAGTCGATGCCATTCGACCTTGAGGCGGAAGCCGAGACGGTGGTGCGCGTGTTCGAAGAAGCCGCTCGTCAGCGCGGCATCGAGTTGCGCATGGAGGTCGATCCGGCTCTCGATCGCATGGTCGTGGGCGATCCGATGCGGCTTCGCCAGGTGGTGATGAACCTGCTGTCGAACGCCGTGAAGTTCACGCCGTCCGGCAGCGTCACACTTCGTGTCGGCATGGACGACAGCGCGCGCGACATGGTCCGTTGCACCGTGGAGGACACGGGCATCGGCATTCGCGAGAAGGATCGCGTCCGGCTGTTTGCTGCGTTCGTGCAAGCGGACGTCTCGACGACGCGCAAGTACGGCGGCACTGGCCTTGGACTCGCGATCTGCAAGCGGTTGGTCGAGATGATGGGCGGCGTGATCTCGGTGGCGAGCACGCCGGGCAAGGGTACGACGTTCACATTCACGATGCGGTTGCCGCGCGTCAGCGAGGACCAGCGCGTCGCAATGGCCAGCGCGGCGGGTTTGCGCGGCCGCCCGGTGCTGCTTGTCGGCGACGACGCCGAGCGCATGCAGTTGGGATCGCGCGTGCTCGAGGACTACTTGGCGTTGGTGTTGCGCGCGCGTTCGTCCGAAGAGCTTCGGCAAGCGGTGTCCGGCCCAGGCAAGCCGGAACTCATTGCGCTCGCGCCGCGCAACGACGAGGAAGCGGCGCAGCACGTTGCGGCGCTCGCGGGCTCGTCGATTCCAGTGCTGCTGCTCGGTGGCGCGAAGCTTGGCGACGGGCTCGCGTTCGCGGTGCGCAGGTTGCCGGCCCAAGTGCGCCGCGGCGCGATGCTCGGTTGCTTGCAAGAACTCTGCGGCATTGCAGACGACGGATCGCGTCGCTCGAGCACTCAGGCAAGCAAGTCGCTGCAGAAACGAAACGCCCCGCGAGTGCTCGTTGCTGACGACAACGAGATCAATCAGCGCGTGGTCGAGGCGATGCTGAAGCGGTTGGGTTGCGAAGTGACGATTGCGAGCGATGGCGTCGACGCGGTGACGCAGTGCGCTGCGCGCGACTTCGACCTCGTGCTGATGGACTATCAGATGCCTGGGCTCGACGGGCCGGAAGCTGCGCGGCGCATTCGTGAGTACGAGCAGCAGCGCGGCAAGGAGCGCGTCGCGATCGTCGCGTTGACCGCTAATGCCGGCTCGGACTTCGAGCAGCGATGCGAATCCGCGGGCATGGACGACTTCGTCACCAAGCCGATGCAGCGTTCCGATCTCAAGCGCGTCATCGACGCCTACGCGAACGGCTCACGCGACTGACCGCGCGTTGCTTCAGCGCCAGATCAGCTGCTCGATCATGTCGATCGGGCCGCGGCACGTCATCGAGTGGCAGCTCACGCAGCCCTGCACCATTGCGTTGTAGGCCTGCTTCGACGGCGCTTCGTCGAATGCCTTGACGGAGGCGAGGTATGCCTTCGCCATGCCGTCGAACGTCTCGTTGCGCTCTTCGGGCTTGCTCGCCCAGCTGCAGCGAATGCGACGGTGGATCGGCATCAGAGTCTTGGGCACGCCGCCAGACTGCATTGCGGAGCGCGCGGCAGCGAGGTCGTCGGCCATTTGGCGCATCACGTAGGACAGTTCGCTGTCGCCGTTGGGGTTGCGCGACGACTTGATCGGATGCCCTGGGCTGCCGGGGATCCCAGGCACGAGCGGCGCAGCGAAGTCGCAGTCTTCGTAGAGCGGCGTCAGCGTCGGCAGCGACGCAGGGTCATCTTGTGGCGCGGGGCTCGGCGATTGCGCGCAGGCAACGAGCGCGATGGCAGCGAGGAATGCAGCGAGGGTGCGGTTCACGGCGATGGATCGTGCGAAGCTCGGTTGTGCGCCGCAAGTGGGCGATCGACGAAGCGCGATACTCACCGTTGCTTCTCGCCGCGAGCGTTCGCTGGAAGCCGAAAGTGATGGAGCAGTTTGGCGACCCAAGCAGCTGTGCCGAGCAAGAAGCCGCCAATAAGCACCCAGTGCGTCCAGCCTGGAAGCGCGTGTTCTTCGCCGCGACTGGCACACAGCGAAATGCGCGTCGCGCAAGCCATCAGCGCTTGCGCCATGGCGCCGATCCACGCGAGCTGGTCGGCGATCCAGGCCTTGGTCGCTTCGCGCCGTTCGGGTGCGAGCCACCACTCCTTGTGCGGAAGGTTGATGAGCGCGTCCGGTGTGCGCAAGAGGAGCGGCCGAGCCGCGAAGAACATCAAGAAGAACACGCCATGCAGCGCCGTCATCGTCGCGGCGAACGCTGGACGGCTCGACCAGCCATCCACGCTTCCCGCGGCGTTGAAATGCGAAGCGATTCGATCCGGCATCGAGCCGTACGACGCAGCGATCTGCCCGATGCCGACGGCAGTTGTGAGAACGAGCGCGTGTATTGAAGGTCGGCTTCGCATGATTCCGATGACAGAGGCGTGAGGATGCGCGCCAACGCCGGCGTCGCGTCGCGTCGCGCGCACGCTGCGCACATGCCGCCGTCCTCGCTACCGCCATCATGAAGTTCTCGCGCCTCGCCGTCTGCCTCGCTGCCCTTTGCGCCGCCGCGCCTGCCCAGGTCAAGTCGCAGGAGCAGCTCGTTGCGATGCGCGAAGAGAAGCTCAGCAAGACGGTCTTCGGCCGCGCGGAGTGGACTGCGGACTTCGAGGCCGCGATGGACAAGTCCGCCAAAACAGGCAAGCCGATACTCGCCTACTTCACGCGCAGCTACGCGCAGTGCGGTCCGTGCGACGCGATCGAGAGCGGCCTGTTGTCATCGCCGGAGTTCGTCGAGTTCGCCAAGTCGGTGGTTTTGTTCGTGCACTGCACGTCCCATGTCGAGGGCGATGCAAACCCGCACCTTCTTCGCGAGAAAGGCTTCGTTTCGTATCCGACGCTGTGCTTCATGGACGCAGACGGCAACGTGACCGTGCGCGCGCCGCAGCGCGACGTGGCGGGTCTTGCCGCGGTTGCGTCACGGCTCGGCGAGTTGGAGCAATTGCGCGAGCTTGCGGGCGAGGGCGATGAGGACGCGATTCGGCGACTGCTGATGTGCGAGGTCGAGTTGGGTCTGCTGACGCGCGCGCAGATTTTGGAGCGCAGAAAGAACGTCGAGCTTGATGAGGCAGAAGGCGCGCGCATCGAGCAAGCGCTCGTCGACCTCGAAGTGCGCGAGCTGCGCACCAAGACTCGCGAACTCGGCGTCGACGCAGTGGCGGACAAGATTGCAGAACTCGCGCGCGCGGGCCGACGGCCCTCGCCAGACGGCGCGCAGTTCTTCTGGCAAATGGCGCTCAATCACGCCGCCAAGAACGGCGATGCGGCGCTTGGACAGCTCGCGTTCGACGCGTTGTCGGACCAGAAGGCTCCGCCGCAACTGCGCGAGCGCAATCGCCTGCTGCTCGAGCACGCCAAGGCCGGCAAGAAGTAGCAGCGAGCTTCGCCGCGACTCCGCGGCCGCTACTGCAGCACGACTTGCAGGCCTGCGGTGTGCGACAGACTGTCTTGCGCGAGCGGATCGACGACGGCCCATTGGAACGCGACCGGCACGTTGGCGAGGCCGGGGTCATTGGGCACGAAGAACGTCACCGCCGCGCCGCCGCTCGTTGGGTTGTTCTGCAGGTTGGTCGTGAGAAACAGCGACGTGTCCGCGGTCGTGTAGAGCGTGCCGATGCCGATCGGGATTCCTGACGGAATGGGCAGGCCCAGCAGCAGCAGCGACGGTTGGCGCCGCGCACAGTTGTCGATCGTGATGTCGAGCGGGCTGCCGACCGCGGGCCACGCGGATGCGGCGATCGACGGGATCCCGTATTGGCCGGGCTTCCCGACGCCGAGCGTCGTGGACGTTCCGTATGCGTGTTGCGTGAACAGGCGGAACTTGGCGGCGAGGTTGGCCACTGCAAACCACGACGTGCCGTCGTTGACGCGCACTTCGCTGATCGTGTTGCTCGGCGAGTCCGCGGCGACGGAGTGTTGCGGGAACATGCCGAGCACGCGCCACACGAGCCAATAGTCCTGGCCGCCGCTGAGCGCGATCGGTTGCGGGAACAGTGGGCCTTGGAAGCTGCGCGTGTGCTGCAAGCTCCATGAACCGGCGGGTCCGAGCAGCACGCCGGGCAACCCCGTGACCGGGTCGTGCGCGCGCAGTTCGAGCGTGTGCAGGTCGGGCGTCGAGTTGCCGGTGAACACCTGCGCCGCAGTCACGGTGGCCGCGCTCGGCGCCGTGAAGCGGAAGCCGAGCACCGCGGCGGGCCAGCCGACCGCGAGGTTGCCGTAGGTGTTGGTGTCGTTCTGCGAGTGCCAGAGTTGCTGGGCGCGCGACGACGATGGGCTCGCAACGAGCGCGATCACGGCAATCAGCAGCGAGAGGATCTGGTGCATGGGACCTCGTGGCGCAGGGAGAGGGCAACAGTCTGCCGGTCTCTCGACGATGCGCCAATGCCCTGGGCATTCGCTGCGCACTCTTGCACAACGTGGCTCGCTGGGGCGGAATGCGCAGATGGACGCATCTGCTGCCCCGGGCCGACTTTCCCTGCCGACCCGCATCCTTCTCGGCATGCTGCTCGGCGCGGCGCTTGGCGTGACGCTCAATCTGCTCTACGCGCCGGCGATCGGCGAAGCGGCGAGCGACACGTGGAAGAACGTGCAATGGTTTGCCGACAAGGTCGCGAATCCGGTGGGGCAGTTGTTCTTGCGCCTCCTGTTCATGGTCGTCGTGCCGGTGGTGTTCTGCTCGCTGTTCCTCGGCGTCGCAGGCCTCGGCAGCGTGGAGAAGCTCGGCAAGCTCGGCGGCCGCACGCTGCTGTGGTTCTTGCTGACGACGAGCGGCGCGGTCCTGCTCGCGCTGTTCTTGGTCGGAGTCGTGGAGCCGGGCAAGCAGATCTCGCCCGAGGGCCTCGAACGCGTGAAGGCGGCGTACCTCGGCGACGCGCAGGCGCGCATCGCGCAGGGCGCGCAGTCCAAGTCGATGGTCGACATGCTGCTGGAGATCGTGCCCAAGAACGTCGTCGCCGCTGCGGCCGACAACGGCGCGATCCTTGGCCTCATCTGCTTTGCGCTGTTGCTCGGCGCCGCCGCGACGCGAATGCCTGCGGAGCGGACCAAGACGCTGCGCGACACGCTGGAGACGATCTACGAGTTGTGCGTGAAGGTGCTCGGTTGGGCGATGCAGCTCGCGCCGTTCGGCGTTTGCGGCCTGATCTTCACCGCGACGAGCAAGCTCGGCTTCGACGTGATGAAGCTCGTCGCGTGGTATCTCGCGACGGCGATGGGCGGTTTGTTGCTGTGGCAGTTCGTGGCAATCACGCTGCTTGCAAAGGTGTTCGCGGGTTTGTCGCCGCGCCGCTTCTACTCGGGTTGTCGCACGTTGCTCGTGACCGCGTTCTCGACGAGCTCGTCGAACGCGACGATGCCGACGACGATCCGCACCGCGGTCGAGGAGTTTGGCGCGCCCAAGGAGATCGCAGGGTTCGTGATGCCGCTCGGCGCCACGATGAACATGAACGGCACTGCGCTGTTCGAAGGCGTCAGCGTGCTGTTCCTCGCGCAGGTCGCCGGCATCGAACTCGGCATGCAGCAGCAGTTGCTCGTGCTCGTGATGGCGGTGCTGACCGCGATTGGCGCGGCCGGCGTGCCGGGCGGATCGCTGCCGCTGCTCGCGATCGTGCTCGCGCAGGTTGGCGTCCCGCCGGAGATGATGGCGCTGATCCTCGGCGTCGACCGACTCGTCGACATGACGCGCACGGTGCCCAACGTCACGTCGGACCTGGTGTGCAGCCTGTGGCTCGCGCGTCGCGAAGGCGTGAAGTTGCGGGACTGA
>JBEELK010000152.1:0-19644 GCA_041168165.1 Planctomycetota bacterium | reverse complement strand
GCCGGACAGTGCGACCGCGCGTGGCTGCCCGAAGTGCGCGAGGTCACCGAGTTCGCGGACTTCCTCGCGTCGCCGGACTTGCCGACGCTGAAGTTGCTCGCCGATGGCGAAGGCAAGCCGTGCCCTTCGGCCGTGCCCGGCAATGCGGCAGTGCTGCTCGTCGGGCCGGAAGGCGGCTTCACCGAGGCGGAGCGCGCGCAGGCCATAGCGAGCGGCTTCCAGCCGATCGGCCTTGGACCGCACGTGCTGCGCACCGAGACCGCGGCGCTCGTCGGCGCTGGCGCGCTGTTGCTCGCCACGATGCGCAACGCGACCGGCGCAAGCTAGACGATCGGCAAAAACGACTCTTCGGCGAAGCTGAAGCAGCGGTCGTCGCCGACCACGACGTGGTCGAGCAGTTCGATCCCGAGCAGTTGCCCTGCGCGACGCAGCCGTTCGGTCACCGCACGATCCTCGGGACTCGGCGTCGGGTCGCCGCTCGGATGGTTGTGCGCCACGACGATCGCGGACGCGCCTTCGCGCACCGCTGGCGAGAACACCTCGCGCGGATGCACGAGCGCGGAATCCGCGCTGCCTTGGCTCACGACGCGCATCGACAAGATGCGCCGCCGCGCGTCGAGCAACAGCGCGAAGAACGTCTCACGTCGCGCGCCGCGCACCGACTCGCGCACCACCGTCGCGACGTCGCGGCCGGATCGAACCGCCGAGCCTGGGCGCATGCGCACCTCTGCGAGCCGTCGGGCGATGCCAAAGGCGGCTCCGAGCGCCGCCGCGCGCGCGGGCCCAATCCCCTTCTCCGCGCCGATCTCACGCACCGACGCCTCGGCCAACGGCGCGAGTCCGCCGTAGCTCCGCAGCAGCCGATGCGCCATTTGCTCTGCGCACTCGCCGCGTTGGCCGGTGCGCAGCACGAGTGCTAGGCACTCGGCATCGGACAGCCGCATCTCGCCGAGCTGCACGATGCGCTCGCGCGGGCCATAGCGGCCAAGGTCTACCGGGTCGGTTGGGAGGATTGCGTTCGCCATGACCGAGTAGTGCGAGAACTCGCCGCTCGGTTACGCGACGCAAAGAAATCTCAGTCGGCGCGGTGCACCGTGAGCTGCGGGAACGGAATCGAGAAGCCATGCCGCGTTGCGGCATCGACGAGTGCGGCGCCGATCGCGCGACGCAGCGTGCCGTAGTGCGACGCGGCTTCACCGGAGAAGCGGACGACAGCAACAAGGTCGAGCGACGAGGCCGCGGCCGCCTGGAACTCGACGCCGATCGAGATCGCAAACGTGCCCCCTGGGATCGAAGGCAACGCCGCGGCGAGTCCAGTTCGCAGCCGTTCGGGAACGTCCGTCGTGGCGTCCTTCTGATGGCGGTAGTCGACACCGAACGGCACATAGAGCACGAACCCTCGCGAGAGGTTGGCGGGCTGCTGCGCCAAGTAGTCGACCGTTCGATAGTGTCGCGGCACGCCGTCGATGCGCACGACCACCTGCTCGGGCGTCGCAGTCTCGACGAGGCCGTAGGTCCCGTTGGGAAACAGCGCCCAGTCCCCCGCCGGGGTCGCAAACCACGGCTCGTCCGGCGACGACCGGCGCGACGTCTTGCCGACGAGATCGCGCAGCGGCACCCGCAACACGGCACCCTGCAACTCCGGGTTGGCGAGCCGGCAGTAGAGCCGCAGCGCTTCGACGCGGAACGGCAGGCCGTCGATCAGGACGCGCTCGCCTTCGCGCACGGAGCCAGCGTTGAACAGGAGCCGCAACTGCTCCAACAAGGACGGCAGCGAGCGCGACATCGCCCAGCCGAGGCCGAGCAAGAACACGATGACGAGCGCGAGCAACTCGAAGTCGCCGCGCAGATAGAACACGAGCACGACTGCGAAGCCCGCGCCGAGCACCGCGACCGCCTGGAATGCGACTTCGAACAACCGCAGCGGCAGCATGCGCGGACTCTTGGCCGCCAAGCGTGCGAGCCAGCGATGCAGCGTCCGCAACAGCACGACGACGAGCGCAGCGCAGCCGACCGCAAGCAGCAGGCTGACGCCGCGGTGGCGCACGAAGTTGGCGACCGCGTTCTGCACCGTCTCCGCGACCGGAGCGCGCGATCGTTCGAGCGCGTCGAGTTGCGCGGCGAGCACCAGCGTCTCCTCGCGCAGTCCGTCCGCGAACTTGCGCCAGGACTTCAGCGACGACTCCAGCTCCAACCGCACCGCATCCGCAGCGCCGCGCGCCGTCTGCTCGCGCAGCGTGTCTTCGAGCCCCTTCACGACGCGCTCTGCGTCGCCGAGCTGCTCCATCGCCTGCTCGCGCCGAGCCTGCAGTTCTTGGATCTGGCGCGGCGCCTCGGTGGCCTCGGACAGCGCGCGCACCAACGGCTTCAAGAGCCGCGTGACTTCGCTCTGCAACTCGTAGTTCGAGACCTTCGGCGAACGGACTTGCGCGACATCGAGCCCGCTCGCCAAGGCCGCAAAGCGATCGTGCAGCTGCGCGTCGGCTTCGCGCAGCGCCTCGATGCGAGCCGCGTCGCGCGAAGGCTGCGCCAGCGCGTCGCTCAGCTTCGCATCGTTGTCGCGGATCTGCTGCGCGAGCGCTTCAAGCGCTTGCTGCCGCTGAATCGCCGACGATCCATCGTCTTGAGCTTGGACTGCCACGATCGCGAGGAACGCAGCCAACACGATGCGAAACATGCCGCCGATGCGCATTCGTGGAGCCTAACGGCAGCGCGCCGCAGCTTCGCCACCATGACGAGCGCTTGCCTCGGCTCGCGCGCTTGCGGGTAGGCTGTCGCGGATGCCCAACGACGCGCTCCACGACGCCTTGCAGCGACACTTCGGCTTCGCCGCGTTCCGCGGCGAGCAGGAAGCGGTCGTGCGCAGGTTCTTGGGCGGCGGCTCCGCGCTCGTGGTGATGGCGACCGGCGAAGGCAAGTCGCTGTGCTACCAACTGCCCGCGCTGATGCAGCCCGGCCTCACGCTCGTCGTGAGCCCGCTGATCGCGCTGATGGAAGACCAGGTCGCGGGCCTGCGCAGAAAGGGCATCGCTGCCGCGTGCGTGCACAGCCTGTGCGAACGCCACGAACGCGAAGAGCGGATGGCGCAGGCCGCGCGCGGCGAGATCAAGCTGCTCTACGTGACGCCCGAGCGCTTTCGCGTGCCCGGCTTCTTGGCGTGGGCCAAGTCCGTCGGCGTCGCGCGGCTCGCCATCGACGAAGCCCACTGCGTGAGTCACTGGGGCCACGACTTCCGCCCCGACTACTTGCAGCTCGGCGTCATTCGGCGCGAACTCGGCAACCCACCGTGCCTCGCGCTGACCGCGACGGCGACGCCCGACGTGCAAGACGACGTGCGCGCCACGCTGGGCCTCGCGGACGATCCGCTGTTCCACACCGGGATCGAGCGCGAGAACTTGTTCGTGTCCGTGCGCGAGTGCGACAGCGACGAGGACAAGCTCGCGCGCGCAGAAGCCGTGCTCGAACGCACCGGCGGACCGGCGATCCTCTACTTCGCGCTGATCGGCGACCTCGCGCGCACGGAGTCGATGTTGCAGCGGCGCGGCCACAAGCCGCTCGTCTACCACGGCGACCTATCCGCGCACGAACGCAAGACGCAGCAGCGCGCGTTCGAGCAGAGCAAGGATGCGCTGATCCTCGCGACGAACGCGTTCGGCATGGGCGTCGACAAGAGCGACATCCGCGCGATCCTTCACTGGCAGATCCCGCGCACGCTGGAGGCCTACTACCAAGAGATCGGGCGCGCGGGCCGCGATGGCCTTGCGTCGTACTGCGAGCTGCTGTGGCGCGAAGAGGACCTGCAGATCCAGCGCAACTTCGTGGAGTGGGCCAACCCGTCGAGCGAGTTGCTGCTCCAAGTCGCCGCGCACCTACAAGGCCTCGGCGATCGCATCCATGCACTCGACCGCGACGACCTCGTTGGCGTGTTCTTCGGCAAGAACCGCCGCGACGGCCGCGTCGACACGTGCCTTCGGTTGTTGCGCACCGCGGGCTGCGTCACTGGCGACCTCGGCAAGGACCTCGCGTTCGTGCGGATGCCCGAGATCGAAGAGGCGCGCGACTGGCTGCCCGACGACAAGCGTCGCAACGACCTGCAAGGCCTGCTCGCGATGGTCCGCTACGCGACCGCGAGCGCGTGCCGCAAGCAGTCGATCCACGCGCACTTCGGCTTCGAAGTAGCGACGCCGTGCGGATCGTGCGACCTGTGCACGGACAAAGACGCGTGGATGACAGCGCGCCTGCCGCAGTCGCGCGCGCGCATCGCGCCGGTCGCGAGCGACAGCGTCGATGACTTGCCGGTGCAGCGCGGCGATTGGATCGAGGTGCAAGGGCTCGGGCTGTGCTGCGTGCGCCGCGTGCACCATTCGCGGAGAGGGCTCGCCGCGGACGTCGAGTGCGCCAGCGATCTCAGCGAACGCTCGATCGACCTCGACCGCAGGCGGTGGCGCAAAGTCGAGCGCTGAAGCGCCGGCTCAGCGCTCGTCGGGCTCGATGCCGGGGCACGTGCGCAGCACGAGTTCGCGCAACGCCTCGTCCGTGCGCAGTTCTGGCCAGAACGGCCACTGCCTGCACTTCTGCGGACGAGCCTCATAGATCGAGCACGATGGTTGCTGGCCATCGTTCAAGAACACGCAGCGGTTGCCGAAACCGTCCTTCAACGTGACGCCGTCGGGCTGCACGTAGCGCGCATAGAACGCAGAGAGGTCGAGTTCGAGCAGTCGCGCGATCGCAGCAGCTTCGTCGCTCGTGACGCGGACGAATCCACCCGGGATCGCGCAGCAGTTGCCCGAGCGCTTGCACGAGAACGAGAATGGGAAGCCCTCTTCGCGCCGCATGCTTAACCCCGTCGACGGCGGCGGAAGCCGAGGCGCCGCGACGCGTCGTCGTCCGCTTGCTCCAACTCGCGCTGCGCCTTCTTCGATCCGAGCCACGCGCGCACGTCGCGCGAAAGCTGCGCTGGGTCCTGAAACCGGATCTCGCGCTCCTTCGCCATCATCTTCTCGATGAAGTAGTGCACTTGCGGGGACAGTTGCAGCGCGCGGATGCGCTCGCCGGACAGCGACTCCAGCACCTGCTTGCGGAGCACGTCTTCGCTCGAGCCGCCGTCGAACGGCAGCGAGCCGGTAACGAGATGATAGAGCGTGGCCCCGAGCGCGTAGATATCGGCGCGCACGTCGAGCCCTTCGCTGCCGCGCGCTTGCTCGGGCGCGATGTAGTGCACGGTGCCCGCAGTCGTCTCGGTGGTTTGGGCCGCGCCGCCATCGGTGGCAAAACCGAGGTCGATGAGCACCGCGCCGCGATCCTCGGACCAGATCACGTTGCCCGGCTTCACGTCGCGATGGACCAGGCCGCGCGCGTGCAGCGCGGCGAGCGCATCCGCGACGTCGGCGGTGATCGCGAGCGCAGTCTCCTCGTCGAGGCGGCCGCGTTCGCGAAGCACATCCTGCAGGCACTGCCCCGGCAGCTCCTCCATCGCGAAGTAGAACGTCTCGCCCTCGCGCGCTACGCGGAGGCCCTTCACGACGTGCGGGTGCGAGAGGTCGAGCAGCAGCTTCGCTTCGCGCACGAACGTCTCGACCTTGTCCTTGTCCTTGCCCAGTTCAGGGCGCAGCACCTTCAGCGCGACGCGGCGCTTGTCGGTCTTGTCCATCGCGCGGAACACGCGCGCCGTAGCACCTTCGCCGAGCATCTCGCCCAGGTCGTAACGCGCGAGCTTGGGACGTGCGCCGCCATCGGTGCGCGACCACTCGGCCCACTGCGATTCGGTACAGCGGCCATGCTGGACGAGCCACTGACCCGGCGATCCAGACTGCAATGCAGCGCGCGCGCTGGCCTCGTCGCAGAGGCCTTTGTGCACGAGCAACGCGAGCAACTTGAGGTCCTGGTTCATCGCGGCGCGCGCGCTCGCATGGGAAGAATCCGGTGAAAACGACCCTGGTCTTCCGTCAAGTCCGAGGGCCTTTCGCTCCGATGATGGCCCCGTCGCCTTGTAGGGAGCAGAAACGTGAAGCATCCAGACGCGAGCTTCGTCATCAAGTACTTCGATTTGATCGACGAGTTCATCAAGGTTCGTTGCTGTTCCGAGGACCTCCTCGCCGAACTGCACTCTACTTCGGTCACCAACAAGGCTAGCTACCGCGATCGCGTGGTGCGCAGCTGCGTTCCGACCTTCGAGAACGAGATCCTGTCCGCGGTCGGCCGCATGGACGAGGACTACGATCTCGAGATCATCGAGGAGTTGCTCTACCAGATCTGCATCGACGTGAATCCGTCGCTCGAGATCCACCAGGTGAGCATCCCTTCGCCCGGCGGCGCCTCCGCCGAGAAGGCACAGGCGAACGACCCGTTCGAAGCGCGTCCCGGCAGCGACGCCGCGCGCCAACAACTGTTCCGCCGCGTGAACAGCCTGGAGCGCTCGCTCAAGGCGCAGATCATCGGGCAGGACGAGGCGATCAACTCGCTGACGCGCGCGGTCAAGAAGGCCGCCGTCGGCTTGAAGCGCCCGAGCAGCCCGATCGGCACGTTCTTGCTGGTCGGCCGCACGGGAACGGGCAAGACCGAACTGGCGAAGGCGCTCGCCCGCAACCTGTTCGACGACCCCAACGCGATGATCCGCATCGACTGCAGCGAGTATGCGCTGCCGCACGAATACGCAAAGTTGATCGGCGCGCCGCCTGGATACATCGGGCACAACGAAGGCGGCATGTTGACCGAGGCGGTCAAGAAGCGGCCGAACTGCGTCGTGCTTTTCGATGAAGTCGAGAAGGCGCACTACAAGGTCCACAACCTGCTGCTGCAATTGCTCGACGAGGGCATCATCACCGACAGCAAGGGGCAGACCGTCGCGTTCCACCAGGCGCTCATCCTGATGACGAGCAACCTGGGCATCGAGAAGATCGATTCGATCCGCACTCGCATGGGCTTCTCGGCCGCGAGCAAGCGGCAGAGCCTCCAGGACGTGGACCTCCGATCGGTCACGCAAGACGCACTGCGCGACTTCTTCCGGCCGGAGTTCATCAACCGCATCGACGAAATCGTGATGTTCAACCCGCTGGACGTGAAGGTCTGCGAGCGCATCGCCGGCAACATGCTCCGCGAGGTCAGCGACCTGCTGAAGAAGCGCGGCATCACGACCACGTTCTCGCCCGGCGTCCGGGTTCAGCTCGCGAAGCTGGGCTTCTCGGAAGAGTTCGGCGCGCGCGAACTGAAGCGCTTGTTGAAGCGCCGCATCGAAGACCCAATCACCGAGTTGATCCTCGACAAGGACCTCGGCGCAGGCTCGACGATCACCGTGCGCGTCAAGAACGGCGAGTTCGCGTTCAGCGCAAGCACGGCCGAGACCAAGACGGCCTCGCTCCAGCCGGCCTGAGCGCTGCGGTTGCAGAGCGCGGCTGAGGCGGGCATCGTGCCCGTCTATGTTCCAAGGCCACACGCAGCGCCTGCTCCCCCATCTCGCCGCAGCCGCAGTGCTGTTGGCAGCGCCGGTTTGGGCGCAGGCCACTCCGGGGTCGATCGACCCCGCGGACGCGTCGCTGCCCGTCGCCCGCTACACGTCGGCGCAAGGTGAGCGGATCGTCACGCGTGGCGACGTCGCGCTTGAGATGGCGTTCCATCTGCGCCGCAAGGACGACGGTCGCGCCGCGTGCACGCAACTCGTGAAGTCCGAGCTCGTGCGCCGCGCAGCGCAAGCGGCCGGCGTCTGGCCCGCACCAGAGTCAGTGCAACAGCGCTGGAACGAGCTGAAGGCCCAGTTGCGCGCAGCTGGGCGCGACATCGACAAGGAACCGGCCCTGCGCAACACCGGCGAGAAGGCGCTGCTCGATTACCTCGCGATCGACCTCGCGCACGAGCAACTCGTTCGCAAGGAACTCTCTCTCGGCAAAACAGAACAAGTCAGCCCCGCGATGCTGGAGCTGTGGGTCAAGGAGGCGCGCGAGCGCACCAAGGTCGTCGACGACCCGGACCAACTGCCGCTCGGCACGGCGGCGCGCATCGGCGACGACGGCGTGCCACTGCTGGCGCTCGGCATGTTGTTGCTGCGCAGCAGCGAGCAATCCGAACTCGACAAATTCGTGCGCCAAGTCGTGGCGCTCGACGGCATCGAGCAAACCGCGCGGGAAAACGGCGTCGAAGCGACGCCCGAAGACCTTCGCGCCGAGTTGGAATTGCGCCGCACGATGGCGGACAAGGACCCTCGCTACGGCGGATTGTCCTTCGAGCAACTGCTGCGCGCGCAAGGGCTCACGCCCGATCTGCTCGCGCAGTCGCGCGTCTTCCGCGCGCAGACTCTGCAAAAGAAGCTGATCGCGAAGCTGCACCCGCGCCAGCAACTGCTCGCGCGGCTCGCAAGCGACCGCGAGACCGAACTGCAGCGCTTCGGGCCGCGCCGCAACCTCGCGATCGTGTTCGTGCGCGCGATGGAAGAGCCGAATGCGCTCGTGCCGAAGGACTTCGCCAAGGCCGAGGAGCAACTGCGCGCCGCAAAGCAGCGGCTCGACACCGAGACCTTCGCCAACGTGGCGCGCATCGAGAGCGACGACGCTGGCACCAAGATGCGCGGCGGCGACTGCGGCTGGATCGCGCGCAAGGGCCGCGACCTACCTGAGCCCGTGCTCGAAGCCGCGTGGGCGCTGCCGCAAGGCGGTGTGTCCGACGTCGTGCGAGCCAATGACGGCTGCTACCTCGTGAAGACGCTCGGAATCGAGCCGAAGCTCGAAGACGACGCGATTATCGCGCGCATGCGCGAGAGCCTCGTCGAGGACTTCACCAAGGACATGATGAAACGCGCAGACATCCGCCGAGCCGATGGCAAGCGCCTCGATGGCGACGATCCGACGGAGGCCGGCAAGTGAACTCGCTCCATCCCATTCCATGGACGATCGACGGCCCGCGGCTCGTCGCGCGCACCGCAGAAGGCTCGATCCTCACCTCGATCGCGCGCGCAGTCGTGGCCGATGGAATCACAGTGCTCACCGGCGACGGCGAGACCTGCGCGATTGTCGTGACTGGCACATTCGACCTGCGCGGCGGATCCACGCAGTGGCAGAGCCGCGGCGCGCGCTCGACGCCGTTCGCAGGGCGACCTGTCGCCGTGTTCTTGCCGCCACGCACTGAGTTCGCAGCCGAAAACGGCACTGGCGAGATCCTGTGGATCGAAGCGAAGAAGCCCGAAGCGCCTGCGGCCACGGGACGCGAGGCGCTGCGCCAAAGCCCGCTGCTGCAGTTGTCGGGCAGCGGCAAGTCGTTCGATCCGACGCGCGGCGAGTGGATGCCCGCCGAGTCGTTCCCGACTGCAGCCGAGTCGCTGCCGCCGCGTCGCATCGCGCAGGCGCAGTGCGGCGCGGTCCGAGTCGAGCGCGTGTTCGCCGCCGACTACAAGGCGGAGACGCTGGTCGTCGACGAAGCCGTGATCCAAGACGGCCAGGTCCTCGACCTTGCGCAGTTGCCGCTGCCTGCATCGGCCACCGAAGCGCTCGTCTACGTGCGCTGCGATGGCGAAGCGATCGTGCGCATGCACGACGCGGTGGCCACCGTCGCGCGCGACGGCGTGATCCACGGCAAAGGCGCAGTGCAGTCGATGCGCATCGAAGCGAAGGGCGCTGCTGCCTACGTCGTGATCGCAACCGGCAGGAAGAGCAACTAGCCGCGCAGCTAGCTTCGCGCTCGCGTCGCGTTGCGCACCCACGCGACGATCTGCGGCTCCGCCATCGCGCCGCTCTGGCGCGCGACCTCGCGGCCGCCCGCGAACGCAATCAGCGTCGGAATGCCGCGGATCGAGAACGGCGCGGCGACGTCCGGGTGCGCCTCAGTGTCGACCTTCGCAAACTGCGCTTCGCCGAGCAGCGCATGCGCAGCCTTCTCGAAGTGCGGGGCCATCATGCGGCACGGTCCGCACCACGATGCCCAGAAGTCGACGACGACCGGCAGTTCGCTCGCGGCGATGTAGGGCGCAAAGCTCTGCGACGTCAACGCGACGGGATGCTCCGTGAGCAAGCGCTGCTTGCACTGCGCGCACACCGGGACATCGCCAAAGCGCGCGGTCGGCACGCGGTTCTTGCTGCCGCACGCAGCGCATGGAAGCACGAGCGAAGGTTGGTTCATGTCGTTCTCCTGCGTCGCAGCACGTTGCGGCCACGCATCACGTCGCGCATACGACACGCGACCGGCCCTGCACAACCGCAGTTCGATCTACGAGGCTCGACGATCCTCAGCCCGCGACGAACGCGCAGGCCACGACCGCGTCGCCGCCGCCCGCGAGCCGCAGTTGCGCGCCTTGCTGATGGAAGTCCTTCGGCAAGTAGCCAAGGCCAAGTCGCGACGCGCCGCCTGGCATCGGCACGGCGCGCATCACGCGCCCCACCGGAAGGTCGTCTTCGCACTCGTGCAGCACGACCGGCGAGGAAACACGCGGACCAGGCGACAGCTCCAGCAAGCACAGCGCGCGGTTCGTATGCCCATAGGTGTAGATACGTGCCACGATCTCTTGCCCCGTGTAGCAGCCCTTCGTCGTCGAGCAGTGATCGTCGAGGAACGCTTCGAGTGCCAGCGTCGTTGCCTCGGTGTCGACGCCGACGGACACGATCCCCGCCGCCATCTGCAGGCAATCGGCGCGGTCCGCGTCGAGCGACGCGCCGCTCCATGCGGGCAACGCGTCGCCGCGCGTGAAGTGTCGACGCACGAACTGCACGCCGCCGCGCGTCCACGCAAAGCGCACCGCGGAGCCGGACTCCGGCGCGATCGCGGAGTCTGCGCCAACCCATTCCTCGCACACGGGATCGCCCGGCCCAGCGGCCGAGATCGCGAGCTTCTCGGTGAAGTGGTAGCGCTCCAGCAACTGAGCAAGCCGATCCCGCTGCGCTGTTTGCGTCTCCAGCCAGAACACATCCTCGCCACCCTGCTGCACACGCTGCACGAGGCACGTCGCGACCACCTTGCCCTTCGCGTCGAGGAACGCCGCCGGCAGCGCGTCGCCGCCGGCGAGCGTCTTCACGTCCTGGCTGCACAGCCGCTGCAAGAAGTCGGCGGCATCGCGCCCCGCGACGCAAAGAAGGCTGTAGGGCGCGTCACGGCGCACGAACGGTCCGTTGGCAAGGAGGCTTTCGGTCAGGCGTTGGCTGTGGCTCATGGGTCGGATCGGACGCCGATTGCGGGGCGGGCGGAGAATGTGCCCGCTTGTGGGGCTTTTTCACTCCGATAGCTTGTAAAGAGCACCAAACCAGACCTATTTTGCTCCGCCCATTCCCCACCCCGGGCGCCGACCGATGCTGCGCATCTCCAAGAAAGCTGACTACGCCGTGTTCCTGCTGGGCGCGATCGCCCGCGAAGGCGCGTATCCCGGCGGCCCCGCCGAGGACGCAGTGGTCAGCGCCCACGAGATCGCACGGCAGGCCAACCTCAACAAGTCGGTCGTCGCCAACCTGCTGAAGAAGTTCGCGCGCGACGGCGTGCTGGAGTCGGTGCGCGGCTTGAAGGGCGGCTACCGCCTGAGCAAGGCACCCACCGCAATCACGCTCGGCGCGATCCTCGCGGTGGTCGATGGCCCACTCAACCTGGTCGACTGCCTGCGCCCCGACGGGAGCCTCGAGACCGGGGACGACCACCACTGCAACCTGATCACGTTCTGCCCGACCAAGAACCCGATGCGCATCGTTCACGAGCGCCTTCAGGCCTTGTTCCAGGAGATCACGCTCGCGGAGATGTGCGGCCTTTCGGGCTGCCCAGCTACGCGCGTCTCCTTTGCCCCAGCAGCGCTCGCCGGATCCCACCGATGAAGACCCCTGTCTATCTCGACTACAGCGCAACGACCCCGTGCGACCCGCGCGTCGTCGAGCGCATGCTGCCCTACTTCACCGAGACCTTCGGCAATGCCGCGAGCCGCAGCCACCCATTCGGCTGGACCGCGGAAGCCGCGGTGGAGCACGCGCGCGAGCAAGTCGCGGAACTGATCCACGCGCATCCGAAGGAAGTGCTGTGGACCAGCGGCTCGACCGAGGCCAACAACCTCGCGATCAAGGGCGTGGCCGAGATGTATCGCGAGAAGGGCAAGCACCTGATCACCGCGATCACCGAGCACAAGGCAGTGCTAGATCCGATGAAGCACCTGGAGAGCCAGGGCTTCGAGATCACGTGGCTGCCCGTCGATCGCAAGGGCCGCGTCGACCTCGCGCAACTCGCCGCCGCGATGACCGAGAAGACGTTGCTCGTGTCGCTGATGGCGGCCAACAACGAGATCGGCACGGTGCATCCGTTGAAGGACATCGGCGCGCTGTGCAAGCAGAAGGGCGTCCTGTTCCACACCGACGCGACGCAAGCCCCTGGCCGCATGGAACTCGATGTCGAGGCGCAGCACATCGACTTGATGTCGATGTCGGCGCACAAGTTCTATGGACCGAAGGGCGTCGGAGCGCTTTACGTGCGCCGCAAGAACCCACGCGTGCGCCTCGCCGCGCAGATGGACGGCGGAGGCCATGAACGCGGCATGCGCTCGGGCACGCTCAACGTCACGGGCATCGTCGGCATGGGCGCGGCGGCGGAGTTCGCGCGCACGGAGATGGCGCAAGAGATCGAGCGCCTTCGTCGCCTGCGCGACCGCCTCGAAGCGCGCTTGCTGCGCGGGATCCCCGACGCAGTCGTCAACGGCGACAAGGAGCATCGATTGCCCCACCTCGCCAACGTCTCGTTCCCCTACGTCGAGGGCGAGTCGCTGATCATGGGCATCAAGGAGATCGCGGTGTCGTCCGGCTCCGCGTGCACGTCCGCAAGCCTCGAGCCCAGCTACGTGCTGAAGGGCCTCGGGCTCGGCGACGAACTCGCGCACAGCTCGATCCGCTTCTCCATGGGGCGCTTCACCACCGAGGCCGAAGTCGACTTCGCCGCCGACCGCGTGATCCACGAGGTCACGCGCCTCCGCGAGATGTCGCCGCTTTGGGAGATGGTGCAAGAAGGCATCGACCTCAGCCAAGTGAAGTGGACCGCGCACTAAGCGCATCCGACGACACATCCGACCGAACAAGAAACCGTTACCCAGCGAACGATCCGAAATGGCCTACAGCGACAAGGTCCTCGACCACTACCAGAACCCCCGCAACGTCGGCACGCTCGACAAGAACGCGGATGACGTCGGCACCGGCGTCGTCGGCGCGCCGGAGTGCGGCGACGTGATGAAGCTGCAGATCAAGGTCAGCAAGGACGGCACGATCCTCGACGCCAAGTTCAAGACCTACGGCTGCGGCTCGGCAATCGCGTCGTCGTCGCTCGCGACCGAGTGGCTCAAGGGCACCACGGTCGACAAGGCTGAGCAGATCAAGAACACGCAGATCGTGCAGGAGCTCGCGCTGCCGCCAGTGAAGATCCACTGCAGCGTGCTCGCCGAGGACGCGATCAAGGCCGCGATCGAAGACTGGCGCAAGAAGCAGGCGGCCAACTCCGGCGCAGCAGCCCAAAAGGCTTGAGGCCAACGACGATGACCAACGACACCACCACTCCAACGACGCCGCCCGCAGCGACCGCGGAGACGCAGCCCAAGGCAGGCCGCGGCGTGCACCTGACCGAACGCGCCGCGAAGGAGATCACGCGCGTGATCGCCGAGCACAAGCTGCCGGCCGATTGCTGGGTCCGCGTCGGCGCGAAGGGCGGCGGCTGCTCTGGCTTCTCGTACGTGCTCGACTTCGACCAAGCGGGTCCGACCGAGTTCGACCTGACCTACGAGCAACACGGCGTGCGCGTCGTCGTCGACAAGAAGAGCGAGTTCTTCATGGGCGGCACGACGCTCGACTTCAACGACGGGTTGCTCGACCGCGGGTTCCAATTCAAGAACCCAGCTGCGACCGGGACGTGCGGCTGCGGCACGTCGTTCTCGGCCTGACCCCACGGCGCGTGATGATGGGTCCGACCGGCCTCGATCCGTTCACCGTGTTCGGCGTCGAGCACCGCTTGGACCTCGACATGCGCACGCTGGAGCGACGATTCCTGCAACTGTCGCGCGAGTGCCATCCCGACTTGCATCGCGCAGCGGGGGCAGCAGACTGCGCCGCCGTGCTCACGCGCTCCGCCGAGATCAATGACTCGTGGCGCACGCTCTCCGATCGCTGGGAACGCGCGCGCGCACTGATCGAATTGAGCTCCCCCGGCGCAATGGACCGCGGCCGCACGCTCGACCCGGAGTTCTTGGCGACGGCGCTCGAACTCGCAGAAGAAGTCGCGTTTGCCGATGGCCCAGATCTCGCAAGCCTGCGCCAACGACTGAACGCGACCTGCGACGACGTGTTCGCCGAACTCGCGCGCGCATGCGCAGAGGATGACTTCGCGGCGGCCGCCCGCCGACTCCATGAAAGCCGCTATGTGCGCAAAGCGCTCGCGGACCTCGATGCCCGCATTCAGGGCGCCCCAGCATGAGCGCAACGGATCCCAAGCCTCGACTCGTCGTCGGCATCGACCTCGGCACCACCAACTCGCTCGCGGCGATCCGTGCCGGCAAAGGCGCGCGCGTGCTGCGCGACCGCGACGGCGAACCGCTGATCCCGAGCGTCGTCTGCTTCTTGCCGAACGGCGAGATGGTTGTAGGACGCGGCGCGAAGGACCTTCGCCTGCAGCATCCCGACCGCACGGTGTTCTCGGCAAAGCGCTTGATCGGCCGCGCAGGCGATGAGGTCGATCGCGAAGCGGCACTGCTCCCCTACCGCGTGCACCGCGGCGATCGCGACCTTGCTCGCATCGAAGTCGGCGGCCGCGACTATGCGCCAGAGCAAGTCTCCGCGTTCGTGCTGCAAGAAGTGAAGGCCACCGCCGAGAGCGCGCTCGGCCAACGCATTGACGCCGCGGTGATCACGGTGCCCGCCTGGTTCGACGACGCGCAACGGCAAGCGACGCGCGACGCCGCGCAACTCGCAGGCCTCGAATGCCTCCGCATCGTCAACGAGCCAACGGCGGCCGCGCTCGCGTATGGCATCGACGGCAGCAAGGACGGCACGGTTCTCGTCTACGACCTCGGCGGCGGCACGTTCGACGTGTCGATCCTGCGCATCGACGAAGGCGTGTTCCGCGTGCTCTCCACGTCGGGCGACACGCACCTCGGCGGCGATGACTTCGACCAACTGTTGAGCGAGCGCATCCTCGCGGCCGCGGGAGCATCGGCGAATGACGCATACGTGCTGCAAGCCGTGCGCGCCGCGGCCGAAGGCCTCAAGATCGAACTGAGCCAGAAGGAGAGCGCGACGCTGCGGCTCGAACTGCACGACCGCGAGCCGATCGATGTCAGGATCACGCGTGCAGAGTTCGAAGCGATGATCGCGCCGCTCGTCGAACGCACGATCGCGTGCGTCCATCGCGCGATCGCAGACGCAAAGCTCACCGCCGATGACATCGACGACGTCGTGCTCGTCGGCGGCAGCACGCGCATTCCGCTCGTGCGTCGCCGTCTCGAACAAGACCTCGGCCGCGCACCCCAAACCGGCGTCGATCCCGACCTCGCTGTGGCGCTTGGCGCGGCGATCCAAGCCGACGTTCTCGCCGGCAATGACAAGTCGCTGCTGCTGCTCGACGTGATCCCACTGTCGCTCGGCATCGAGACTCTCGGCGGCGCGATGCAGAAGCTGATCCTGCGCAACAGCACGATCCCAACGAGCTCGACCGAAGAGTTCTCGACCGCAGTCGACGGGCAGACCGCGGTTGTGCTCAACATCTCCCAAGGCGAACGCGAGTTGGCGCAGGACTGCCGGCAGCTCGGCAGCTTCACGCTGCATGGCTTGCCGCCGATGCCCGCGGGGCTGCCGCGCATCGCCGTGCACTTCCTCGTCGATGCTGACGGCGTGCTGCGCGTCACCGCGACCGAGAAGCGCACCGGCCACGAGGCATCGATCCAAGTCGTGCCGACGTTCGGCCTGTCGCGCGACGAAGTGCGCCGCATGATGCTCGACTCGATCGAGAACGCGCAGAAGGACTACGTCGCGCGCGAAGCGATCGACCTTCGCAACAAGGCGCAAGCGATGGTCACCGGCACGCGGAAGGCGCTGGCGCTCGCGTCGCTGCCGCCGGACCAGACGTTCTCGGTGCAGAAGTCGGCGCGCGCGCTCGAGAAGTTGCTACAGGCCGGCGCGGATGCCGCCGCATTGAAGGTCGCGTGCGACGAGCTCAGCAAGCTCACAGCGACCATCGCCGACGATGTCATCAGCTCGGCAGTGCAACGATCGCTGCAAGAAGAACAGGGCAGCAACACGAACCCTTCCGCCTCATGAGCAAGACTGAGTCCGCAACGCTTCGCCTCGAAGGTGACGCGCGCACGTTCACCCTCTCGCTCGGCCAGTCGATCCTCGACGCCGCGATGGACCAGGGCCTCGCAATCGACCACGCGTGCGGCGGCGTCTGCGCGTGCTCCACCTGCCACGTGCGCGTGCGCGCAGGATTGGACTGCTTGTCTGATGCAAGCGAGGACGAACTCGACCAACTCGATGAAGCGCGCGACTCGGGTCTCGATTCGCGCCTCGCGTGCCAGGCGAAGCTCACGTCGATGCCGAAGGACGGCGAAGTCCGCATCGCGATCCCGAAGTGGAACGTGAACGCGGTGCGCGAAGGGCACTGATCCCTTCGCGGCGTCAGATCGCTCTCAGTTATCGATCCGCTGCGCCGTGACGACGAGTTGCCTGCCTTGCGGCAAGAACGTGGTCGTCGCGCGATACACAGCCGGCTGCTCGCTGCGCAGCGGCAACCGGATCTGCAGCGGCTGACGCGTTCGACGCACGGACTCGATCGTCACCACCTCAGGCGGCACGACGTAGGTCACAGAAGCTGAGGACTTCGCATCCGGCGTCGCGTACTTGCCCTGCCCGATGCGCACTTGGCGGCTTTCGATCGGGCCGCGCGTCGACAGTTCGCCTTCGATCTCCACGCCCGCGTCGGAGCAGCGAATGTTGAGCGCTGCGCCCACTGCGCGCCGGCGCACCTTGGGATCGCCGATGCGCGATCCTTGCGCGACCTCGACGTCCCAATCGGCGACGATCGAGAACTCCTCGTAGCTCGTCGCCGCAGTCCAACTGCCAAGCACCGTCGCGACCTCCGCGCTCGCAAGCCGCCGAGCGGATGGCAGCGTTCCATCGGCGGCGAGTTCCTGCCCCTCTTGCGCATCGTAGGCGATCACGCGGACCGTCACGGGCTTGAGGTCCGCATGGCGACTGCGCTGGAACAGCCGCAACTGCGTGGCCGCATCGCCGACCGCGACCGCGGCATCCCCAGAACCAGCCTTCCAGAACGCCACGCTTGAGCGTTCCAGCGATTCTGAAAACGACAGCGTGTCCGGTTGAAGCTGGACGAGGTCCAAAGCCTGCACCGAGTCGAGGTCATAAGAACGGAAGCCGCGGTAGTCGATCCACGGCGGCGCATACTCGAAGTCGCGACCGCCGACCTTCGCGATTGCGGGCGCCACGGCAAAGCGCGGCGTCATGCGCAACTCCACGGTGTTTCCATCGAGGCCAGAGAATCGATGCGTCACCGTCTCGCCGACGCGAGCGGACAGCACGACGCCGAGTTCGCGCACGCGCTGGTGCGCGCGGTCGAGGGACCCACTCGTGGTCTCGCCGAGTTCGACCAACCCCTCGTCACCGCGATCGACGATGCGCAGCAAGACTTCAAAGAAACTGCGCGGCTCGCCCGGAACGACCAACGGACGCACCCTGACCATCGCGCCGTGCAGCAGTCTCTGCACCACGGGGTTGCCCGCCGTCGCCTCTTGCGAGATCTCGACCTCGAAGTCGGTGACCGCGACCGAGTCCTCGACCGCGCTGCCCCACGCCACTTGACCCGAACGCGCCACCACCTCGCGGCGCAGCACAACGCGCGATGCGTCTTTGCTCCGCAGCGTGACTTCGAACTCACAGGTCACGAGCGGCGGCATCGCGGCCTCGATCTCGCGGCACAGCTTCGTCACGACCGCCGCGTCCTCGGCGCGCACGAGGAGTAGTTCTCCGCCTTGCAGCGCGTGCAGCTTGCCGGCGTCGATCGTGCCGAGTTCTTGCAGAATCGAAGCGAGCGCGTCCATCGATAACAGAGGACTCGCGATCGAGTCCTCCAGATGCGGGTCGTGTTCCGGGTAGCCAGTGCCAGGTTGGATTCCGCCCGCCATGCGGCGACCGTTCAGGAAGTCCGGAGTCGCGAGGTAAGGCTCACCATGCCGCACGGGCAGCAGCAAGGCTGAGGCTCGCACGAACGGCGAGGCTTCGTCCTGCTGCGCAGGCAAGAACGCCATGAACAACCACGCGGCGCCGATGCATTGGCTCATTGCCAGCAGATCGCGACGGAGCGACTTCGAGTTCCTGGTCTCCATTGCCGCATCCTAGTCGCGGCGAGCAGCGCAGGCGCGCACTGCGCCGTTCCGCGCCGTCGCGCGCCACGCTACCGTTCTTCCCCCATGACCGACGCCAAGGACCTCCAACTCGCCGCCAACACGATTCGCTGCCTCGCGATCGACGCCGTCCAAAAGGCCGAGTCCGGCCACCCCGGCATGCCAATGGGCATGGCCGACACGGCGGTCGTGCTCTGGACGGAGTTCGTTCGCTGGAGCGCGAAGGACCCGCATTGGCTCGGCCGCGATCGCTTCGCGCTGTCTGCAGGCCACGGCTCGATGCTGCTCTACTCGCTGCTGCACCTGTCGGGCTTCGACCTGTCGATGGACGACTTGAAGCAGTTCCGCCAGTTGCACAGCAAGACTCCGGGTCACCCCGAAGTCGGCGAGACCGCGGGAGTCGAGACCACCACCGGCCCGCTCGGCGCAGGCTTCAGCAACGCAGTCGGCATGGCGATCGCGGCGCAGCTCGAAGCCGCGCAGTTCGACAATCCGTTGCTCAAGAACCGCGTGTTCACGATCTGCGGTGACGGCTGCCTAATGGAAGGCATCAGCCACGAATCGGCGTCGCTCGCAGGCCACCTCGGCCTCGACAACTTGATCTGCCTTTGGGACGACAACGGCATCACGATCGAAGGCCACACCGACATCGCGTTTAGCGAGGACATGCAGAAGCGCTTCGAAGCCTACGGCTGGCGCGTGCTCAAGGTAGACGGCCACGACATGGCGCAGGTCCGCGCCGCGTTGCAGCAAGCCGTGACGCCAAACGGGCAACCGACGTTGGTCTGCTGCAAGACGACGATCGGCAAGGGCTCGCCCAACAAGAAGGACACGCACGACGTGCACGGCTCGCCGCTTGGCGCCGACGAGATCAAGCTGACGAAGGACGCGCTCGGGATGCCGCAGGACGCGTTTCACGTCGACGCGCGCTGCAAGGCGTTCTTCGCCGCGGCGGCGCAGAAGAACGAGTCCGCGCGCGAACAGTGGAACGCTGCGATGCAGGCTTGGGAGAAGGCGCACATCGAACACGCGGCGAAGTGGCGCGCGTTCCGCGAGCGCACCGTGCCCGCGAACCTCTACCAAGAACTGCAGAAGGCCGCCGGCGACACGCCGTCCGTTGCGACGCGCGTGCTGTCGGGCAACGTGATCCAGAAGGCGGCGGAGCTCGTGCCGTCGATGATCGGCGGCAGCGCGGATCTCGACCCATCGACGAAGACGCGCATCAAGAAGAGCACGAGCTTCTCCAAGAAGGACCGCGCAGGCCGCAACTTCCACTTCGGCGTGCGCGAACACGGCATGGGTGGCGTGCTCAA
>JBEELK010000151.1:0-3071 GCA_041168165.1 Planctomycetota bacterium | reverse complement strand
ATCGGCGCGTCGTCCGCCCGCTTCGAATCATCGGAAGACGCGTCGTACTCCTGCCGTTCGTACTTCTCACCGCTTGTGGAATCATCGCGAGCGGCCCCTTGTGGGTTGGGAGAGCCTCGTGGGGAGTTGGAGATTGGGCTGGACGCGAAGGCCCCGGCATTTCAACCGTGGGTAGGTTGACCTCTATTCGCGGCAAGGACGTGCCCTCTCGCGTCGATTGCGCAGCACGCGCGACCTTTCGTGGCAACGGAACGATGAGCGAGGCTTGGCGGAGTGTCCGAGTTGGGCAGACTCCGAGTCCGGGTACGCCTTGCGGACCGACGGGCGGACCGACGGGCGGACCGACGGGCGGACCGACGGGCGGCGGCTGTGCTATCACTTCGGTCCTTCGGATTCCGCCGTCGAGCCACCCATGTCAGGCTGCGGCCTGTGGAACGGCCAACACCTGTGTTGGAACACCACCTGAATGTGGGCGGTGCTTCCTTGCTGACTGCGTTGCAATCGGCTCGGCTTGGACCGCGACGTCGCCGTCGCCCACGACCATTTGTTCGTCTGGTGGTGGTGTGGGCAACTGCGAAGACTTGATCAATAGCCGTGGCGCGAAAGTGGTTCTCAGGGAAGAGTACTTCTGCGTCGCCACTCTGGGAGGAACGTGCCTCTGTAATGTCAATGGGGCTCCGCGAAGTTTCCGTGTCCATGCCCGGTTCCGCCGGGGCCTGTCCTCATCAATCCGTGCCCATAGAGCGTTGCGCTCGCCCCCAACTCCGTCGTCGAACACTGCGCGCGCGAAGCGTCCGTAGGATGGGTTGGGGTTGAATCGACGGTTGCTCCGCAAGCGCCACTCACCTGCCAGTCTTGAAAGGAAAATCATGAACCAGCGTGTCACTTCGCATCGCTCGCTCCGCGCGTCCGGCCTAGTACTCCTCGGGGCTGTTCCACTTCTTGCGTCCGGTGCGTTCGCGGGGTCGCCTGACGCACTCACACCCGACGAACTGCGGCTGCTCATCGCCACCGCACGCGAGCGGTTGCCGCGCTATT
This sequence comes from Planctomycetota bacterium, assembly GCA_041168165.1. Classification (GTDB taxonomy): domain Bacteria; phylum Planctomycetota; class UBA1135; order UBA1135; family UBA2386; genus SXPK01. The sequence continues at coordinate 2,033 of JBEELK010000151.1, read as the reverse complement.
CGCTCGAGTACTCCGTGTATGCGGAAGGCGGCTTGCTCGGCGGAAAATGGGTGTACGCCGTCGCGGAGCCGGCGAATCCTCGATCCTCCGTGCGGCTGACTGTGGAGACGCCCGTCCCTGAGGAACTCGCCGCCGAAGCCGCCGCCGAGGCTGCCGCCAGCGCGCCCGATGCGCCGGATGTCGTCGTATGGGGCTTCGATGCGACGATCGGCCGCGCGTACGCCGCCGACGAGGTCGGGCAGCTTGTGCGGCGCTCACAGAGCGGTCGAACCGTCGGGCTCGCGGGAGTTTCGAGCGACTTCGAGCAGCTGACCGGGATGGCCCCACTCCATGCGGCCGCGTTCGGAGCCGACGGTCGTGCCGATTTGCTGGACGCATTGTTGGAGCCTGCTGCGCGCGTCTCGGAAAGCTTGGCGCTGCGCGACGGCCAGGAGTGCGTGATCGTCGATCTGCCGCTCTTGGCCGGTGGCATGCTGGCAGCCGAGGGCAGCGCCGAAGACAACCGACTGCGGTACTGGATCGCGCCCGCGCTTGGCTACGCACAGGTCGCGTGCGAGACCGTGATCGCCGGCGAGCTGCGAATGCGCCGTTCGGCGAGCGACTTCGTTGAAGTCGCGGCTGGCGCGCCGCACCTGCCGCTGCACGGCACGATCGAGATGCTGGCGCCGGGAGGGGCGGGCGCCCCGCGACTGAGCCAACTCGCCGTGCTGCGCAACGACGATGGCTCGCCGCGACTTCTCACCGGCGAAGCGGTCGTGGTGGAGCACCGGCCGAGCGTCGGGACCACGGTGCGCGACCTCGACACCGGCGAGGTGCACATCGCCACGGCGAACTGGGCCGCGCAAGCCGAGTCGATTCTCGCGCGACACGGCGTGGTTCGCTCCGGCGAGTTGCAGCACGACGAGCTCCGCGCGAGCGAGACCACGCAGCGCGCTGGACTCTGGATGCTCGCCGCGATCCCACTGATCGGCGGCGGCGGCGCATTCGCCGCCGCGCGCCGACGACGAGCGACGCAGGTGTCGGAATCGCGCTCATGACGGCGTCGACGCTCGTCGGAGCGCCGCGCGGTGCGGTGCTCGAGGCCGCGACTCGCTCGAGCGTGCCTAAGGGCGAGTCGTCAGCGCACGACATCGGACTTTGCGGCGCCGCGGCGGTCGATCTGCTGTCGCGGCGATTCGGCGTCGCAGGTGAACCCATCGATCTGCTGCAGTTCGCATCGACCGTTGTGACCCTCGGCGATGTCGCCGACGCACTTGAGGGGCGCGGCATGTCGGCGCGTTTTGTCGAAGGGCTCACTCGCGCGCAACTCGATTCGCTCGCGCCGGATGAGTGTGTGATTCTCGTGCTGACGCCGGAGGTCGAAGGGCGCAGCGCACATCTCCTTGTGGGCATACCCAGCAAGCAAGACGGGTTCGTGCTGCTCGACCCAATCGGTCCGTGGCCCGACCGGCCGATCTCGTTCACATCCACGCTGCTCGATGGATGGAGTGGCGACGCGCTCCTCGTCGCGCACGATTCGCGAAGTATCCCCGCACTCGACGGAGTCGCGCTCGGCATCGCCGCGTGCGCCGCCGCCACTGCGATCGCCGCGGCAATCGGCTGGAAACTCGGCGCGCGTCGGTGAATGGCGCTGCGCGCGCGAGGCTGCCTCATGCATCCCTCGACGCTGATGCGCGCCGCTCATCGAAACGCCGAAGCAGCGCCCTTCTGGTCTTCCCCCTGAATCCTGATCCGATTCTTCGGCGAGTTGTCTGGGACACTTCGGCCTCCAACGAGCCTAGAGTTTCGCGTGAACGAAGGCTGCCACTCGACGAGTACCCTTGCAACCGCAAGGGCACCGACCATCGCCACGCAGCCCATCATCATCCTCTTCGACGGCGTCTGCAACCTCTGCAGCGGAATGGTGCGGTTCGTGATCGCGCGCGATCCGCATGCGCGATGCCGGTTCGCGGCGCTGCAGTCCGAGGCGGCGCGCGCTGCGTGCGCGAAGGTGGGTTACGAACTGCCCGCCTTCGACACGCCGAGCACGATCG
>JBEELK010000150.1:0-4239 GCA_041168165.1 Planctomycetota bacterium | reverse complement strand
GGGCGTCGTCGACGACCGCGGCGACGTGCGCGATGGCGAGCAAGCGATGCTCGATGCGCGCATGGCGCTGGTGGACCGCGGCGACGCAGACCGCGCGCGCGATCTCTACGAGCGCGCAGCGGCGCTGACGAAGCAGCCCGAGCGAGTTCGCGCGCAGCGGCGCAGCGACTTCGAAGCGGCGTTTGAGTCGCTCTACGCCAAGGACGGCGGTCTGCTGGCGCTGAAGCGCTTCTCGCAAGTGTTCGACGACGACGAGCGCGCGAGCCTCAAGCCTGCGCTGGATCGACTGGAAGGCCGCGGTTCCCTTCGCATCGCGACGCGCGCAGAAGAGATGCGCACTGCATCGATCGAGGTGCGCGAAGTTCGCGATGGCGAACTCGATTCCGAGTGGCGCAGCGTTGCTGCTGGCGAGCCGCTGCCGATCGGCGAGTTGCTCGTGCGCACCACGCGCGACGACGGCGCCGTGTCCGTGATGCGAGCCGAGGTGCGGGTCGACGAGACCGTCAAGGTCGCGCCACAGCCCTTCCTGGTGAGCGATGTGCCTTCGGGATTCGTCGGCTCCGTCGATTCGGACCTGGGCTCTGCGAGCCTTGTTGCCGAATGCGAAACGACGCGCGGCGAGTGGCGCAGTTGGCTCGAGACCATGCCGAGCGAGTTGCGCGAGGAGATGACGCCCGCAGTGTGGAGCGACGACGCTTCGCTCGACCACTTGCCCGTGCGGGGCTTGTCGTTCCATCAGGCGCGCGCGTTCGCAAACCGCCAACGCGCGCACTTGCCCACGATGCGTGAGCACTGGGTCGCGGCTAGCGGCGGCCTCGTATCGCTCGCGTGGCCGTGGGGCGGCAAGGCAGACGCCGCCCGCGTCGTCGCGGATCCGTTCACGCGCAGCGAGGCGATGGCGGCGGCGTCCATGGATGAAGGTCGCTCGCCGTTCCTTGTGCGTCACGTGCTCGGCAACGTCGCGGAGGCGCTGTCCGCGGATGGCCTCGCGTTGCACGCAGGCGGTGGCAGCTTCGCGGACGATGCGCGCGCGCTCGCGATGGATGGATCGAAGCGCGAGACGCTGCGAACGCCGTTGTTGAGCGTCTTTGCGCCATCGCCCGCGGTCGGCACTCGATTGCATCGGTTTGTCCCGAACGATGAAGCGGGCTCGCATGCAGCGAGGACGCGCGCTTTGCGCGAAGAGCTTGAGCGCTCGCCGCGCGGGTGCGCCGTTCAAGAGTGGACGCTCGACGCCGAAGGCTCGCTGTCGTGCGAGATGGTGCTCGTCGGAGTGCATGACGGAAGGTCGCGGGAGCGGCAACTGCAGTTCGACACGCGCGGCTTCGCGCAAGTGGCGGACTCGCTGCGCGCGGTCGATGGCCACGGCAAGTCGATCTCGTCGATTGCTGCGGAAGCACGCGGCGCAGAAGTCTCGACGGTTCGCGCGGAGCTGCCGAGCAACCTGCGCGCGGGTCAGAGCTACCGATGGCGCGTTCGCGCTGACTTGCAGCCGGCGTCGGGCCTGTTGCCGCAGCGCGATGCGTTCGTGCTCCGGTTGCCGATGGCGCGCGGTCTCGAAGTCGCGCAGATGCACTCGTTGACGTTGCCTGCGGGTTGCCGCATTGAGTCGGTGTCGCCAGAAGCGGAGACGTGGACGGACCGCAACGCCACGCACGTGCTGTGGAGCCAGACGGCGGACGCGCGCATCGAGACGGCGGTCGTTCGATTCCGTCGCGACGGCGGCCTCGGCGCGGCGTTGCCGTTGCGCGCGGACGCGGAGCGTCGGTGCGAGCAACTTCTGTCCGCGTGGAGCGCGCGCAGCGCAGCGTTGGAGTCGATGCTCGACGACGACTTCGTGCATGCGCCGTTCGGAATGGACCGCCGAGCTGCGCTCGCGCGCGACATCGAAGCGGCGGATCGATCCGACTCGATGACGTTCGTGCAGTTAGACGACGTGGCGCGAATCGGCGCGGTCGAGAGCTGCGAGTTGCGCGTCGATTGGACGCTTCGAGGCGCGGATGGCCGTTCCATCGTGTGGAAGTCGGCGCCGTTCCTTGCGCAGTGGCGCGAGCGCGCGGGCCAGCTGCGCGCGCTGCGACTCCAGCCGTATCCGCAGGCGGACCAAGGGCGCTACGAAGACGGCGGCTATCGCAACGATGCGTTGCGCGTCGGTCTTGCGAAGGTCGACGGCTCGACGATCGTGCGCACGCAGGAGGAGCTGTGCCCGCTGCAGGCGCAGGTCACCTGCGATGGAGCGACCGCGCGACTCACGGGATTGCTCGCGGCTCCCGGCGAGGACGATGAAGTGCTGCGCGCGCGACTCTGCGGCGCAGTGCAGTCCGGCTCTCGCGCCGTGCGGACGTCGGTGGCGAGCGCGAGCGATGGGGCCGTCGAGGAGTGGGAACGCGCGCTGGCGGACGGCGTCAGCTGCGAACGGTGGCGCTTCGTGCAGCGCGGCAGTCGTCGCTTGCTGTTGCGCTTCTGCTTCGAGGCTGCGGATGGTCCGACCGCGCGTGCTCGCATGGCGGACGCCGCAATGCAGCGTTGGATGCGCGACGTCGAGTCCGCGCTGCGCATCGACTGACGCTGCGTCAGCGAGGCGCAGCAGTCGCGATCGGCAGGCTCACGACGAAGCGAGCGCCGCCAGAAGCCGACGACTCGCATCGGACCGTGCCGCGCGAGGCCTCAAGGATGCGTCGCACGATCGCGAGCCCGAGCCCAGTGCCTTGTGGCTTCTCGGTCAACACGTCGCCGAGTTGTTGGAAGCGCTCGAAGACGCGTTCGCGGTCCGCGGCCGGAATGCCAGGCCCGTCGTCTTCGATGGAGAGCTCTGCCGTGCCTGCATGCGAAGTCAGCGCGATGCGGATCGTCCCGCCTTCGGGTGAGAACTTGACCGCGTTGTCGAGCATGCGACACAGCGCCTCGCGCATGCGTCGCGGATCCACGGTCGCGATTGCGTCATCGCCGATCGCGCATTCGATGCTCTGGCTCTTTTGCTGCGCTGCGGGACGCAAGACGGCCGCTGCGGTGCGCGCCAGTTCCGCGAGGCTCTGCGGCTCGGGGTTCCATTCGACGCGCCCGGTCTCGAGCAGCCCGTACTCCATGATGTCGTCGACGAGCGACTTCAGCCGCTTCGACTCCTTCGCGAGCATGTCGGCGAACTCGCGCCACTCCGCTTCATCGCTCGGCGTCAGCGTCGTCAGGATCTCGCTGGAGCAGATCATGTTGGTGAGCGGCGTGCGCAGCTCATGGCTGATCGAGGACAGCAACTCGTCCTTGAGGCGGTTGACCTCGTGGCTCTGCGTCACGTCCGCGAGAACGAGCACCTTGCCGTAGTCCTGCTCCGGGCGGTTCGACTGCACCTGCACGACCGACAAGTCGTAGACGCGGCTTTCGTGCGCGATGTCGCCGATGCGAACTTCGCCAGCTCGCTGCGTGTCGATCCGCGCTAACCCGTCGCGCATCGCGGTCGCCAACGCGCCCGTGCACAGCGAGAACAGCGGCTCCGCCTCGGCGCGGCGTTCGCCGAGTCCGAGCACGCGGCGCGCGTTGCGGTTCATCAGCACGATGCGCTCCTTGGTGTCGACGACGATCACGCCTTCGCGCAGCGATTGCAGCACGGCGTGCACGCGATCGAACGCGGCTTCGGCGTGCATGAGGTTGGCGACCGTCTTCTGCGAGCGCTGCTCCATCGCCGCTTGCGCGAGATGGAACCTGCGCAACAACGGTTGGAGCAGCGGGGCTCCGTCCTCGGGCAACTCCGATGCGGACCCGCCGAGTCGCACTTGGTCGAGGGTTCGCAGCAACGCAGCGACGGGTTCGCGCAGCGAGCCGCGCATTCGTTGTTGCACGAGTCGCGCGCACGCGACGGCGATCGCAAGCGACGCGGTCGAAGCGCCAATCGCAGCTTCCGTCGGGCCGCCGAGCAGCAGCACGGCGCTCGCGGCGGAGATCGCGAGGCCTAGCGCGGACGTGGCGAGCAGCGACCTCGGGACACCGAGGTCGCGAAAGCCGATGGATTCGTCCGTCTGTCCCGTCGTTGCCACGGGGGATTGGATCGGCGCGCGTCGGCTGCGGACTTGACGCTGCATGCGGGCAAGGCCAGCGAAGCTGTCGAGGGATTCGACACTCGCTTCGCTGGCCGTGGCCCCGCCGTCACTTGGGCGCGGACTGCTGCGCGTACTTCTGGCGGTACTTCTTCGCCAACTCCGTCTGCTTGCTGCGCAGGTCCGTCTCGCGGCCTTCGATCCACGCGCG
>JBEELK010000149.1:0-18328 GCA_041168165.1 Planctomycetota bacterium | reverse complement strand
CACGTCGAGCAACGTGTCGTGCGTGAACGCGAGCACGTAGCGCCGCGCCACCGCGCTGGTCGTCGTGAACGGATTGAGGCTGTCGGGCTCCTCCGCGACGCCGGTGTAGACGTGGCCTTGTGGCGCCTTCTCCGAGTCCTGCGCGCTCGGATCGACCTTCGCGACGTCGCGATTTGGCTGCAGCGCCTGCAGCAGCAGCGCGCCGACGCAAAGCGACAGCAAGAACACGATCGGGGCTTTGAGACGCGGCGTCATTGCGAAGATCCGTTCAAGCTGCCTTGCCGAGAGCTGCGCCCGCAACAACAGCGAGCACGCCGACGACGTTCTGTCCGATCACGTTGACGGCGAATGCGACGATGCGCCCCTGCTGCCACAGTTCGAGGTTCTCAAACGCGAACGTCGAGAACGTCGTGAACGCGCCGAGGAACCCGGTGAACGCCGCCGCCGCGAGGGGCGCGGGCCACTTGCCTGCGTGAAGGGCCCAGAGCAACCCAAACACAAAGCAGCCGATCGCATTGATCGCGAAGGTCCCGACCGGGAAGCCTTCGATCACGTTCCGCAGCGCCACGGCGAGAAACCACCGCGCGAGCGCGCCGAGCGCGCCACCGAGCGCAACGCCGAGTACGAGGGTCCAACTCATCGCGGGGCGCAATGCAACGGACGCAGCGAGGGCCGCGCAACGAGGAAGCCGCTTCTACTTCTTGGGATAGGTCGCGATCACGAAGTCGCGCCACTTCGCGTCGAACGTCGCCGCATCCCAGCCAAACGTCTCCTCGACGGCCTTCTGCTGCATCGTGGCCCAGTCCTCGGGCTTCACGCCTTCGTAGCTGATCGGCAGGCTCTTCAACCGCAGCAGCAGCGCGCCGAGCTTGTCCTTGTCTTGCTTGTGCAAGAAGTCGACGCGCGACCACGACTGCAGTTCGCCGTGGTAGCCCATGTCCTTGTTGGCCTGCCACAGCGCCATCTGCGCGAACGCGATCCGCGTGCGGTCGTACTGCGCGCGGGCGCGGACCTTCTTGGGCCAGAGGTGCTGCTCCTCTTCGTTGACCGCTTCGTCGTCCTTGATCGTCACGTTGACGAACTCGGTCTCGACGCGGCGCGACACGAGGTGCGCAAAGCCTTCGCTGAGCCACGGCGGCATTCGATACGAGTAGCCGCGCAGTCCGTTGCACAGGTTGCCCGCAAGCCCATAGAGCACGTGGCTGTGCAGCGACGGGTCGTCCTCGACTTCGAGCCCTTCGAGCGAGACGCCGAACAGCATCTGGTGGCTCGCCGGCAAGTAGTAGCTAAACGAGCGATCGGCGTGCACGCCGCAGAAGCGATCGAAGTAGCGCGCGAGGTCGGACTTCTTCTGGAAGATCAGCAGCAGATGCTTGCCCGGCAGACCGAGGTATGGGCCGTTGGGCGGTTCTTCGGCTGTGCCAAACGTCGCGCCACCGGCGAGCAGCAGCGACTCAAACTCGGCGTAGAGCTTCTCGGCGCGCGCCGCGTAGAGATGCATGCGCAGCCACGGGTCGAGCCGCTTGGGCTTGTCGGGGATCTTCGGCAGCTTCTTGCGAAGGGCCGCGACCTCGTCGTGGATCGCCTTGCGCTGCGCCTGCTTCTCAGGAATCGGCACCGTGCGCAGATTGCAGCCGATGCGGAAGTGCGCGGTCTCAAGCCACAGCACGCGCCCTTCGCCGAGCACGCGATCGATGTCTTCAGTGCGCGTGTCCTTCGACCAGAGGAATGGGCCGTATGCGGAGTGGCCAGCCTGCTGCAGCAGTGCGAGGTCGCCACCCGTGTAGGGGTCGACCTTCATGCGCGCGACTTCGTCCTCTTCCTTGCCCTTGCCGGCAAGCGGAGGAGCCTTGTCCTTGCCCGCGTCCTTGTCTTGCGCGAGCAGCGGGCACGCCAGCGCCGCGCACAACAACCACGCTGCGCCGATGGCTCGGCGCAGCGTCGTGGCGCAGCGGCGCCGCATCGTCACTTGGCGTCCGCGCCGCCCGCCTTGGGGTCGGCGTCCTTTGCCTGCTCGCCTTCCGCGCGAGCATCGGGCTTCGCGCCCTCAGGCTTCGCTTCGACGAGCGCCGAGCGGCGCAGTTCGAGTTCCTTCTCGACGAACTTCTTGCGCTCCTCTTCGAGCTTCGCCAACTGCTCCTCCATCTTCGGGAGCTTGTCGGAGTCCGGCCCGCGCTTCTCGATCTCCTTGTCGACGCGGCCGCGAATCTCCGTGGCTTGGCTGTCGATGCGATCGAGTTGGTTGAGGATCGAACGCAGTTCCTTGAGCGCCTTCTTCGCGTCGCCTTCGTAGGCGCGGTCGAGATACGAGAACATCGTCTCCCAGAGCTGCGTCTGCGATTGGTCGCCCGGCAGTGGCGTCTTGTTGGCGCCATCCGGATCCACGAAGAACAAGTGCGGAATGCGCTCGCCTTCCTTCGACTGCTTGAACAGGGCCGTCAGCGGATGGTCCGCGGACAGCACGTTCGGCGGCAACTTCACGCAGTGGAACCACCGCGTGAGCAGCACCGTCTGCTCGTTGTCGAGGGAACGGCTGAGCAATGCATGGTCCGTGCCCTTGCACTTCTCGCACTCGCGCATGACGAGCAGCGGACGTCGATCCTTGCGGACGACGAGCTGCATCGCTTGCTCGAGTGGGAGCGCGTGCTCGCGCTGAACCGTGACGGTGCCGCCCTTCTCGCGCTCGCCGGTCATAGGCGCCGCTGGCTTCCAAACCGGGTAGTCCCACGAGATCTGAAGGAGGTCCTTCGACGTCTTCCCTCGACGGAAGTCGATGGGAATGCCGCCGCGACCGCCACCAGCTGGGCCAGCCCGTCCTGCACCACTAGGACCCGCTACGGGAGCCGAACTGGCTCCCCCACCACCGCCTCATCACTGAGGCGAGGCGGGCCTCGCGAAAATCATCGCCATCGCCACGCAGGCGATGGTTGCACGGAATGCGCTCATCAGTGCTTTCCTGGAGTAAGCGCGACACGGCGCGGGCCAGGGTGGCTCGGGTCGGTCACGAGTTCGGGGAGACTACCCCGCTGCATGGATCGGACAACCCTCGACCATGCCTCCAGCCGAAAGTTCCCATCCGCGGGAACTCACGGTGCCTCGCCGGCAGCAGTTGCTGCGCGGCGCACTGCGGGTCAGGCCAATGCGGGTCAGCCCGCTCCGCCTCAGCGGGGCCCGGTCACATCGATGCCGGACTTCAAGAACACCGACTCCATGTAGTTGAGCATCGAGCGCACGTAGGCGCGCTTCTCGTGGTACGGCCCGTGGAAGAACGCGCGCTTGAAGCCATAGATCAGCACGTCCTTCAGTGCGCGCGCATCGAGGCCAAACGTCTCCACCGCCTTGTGCACTTCGTCGGTCATCGTCGTGCGCGAGACGAGCCGGTTGTCGGTGCACAGGGTCACGCTGCAGCGCTCCTTGCGCATCATGCGGAATGGGTGCTTGCCGAGGTTGTCGCGCAGCTCGGGGATCGTCTGTTGGTTGCTCGTCAGGCAGACCTCGAGCGTGATGCGGCGGTCGGCGACGTAGCGCACGAGCTTGTCGATGTAGGCGCGCTTGTCGGTGATCGCGCGATCCTTGATGTGTCGCTGGCTGAACAGCCACGTGCCGTGCCCGATGCGATCGGCGTGGCAATCGGTGATCGCCTGGAAGATCGACTCGGGGCCGTAGTCCTCGCCCGCGTGCACGGTCTTGCCGAGGAAGTGCTCGTGCGCGAGTTGGTAGGCGGCTTGGTGATCCTTTGCCGGGAAGCCGCGCTCTTGCCCTGCGAGGTCGAAGCCGACGATCGGCAGGCCGTCTTCTTCGGCGGCGCGCACCGAGGCGCGCGCGAGCTCGAGCGATGCGAGCGCGTAGATGTCGGTCGACGGCGCCGACGGCAACGCGTCGAAGTACGCGCGATAGTGCGCGCTGAACACCGGCAAGAAGAAGCGCAGCGCACAGACGATGACGCCGCACGCGAACGGCGGCACTTCGCCGCTCTTCACCAGCGGATCCTTGTTGATCTCCTTCTTCGCGCGCTCGAGGCCCTTGCACACCGCGGCGAGCACGTCGCGCACCGGGAAGTCCGCTCGCGCGTGCAACTGCGGCGCAAAGCGCACTTCGATGTAGAAGACGTTCTCCTTGCGGCAATCGATCGCGAGCTCATACGCCGCGCGCTCGAGGCTCTCGGCGTCCTGCATGCACGCGACGGTCAGCTCAAAGCCGCGCAGGTATTCGGGCAGGTTCTTGTAGGAGCTCTTGAAGACCGTCTCGAGCAGACCTTCGGGAGTGGAGCTCGGCAGCGCGACCTTGCGCTTCTTGGCGAGCTCGATCAGCGTCGGCAAGCGAAGGCTGCCATCGAGGTGCAGATGCAGGTCAGACTTGGGAAGCGCAGCGAAGACTTCGCGCGAGAGGACCGGCGTTGCGGTGCGGCGGCTCGACATGGCGCGATCTTGGGCCCGCAACGCAGCGCGAGCAAGCGCGGGCTTTCTCATGCGCCGAAGGAGCCACATGGCGCGCGCTTGGAACAGCCTGCGCTCGTGCCTACCCTGCCCCGCCCATGTCGGGCAGCTACGAGTTCGTGTGCGCAGACGACCAGGAGCGCGCGCGATTTGTCGATCGCGACGCGATCCTCGCGCACCCGCATGAGCTCGCGGCGCCGCAGAACCGCGCGCGCAGCGTCGTGCGCCTTCGAGCGGATGGCCGCGTCTACTACCTAAAGCAGTTCGGCCCGTGCTCGTGGAATAACCGCATCGCGTTCGCGATGACCGAGCCGCACGCGAAGGATGACGCAGAACGCGAATGCCTCGTCACACTCGCGCTGCGCGAACGCGGCGTGGAAACGCCGAGGCCTGTGCTGCGCGGCCGCATGAGCGACGGGCGGTCGTTCTACTTGTGCGAGCAGATGCCGGGCATGCCGCTCGTCGAGCATCTGCTGCGCTGCGAGCACGACGCGACGATGCTGCGGATGTTGGCGTCGTTCTGCGGCGACCTGATGGCGGCGGGATTCCGGCTTCCCGACCTGTCCGCGGACCACGTGTTCGTGCGCCAAGAACTCGGCTTCTGGCGCTTTGGCCTGCTCGATTTGCACAACGGCGAAGTCGCGGCTGCAGGGCCCGCGCCGCTGAAGGCGTGTCGTCGCGCTCTCCGTCGATTCCAACGCTCGGTGCAGTCGCTGCCGATCGCGCGCGAAGCGGCGATGCGCTTTGCGCTGCGTTTGTTGAAGCGCGCCGGCGCGGCTCAGCATGCGCGAACGATCGTTCGCGGCTTGTCGCCGATGGACACGGCGGCGCGCTACGAACGGACCGGCAAGGCGAAGGCCTACAAGGATCGCAACCCCGCGCGAACCGAACGCGAGCTCGCGCTGCTCGCGGCCGTGTGGCCGGGACGCCACGGCGAGACGGTGCTCGACGCGCCATGCGGCGCGGGACGACTGTCGCCGTTCTTGCGCGCGCGCGGCCACACGATCGCGCGCGCCGACGGCGCGTTTGCGATGTTGCAGCAAGCGATGGACGCAGGCGCCACCGAGCCCATTGCGCAGGCGCATGCGCTCGCGCTGCCGTTCGCGGATCGCGCGTTCGACGGCACGGTGCAGTTTCGCTTCCTCCACCACTTGGAGCCCTCGGCGCAGAAGGCTGCGGTCCAAGAAGCCTGCCGCGTCAGCCGACGGTTCTTCGTCGCGAGCTTCTTCCATCCGTGCAGCGTGCACCACGCAAGCCGCAGGTTGCGCGACCTCGCGTCGGGCCGCGCGCCGATGCGCCACGCGATCACGCTCAAAAGACTCGTGCGCTGGTGCGAGGCCAATGGCTTCTCGCTGCACGCGCATCGCGCGGAGATGCCCTACTGCAAGGACCTTTGGGTCGCGAGCTTCGTGCGTCGCAACGCCACCTGACGCAACTCAGTCCGCGTCGGGACGCGATCGCTTCAGGATCGACAAGAAGTCCTTCTGCTCCGGGTTCGCAGCCTTCTCCGGCTCCTTGGTCGCGGTGCGCGAAGCAGGCTTCGTCTCGGCGTTCATGCCGTCGAACACGGCATCGAGCGCCGAAGCCGCAGTGCCGCGCGCAACGCGCTTCGACGGCGCGACGCGCGGCGGGTCATCGCCGAGCACGCTGTCGAGCGCGGACGTGACCGCCCTCTTGTCATCGTTTGCGTCGAGCGCCGCGAAGGCCTCCTGCATCGACTCCTCGACCGAGAGTCTTGGCATGCCTTCGGCAGCTTCGACGTGCTCCGCGACCAGGATGCCCTCGCGCGCAAGCCGCACGAGCATGCAGTAGACGTCGAACAACGGCAGTCCGAGCGTCGCGACGAGGCTCTTCGGCGTCGCCGAGCCATTGGCCTGCGACACGAGCTTGAGTTCGAGCACGCCGAGCGCGACGTCGCCCATGCGCGCGAACATGTCGTCCGCGGGCTGCAGCACAGCACTCGCATCCGGGAACATACGTCGCATCGCGCGCCAGTCGTCCACGCGCTTGCTGCCTTCGAGCAACACCGACGTGACGCCGAGTCTCAGGTCGTTCTCGTCCGCGAACTGCGGCAGCGACTCGTGACGGCGGTAGTAGAACGCGACCGGCCCGTCCTCCATCAGGAACTCGAACAGCGACTCGGTGCCGAAGCGACGCGCCATCTCGCGCGTCTCGTCGCCGCGGAAACACCCCGCGTCGGCCAGCGCAAGCACGACCGGGCGGCCCGTACGAGTGCGTTCCGCCTCTGCCGCCTCGATCGATGCAGTGGTCAACTCACGTTGGCGCAGCGAATCGCTGGCCGGGATCACGCGGCGACTGACATGGTGCGGATCGAGCCACACGATGCGCCCGTCGCGCATGTAGACGTCGAGGCGGTTGTCCGCCTTCTCCAAGCTGAGGCAGCCCTTGTGCTTGCCCGCCGCGAGCATCTGCAGCACTTCTTCGAGCGAGAGGAAGTCGGTGCGGCTCGCGAAGTTGAAGTCGTGCTCGCCGTGGCTCGAGCGCAGCAACACTTGATCGAATGTGCGCGCGACTTCGGTAAGCGACGCGAGCGACCACAAGGAGCCCATCACTTGCTCGGCCGCACGCTGCGGGTTGCGCGCGGCGTCGGTGGAGCAGAAGGACTGCATTGCCTGCCGCACGCGCGAGAACACGAGCTCCATCACGAGGTCGCGCGTGTCGGTCTTGCTGCCCTCCATCCGACGCTTGCGGTCCACGAGGTCCTGCACGCGCTTCTGCATCGCGATGAACGCGAGGTCCGAGCGTTCCTTGTCCTCGTGCACGAGCGCGTCGATCGCGGCGCACACCTGCGCCTTCAACTCGTCGCTCAGGGTCTTGTCGTCGTCGGTGGCCACGGAGGAATGCAGGGCTTCTTCGGCACGGCCGCAGAGGTGCCTTGACGCGAGGCTTCCGCCGCGACGTCCCGCGGGCCTATGGTGTGCCTCGTGCGTTTCTTGGCCACAGCCTTCGGATTCGTCGCGGCATCGGCGCTCGCCGCGTCAGATCCGCCGTGCCATGGGCGCGTCGACGACCGCATGGCCTGCGCGCAGTGCCACAAGGCGGTGCAGCAGGAATGGCAGCAGAGCGCACATGCTCGTGCGTTTTCGGATCCGCACTTCCAGAAGGCATTGTTGCAGCGATCCGAACCCGAGCGCTGCGTGCCATGCCATGCGCCGGAGTCCGCGCTCGACCGATTGGGCCAGATGCCGCGCGCGCGCGCAGACCAACGCGAATTCGGCGTCGATTGCCGCGCATGCCATGTGCGAGGCGACACGGTGCACGGGCCGGATGGCGCAACGACGGATGCGCACGCGACGGTAAAGGACCCGACGTTCCGCGGCAGTGGCTCCGTGGCGCTCTGTGTCAGTTGTCACGACATGCGCATCGCCGACGTGCTGCCGCTGGGCCGCGAGTTCCGCGCCGCGCACCAAGAGGACGACGCAGACGCGACGTGCGTGTCGTGCCACATGGAGTCCGTTCGCCGAGCGAACGCAGAGGACCCAAAAACCGGCGCGCCGGTCGGCGAAGCGCGCGCGGGCAGAAGCCACGCCCTTCTGGGCCCCAGTGACGCAGAGTTCTGTGCATCGGCCTTCTCGTTCGAACTCGTGCGCGCAGGCAAGGAGCCCGAACTCGTGCTGCGCAGCGGCGCAGGCCACGGCGTGCCCGGCCTCGCGCGTATCCGTTCCTTCCCGATGCGCATCCAATTGCTGTCGAAGAGCGGCGCGGTGTTGCGCGAGGAAAGCGTGACGTTCTCATGGCAGAACCGCCTCCTGGCCGACGAAGAGCGGCGGTGGGCATTGCCCGCGACGATTGGCGCGGTTGCGCTGCGCGTGCGCGTGGACCACATCTTCGCCGACCAGAAACCGACGACCGTCGTCGATCGAACGTGGGAACTGCTGTGACCGAGGAAACCGCCGACGCGACGTTGCACGAAGCCCACCAGACGCTGGCGGAGCTCGGCCTCGAGCCATCCACGCGGCGACTGCACTTGCGGTCGAGCCACGGCAGTTCGCTGCCGATCGCCGCGGAGGGTCAGCAGGGTCGCATGTTCTTGCTGAAGTGGCTGCTGCCGCCGCGCCCAGACCACATCTATCCCGCAGGCTCGCGACCCGAAGACTTCGGCCGCCGGGAAGCGGGCTTCTATCGCCTGCTCGACAGCATCGACCCCGAGCGTCGCGATCTACCCGCACCGAAGACCGTCCTCGTCGGTCCCGGCGATCCACCCAAGTGGCTGCTGCTCGAATGGCTGCAGGTGGCGCCAGGCCCGTCAGAAGAAGTGCTGCTGCAAGACCACGTGTTTGATGTGCTGGACAAGATCCAGAGCATCCCCGTCGATCGCCTGCTCGGCCGCCGCGACTTCCCGCTCAGCCACTGGGATGCAATCGGCTACCTCGAGCGAATGCGCCTGATGTACGACGCGGTGTTCAACGTCGTAGGCGAGACACGCTGGCGGCACATGTTGAAGTTCTTCGAAGAGGCAGTGCGCTGGCTCGACAGCCGCAAACCGGTGTTCGTGCATGGCGACTTCCTCGAAGAGAACCTGCTCGTCGACGTGGACGATCGGCCGCATCTGCTCGACTTCGAACGCGTCGGCATGGGCAACAGCGACCACGACTTCGCGTGGTTCTGGATCCACAGCACGAGGTCGCAGGAGTGGAAGAAGAACCTGCTTGCACGCTGGCTAGGCAAGCGCGTCGGCGGTGACCGCATCCGCTGCGAATGGGGCATCCGCACCGCGATCGCGTTGCTCGCGGTGCAGCGCCTCCGTTGGGGCTTCCTCAAGTACGGCGACGAAGACCCGCGCGTGAGCGCCAACCTCGCGCTGCTCGACGCCGCGATCGCCGGCGGCCGCGACCTGTTCCCGGTCTGATCTGCGCAGAGCGCGGGTAGCCGCGCGCGGAACGCTGGACGCGCACGATGCCGCTGCGCGCGACCGCATACGCATTCCTTCCCGCCCCGACTGGGCCCGCTCGCCCGCTGCGGAATCCGCGCTGTTCCGCGAAATTCCGCCGCCATCTGGAGGCAGCAGATGCCGCTCGTTTGCGGCAGCGACGATGCGCTCCGGCAGCTCTCCGTGCGCAAGTTGTTGTGTTTCCGGCACCAGGCCTACGCACCTTGGCTCGCACGCACGGTTGGCACGGTCCTTTCTAACTCCCACTCATGACTTGCCTCGATCCCAGGCTGCTCTTGGACCTCCCCACCGGCATGCCCGGCATCGACAGCGTCTCTGACGAGGAGCTCGTCGAGATGCTGCAGCGGGGCCTCGCCCAGGCTGCTATGACTGGCATCCAAGACCGCTACGGCCGTCGCCTGCTGCACTTCGTCCAGGGCATGGTGCGCGAACCGCACCTCGCGCAGGACGTGGTCCAGGAGGTGCTAAAGAAGGTTCTGCTGAAGCACTCGCTCTACCAGCCCGGCACGAACTTCCGCGCGTGGCTCTTCGAGATCGCGCGCAACCAAGCGCTATCCGCGCTCCGCACGCAGCGTCGCTTGCCGCGTCCGGTCAGCAACCTCGGCCCGGACGATGCGCAAGATGGCGACCTGCTCAATCTGGTTGCGTCGGGCCCCGAGGACCGCTCGCTCGAGGAAGCTGAGTTCATGGGTGCGTTCACCCAAGCCGTCGACGAGCTGCCGGAGCACTACAAGGCCGTGTTCGACCTGTGCGTGCGTCAAGGGCGCCCCTACCAGGAAGCTGCCAATCGCCTCGGCCTGCCGACCGGCACGGTCGCAATCCGCATCATGCGCGCGCGCAAGCGCTTGTTTGGCTCGCTCGAACGCCATCTGGACAGGCTCCGCCGTCCGCCCGCGTGCTTTCAGTGAGAACGACGAGGCGCGTGGGTGCGCCTCTTCTGCGCTGACGATTGCCGAGCCGAGTTGCTCGGCTCCAGTGCTCAGCGACCGTTGGTGACGGCCTCGGCGGCGATGACTCCGAACGACTGCCAGTCCGCGCGCTGCGCAATCGCTCGCAACTGCGCGAGCGCTTCTTGCTCCGACTTCGGCGCATAGGCCGCATCGATGCCCTTCTTGCGCCATGCGTAGTGCACGGCGCCGAACGCGAGCGACGAGCCCCATTGCGCATCGCGCGTTGCGAGCGCCTCGAACGTGAGATCGCCGCGGTAGAGCAAGCAGAGTTCGAGGTAGTGGCGGTTCTCGACGACATCCATTGTTGGCGAGAGCGCTGCGAGCAACGGCGCGCACTCGGCGAAGCGCTGCTGCGCGAACAGCGACGAACAGATCCAGTGCGTGACTGCGGCGCGCGACTCGTCGTTGTTGGAGACCGCGAGGCAATCGCGCCACGCGCGCTCGGCGGCAGCGAAGTCCAACAAGCAGAACTGCGCGAGGCCGAGGTGGTAGTGGATCGCGTAGTGCAGCGTGCCGTGCGGTTGACGCCCTGGCGTTGGCCTGCCGTCGGGCTCCACTTCATCCGGCTTGCCGCGCACGAGTTCACTCGCGCGCAGCAAGTCATCGCGCGCGGACTCGAAGTCGCGCAACGACAGATGGCGATGGCCGCGATGGCGCAACAAGCGCGGCTCGTCGGGGAACTCGGCGAGCGCTTCCGTGAAATGCGCAACGGCCTCGCGGAAGCGACCGAGATAGCCGAGCCTCCGCCCCACCCACACCGCGGCCTCGACAGACTGCGGCGCGTCGGCGTACGCGCGCTGCGCATCGGCGAGGTCCTGCTCGCGTCGTGTCTGCTCCGCGTCGTCGAACTGCTGGGGCGGCAGCGGCGATCCATCGACACGGAACGCAGCGGGCCAGCCAAGCGGGACCGAATGCAGCGCTCCATCGGGGTTCGCGAGCACGAACCACGCGGCGAGTTCCGCATCCGCAGCGAGTTCGACATGAAGGCGGAACGTAGACCGGAGATTCTTCAGCAGCCCACGCGCCGCATCGGGGCCCGTGACCATCAACGCGGTGCCAACCGCGTCGGCGACCGCGCACGACCGCGCGAGCACGGACACGCTCACGACGCCATGCGTCGGGTTTTGCCCAGTGCGCGGATCAAACACGTGCGTCGTGACCTTGCCGTCCGCGACGACGAAGTTGCGGTAGTCGCCGCTGGTGCACAGCGAACGATCACGGATCGGCACGACGAGCAGCGACTGCTCCGCGCCAACCATCGCGTTGTCGGGATCGACGATGCCGATGCGCCACGGCAACCCATCGGGACGCACACCGCGGCAGAGGATTTCGCCGGTGACGTCGAGCATGAAGTTCGTGACCGACAACTCCGCGAGCGCAGGAGCGAGCAGGTCTGCTGCGTACCCGGCAACGATGCCATCGAGGTCGATCGCGACGTCAGGACTCAGCTTCTCGATGCGGTTCTTGCCGGGCACGCGGCGCACCCGGCGCCAATCGACGCGAGCCTTGGCGCTCGCCACGGCCTCCGCCGATGGCGCGATGCCGCTCTTCTTCTGCTCGCGATAGAGATCCACCAGCGGCTTCACCGTCGGATCGAATGCGCCATCGGTCGCCCTCGCGACCTCGAGCGCGAGTTCGAGCGCGTCGCACAGCAGCGGAGTCGCAGAGAACGGCTCGGTGCTCGCATGCGCGTTGAAGGCCGCGATCTCGCTGTCCGCGCGCCAGTTGCTGAACACGAGGTCGACGTCGGACAGCACGCGTTCGATCAACTGCTTCGTGCGCTCTGGCTCCGCGCCGCCGTGCCACTTGATCGACCAAGCAGAGCCCATCGTGGGCCCGCTGAGTTGGCGCAACGGCTCTGCGCGCCGTTCCTCCGCGCCGCAGGCGCACAGCAGCAAGGGCAAGGCGAGGAACAGCCGCGCAGCGAAGGTTCGCATCGGCGCAGCAGACTAGCGGCCCACAAAGCAAAACGGACCGGCGCGATGCCGGTCCGTCTCGTGCGATCGCGATCTGCTTCGGCGATCAGCCGCCGAAGTCGTCGAACGCGATCATGTTCTTCTCGACGCCCAGGTCATCGAGCATCTTGAACACCGCGCTGTTCATCATTGGCGGTCCACACAGGTAGAACTCGATCTCATCGACGTTCTCGTGGTTCTTCAAGTAGTTGTCGAACACGATCTGGTGGATGAAGCCCTTGAAGCCGGTCCAATTGTCTTCCGGCTGCGGCTCGCTCAAGGCGACGTTGTATTTGAAGTTGGGGAACTTCTTTTCAATCGCCTCGAATTCCTCGGTGTAGAACATCTCGCGCTTGCTGCGCGCGCCATACCAGTAGCTGACCTTGCGGGTCGTCTTCTCGGTGTGGAACAAGTGGAAGATGTGGCTGCGCAATGGGGCCATGCCCGCGCCGCCGCCGATGTAGATCATCTCCCGCTTGGTGTCCTTGATGTGGAACTCGCCGTAGGGGCCCGAGATCGTGATCTTGTCGCCCTTCTTGAGCGAGAAGACGTAGGAGGAGCACACGCCTGGCGGCAGGTCCATGCGCTTCGGCGGCGGCGTGGCGATGCGGATGTTGAGCATCACCATGTTTCCTTCCGCCGGATGATTCGCCATCGAGTAGGCGCGGAAGATGGGCTCGGGGTTGTTCGCCACGAGGTCCCACAGCTTGAACTTGTCCCAATCGCCGCGGTACTTCTCAGCTACGTCGAAGTCCTTGAACTTGAGGTTCTGGTAGTCCGGGACGTCGATCTGGATGTAGCCGCCGGACTGGAAGTCGATCACTTCGCCCGCTGGCAACGCGACCTTCAGTTCTTTGATGAAAGTGGCGACGTTGTCGTTGCTGGTGACCGTGCACTCCCACTTGCGGATGCCGAACACCTCGTCCGGCACCTTGATCTTCATCGGGCCGCGGACCTTGACCTGGCACGCGAGGCGCCAGTGTTCCTTGGCGGCGCCGCGGTTGATGTGCGTGCGCTCGCTCGGAAGGATGTCGCCGCCGCCTTCGAAGACCTGGCACTTGCACATCGCGCAGGAGCCCTTGCCACCGCATGCGGACGGCAAGAACAGCTTCTGCTGCGACAGCGCCATCAGCAGGTTGGTGCCGACATCGACTTCGGGCGAACGGCTCGCGTCGTCGTTGATGAGCAGCTTGACCTTGCCCTTACGGACCAACTTCTTCTCGCAGAACATCAGCACGACCACCAGGAGCACAATGACTCCGGTGAGTGCTGCTACGCCGGTAAGGATGGTAGTGAACATTGCTCAGATGCCGCTGAAGGTCATGAACGCCATCGCCACGAGGCCCGTGGTGATGAAGGTGATGCCGAGGCCCTTCAAAGGCGCAGGGATGTGCGCCGTGCGCATGCGCCAGCGGATCGCGGCCATGCTGACGATCGCGAGCGCCCAGCCGCCACCCGATCCGATGCCGTAGACCACCGACTGCGCGAAGTCGTACTTGCGCTCCACCATGAACAGCGACCCGCCGAGGATCGCGCAGTTCACGGCGATGAGCGGCAAGAAGATGCCGAGCGCCGCGTAGAGCTTGGGGCTGAACTTATCGACCGCCATCTCGACGACCTGCGTCACGGCGGCGATCGAAGCGATGAATGTGAGGAACTGCAGGTAGCCGAGATCGCTCTCGGGGAACCCAGCCCATGCCAACGCGCCTTCACTGAGCACGTAGGTCTGGAGCGCCCAGTTCATCGGCACCGTCAGCACCTGCACGAAGATCACCGCGATGCCGAGGCCGATCGCGGAGTCGACGCGCTTGCTGACTGCGAGGTAGCTGCACATTCCCAAGAAGAATGACAGCAGGATGTTCTCGACGAAGACCGAGCGCAGGAACACGCTCGACAGCGATTCGTCACTGAAGAAAGCGAGCATCGAAACCATGGTTCACTTCTCCGAGTAGCCCGAGATCGAGCGCTGGATCCAGACGATCACGCCGAGCAGCAAGAACGCGCCCGGAGCCAACACCATCAGGCCGTTATTGACGTAGCCGGCCGCGTACATCGATTCCGGGATCACCTGCATTCCGAGCAGCTTGCCCGAGCCGAAGATTTCGCGGACAGATCCGACGACGGCAAGGATCCACATGTAGCCAAGCCCGTTGCCGATGCCGTCCAGGAAGCTGCGCCACGGCGGGTTGCCCATCGCGTAGGCCTCAAGGCGACCCATGACGATGCAGTTCGTGATGATCAGGCCGACGAAGACCGACAGCTGCTTGCTGAGGTCAAACATGTAGGCCCGCAGGAACTGGTCGAACACGATCACCACGCCCGACACGATGACGAGCTGGACGATGATGCGGATCTTGTTCGGGATGAAGTTGCGGATGCAGCTGATCATCACGTTGCTGAGCGCCGTGACGAGCATGACGCCGATGCCCATGACGAGCGCCTTATCGAGGCGCGTGGTCACAGCGAGCGAGCTGCAGATGCCGAGGATCTGGAACGCAATCGGATTGCTGTCCCAGAGCGGGTCCTTGATGACCTTGAGCTCCTCCTTGCCGAACAGGGAGCTCTTCTTGACTGGCGGGGTTGCGGTAGCCGTCATGATGGAATCTCTGATCCTGCCTACTTCGCCAAAGAATTGAGGTAGCCCTCGAATGCCGTCAGGTCCGCGAGCACGAACCTGCTAATGCCATCGCTTGTGATCGTGGAGCCCGAGAGCCCATCGACCTTGTGCGCCTTTTCAACGGGGATCGAAGGGTCGACCTTGCCCTTCTTGACCTTGATGCCGACGAGCTTCTTCTGTTCATCGCGGATCGACTTGCCCTTCCACTGCGCGCACCACAGAGGGTTCTCGCACTCGCCGCCGAGACCTGGCGTCTCGCCGTGCTTGTAGAAGGTCACGCCGCGCACGTGCTCCAGGTCGCCTTCGAGCGCGAGGTAACCGTAGATCGTGCTCCACAGGCCCTTGCCCGAGATCGGCAGCACGACGGTCTCCAGCTTGCCACCGTCACCGAGCGTCGTCGCAACGACGCGGAAGCGCGAAGCAGCGGTCTTGTCGGCCTTGTCGGCGGCATCCGCTTCCTTGTTCAGCTGCGCGGCGTCCTTTGAGGACTTGCCTTCCAGGACCTCGCCGGTCTTCGTGTTGACGACGACTTCCTTCACCCGGTCGACGTACAGCTTCTTCAGCTCCGCGACCGTGCGGGTGTCGTCGGCCTGAACTAGGCCCGCCGCCATCATCACGTTCTTCTGGCGGTCGAATTCGGCCGCCTCGTCCTGGATCGGCTTGAGCGAGTTCGCGGTCATCGCGAGCGCCGCGCTGATCACGACGCAGACGCCGATCGCGAATCCCATCACGTATCCATTGCTGCTCGTGTTCATGCGCGTGCGAGCCTCCGCTTGATGTTGGACGAGACGATGAAGTGGTCGATGGTCGGCGCGAACGCGTTCATCAGCAGGACCGCGAGCATCGTGCCCTCGGGATACGCCGGGTTGATCGTGCGCACGAGGATGGTCACGAAGCCGACCAGGATGCCGTAGATCCACTTGCCGAGGCTCGTCTCCGGCGACGACACGGGGTCCGTTGCCATGAAGACGATGCCGAACAAGAAGCCGCCGCAGAGCAGGTGCTCCCACGGCGCGAGCGAGATCGGGCCCGTCGTGGCGCCGCTGAACGTCTTGATCAGGAACGCGCTGGCCAACAGGCCAATCACGCCGCCTGCCATGACGCGCCACGAGCCGACGCCCGTGAGGATCAGCCAGAACGCGCCGATCAGCACCGCGAGCTTGCTCATCTCGCCGGCGCTGCCGGGGATGTTGCCGAAGAACAGGTTCTCGTGGCTGTAGGCGCCGTTGCCGTAGGCCGCGAGCGCCTCGCTTGCGTTTGTCGTCGACGACTTGATGACCGCGAGCGCAGTCGGAGCCGAGTAGCCGTCGACGAGGAAGCCGGGCACGTTGGCGGGGCCGCCGTTGCCGGCCACCCAGACCATGTCGCCCGACATCTGCGCAGCGAACGCGAAGAACAGGAACGCGCGCACAAGCATCGCCGGGTTGAAGATGTTCATGCCCGTGCCGCCGAAGACCTCCTTGCCGAGGACCACGGACAGCGCGACGCCGATCGCGAGTTGCCACAGCGGGATCGACGCGGGGACGATCAGCGCGATCAGCATGCCGGAGACGAGGTAGCCCTCGCTGACCTCTTCCTTGCGGATCACCGAGAACGTCATCTCGATGCCGAGGCCGACGCCGTAGCTGACGATCAGGATCGGCAGCATGCGCTGCAGGCCGAACACGATCGTGTCCATCGCCGACACCGCCGCGAGGTTGGGCGCGCCGAGGATCGACTGCATCCAGCCGAGCGCGTAGTCCGCCTGCGCCACGTTCTTCGACGCGATGGCGGCAAAGTGCTGCGCGCCCGCGTTCCAGATCGCCCACAGCAAGCACGGCAGCATCGCGAGGATGACCGTGTTCATCACGCGCTTCAGGTCCACGTAGTCGCGGACGTGCACGCGTTCCTTGCCGGCGCGGAAGTCGGGAGCGAACAAGAAGGTCTCGAACGCGTCGAACAGCGGCCACACCTTGTGCAGCTTGCTGCCCGGCTCGTGATAGAGCGTCTTCTGCTTCTCGATCAGGTTGCGCAAGAACTGCACGGCTCAGCCCTCCCTCTCGAACATGTCCAAACCTTGGCGCACGATGGCGCCGACGTCGATCTTGCATGGATCGACGAATGTGCACAGCGCGACGTCTTCCTCGGTGACCTCGAGCAAGCCGAGCTTGACGGCCTCTTCGATGTCGTTTGCTTGGATCGCGCGGATCAAATAGCTCGGGATGATGTCGAGCGGCGTTACGCTCTCCCAGCTACCGATGTTGACGATCGGGCGGTGGCCGCCGTTGAGGCGCGCGTCGAGCACGTATTCCTTCTTGGGGAACAGCCAGCTGAACACGCTGCGGCTTGCGCTGAGCTTGCCGAACTGCGGCAGTGCCCATCCGAACAGGTCGCGCTGGCCGGTGCCTTCCGGGATCACGCTGAGCGTCGCGGTGCGGAACGGCATCCACGAGTCCTGCGCGACCGCCGCGCCGTGCAGCACCGTGCCCGCGATCACGCGGACATCGCCTTGCGGCGCGGCGCCGAGCGCGAGCGAAACCGGCGCGCCTTGGCGCACGCGGTAGTACTTGCGAACCGCGGCGTGG
Organism: Planctomycetota bacterium; assembly: GCA_041168165.1. Lineage (GTDB taxonomy): Bacteria > Planctomycetota > UBA1135 > UBA1135 > UBA2386 > SXPK01. Next base: position 894 of record JBEELK010000149.1, on the reverse strand, counting down.
CTGCCGCCGACGGCGACGACGCACTTCGCGGGATAGTGGCCCGTGCGCACCCATTCGCCGATGCGCGCGAGATCCTGCGCGCGAACCGTGATCGCCTTCTCACTCGGCTTGAGCGGGCGGATGTGCGCGATGTGCGTGCCCACGAGGCCCGACGGATGCGGGCCCGCGAACTGATGCACTTCGACGCCCTGGAGCGAAGCGAGGTCTGCGTTGTGCTCGCCGCCTTGGCGCACGCTGACGTAGACCTTGCCCTTCGTCAGGCACTTCAGCGCATCGACGCCGGCCTGCAGGTTGTCCTTCTGGCCGCGCGTCGCAAACGCCGGGTCGGCCGCGAGCGGCTCGGTGCCCATGCCATTCACGAAGATCGCGACGGGCTCGATGTCCTGCGTCGGCATCTTGCCGAGCGGACGCTGGAGCAGCAGCGGCCAAAGGCCAGCAGACTGCAACGCATCCACCATCTGCTCGCGCGTCGCGTTCTTCGGCGCCTTCGGCGTCGCGAAGAACTCCTCCTTGCCTTCCACGCGGATCACCACGCGGACGAGGAAGCGGCGCGCGCCAAGTTCGACCTTCTCGACCGTGCCCGTCGCCGGCGAGCACCAGACCGTCTTGCGGTCGCGCTTGTCGAGGAAGAGCGGCTGTCCCGTCGTGACGCGGGCGCCTTCTTTGACCAGGACCTTGGGCTTGATGCCCGGGAACTCGGCAGTCTCGACGGCGACGAGTTGCGGCTCGTTCGCGTCGACCAGCGCAAGTTCGGGCCGTCCGCTCAGGCGGACGTCGAAACCTCGACGGATGGTGTGGGTCGTCATCAGGGGGTCTTCAGCGGAGGGGCAAGCGGAGCGAGCGTCAGGAGCACGCACGACCGTGATCCGAGGCGGGGCCGTCTTGGGCCGTGCG
>JBEELK010000148.1:0-4167 GCA_041168165.1 Planctomycetota bacterium | reverse complement strand
CGCGTGATGTTCGCGCGCCACGGCGGCGAGGACATCGGCTTCATCTTCGGCGGCTATGCGAACGGCGCCTATCGCGGCCAACAGTTCAGTTTTCTCGACACGTGGCGCTCGTATTCCATCGGCAATCTCCTGCAGCAGGAGCAGCTGCGCTGGCTCTGCGAAGAGGGTGCCGAGCGCTACGACATGGGTCCGATGATGGACTACAAGGCGCACTGGACGGAGCAGCAGTCGCGCATGGACTCCTGGCTTGTGCGGCCGCGCGCATTGCGCCCGCGTACATGACACACACGCAGCGTCCGCAGGCTTGACGATCTCGGTCTGCGGGCTACCTTGCGCCTCAGCATCTGGACAGCCCGTCGTGCAGAAGACGGGCGGCCAACCTGCCGAGGAGCGGCAAGGTGGTTTGGTCTGGCGAGGTCGCCAGATCGATGCGCGCGGGCGGTGTGCCCGGCGAACGAAGGCTCCTGCGGCGAACGCTGCTCCGGGTGCAGCCCATCGAGGCTGTCATGCACCCGAACCAAAAGAACGTCTCCGCCGATCCCGTCCTGTCGATCCGCATCGACGACGACAACCCCGACCATCACCTCTGGTGCAACCACGGCGTGTGGTGGATCCACTACGTCGTGCACGAAGGCAACCGCAAGCGCCGCGTTCGCCGTTCGCTGCAGACGCGCGACGTCGAGATCGCGCGGCAGCGTCGCGACGCGGAGTTCGCGCGCATCGACGCCGCTGCGCGCAATCGGACGCCGCAAGGCGGCTCGCTGTCGCAGCGCGCCATCGCTTTGGGGGTCTGCGCATGAGTCGCGTTGCATGCACAGAAACCAACGCTCTGCGCAATGCTGTGCTTGACCACGCAAGCGGCTCTTGGGATTCTCCGCGCCCCGTTCCGGACGCTCCGGCGCGCGATTGCAGTCCGTTCTGTTTCCCACGATCTCTCATGGCCAAGTCGTTCGTTTTCTCTTCCGAGTCCGTCGGTGAAGGCCACCCGGACAAGGTCGCCGACCTGATCTCCGACAGCGTGCTCGATGCGTGCCTCCAAGAGGACCCAAAGAGCCGCGTCGCATGCGAGACCATGGTGAAGTCCAACATGGTCATCCTCGCCGGCGAGATCACGACCAAGGCCAAGCTCAACTATGAGGCGATCGTCCGCGCGGCGATCCGCGACATCGGCTACGTCAACAATGACGACGTGTTCCACGCCGACCAGGTCTTCATCAACAACTACCTGACCGCGCAATCGCCGGACATCTCGCAAGGCGTCGACGCCAAGAAGGTGAAGGGCAAGAAGACCGCCGAGCAGGGCGCTGGCGACCAAGGCTTGATGTTCGGCTTCGCGTCCAACGAGACGCCGGAGCTGATGCCGACGCCGGTCATGTTCGCGCACCGCCTCGGCCGTCGCCTCACCACGATCCGCAAGTCGGGCAAGGTGAAGTGGCTGCGCCCGGACGCGAAGTCGCAGGTGTCGGTCCGCTACGAGGACGGCAAGCCGGTCGAAATCATCAACGTCGTCATTTCGACGCAGCACACGGCCGACGTCGAGCACGCTGAGATCGAGAGCTACTTGATCGACAACGTGATCAAGAAGGAGCTGCCGAAGAAGCTGCTCACCAGCAAGACGGAGTTCTTGATCAACCCGACCGGTCGCTTCGTCATCGGCGGCCCGCAGGGCGATAGCGGCCTCACCGGTCGCAAGATCATCGTCGACACCTACGGCGGCTGGGGCCGTCACGGCGGCGGCGCGTTCTCGGGCAAGGACCCGAGCAAGGTCGACCGCTCGGCTGCCTACATGTGCCGCTGGGTCGCCAAGAACATCGTCGCTGCTGGCCTCGCCGATCAGTGCGAACTGCAGGTCGCATACGCGATCGGCCACCCGGACCCCGTCAGCGTCTACGTCGACACGTTGGGCACCGGCAAGGTCTCCGACGAGTCGATCGTCGCCGCGGTCAAGAAGGTGTTCTCGTTCAAGCCGGCCGCGATCGTCCAGCAGCTCGACCTGCTGCGCCCGATCTACCGCCAGACGACCAACTACGGTCACTTCGGCAAGGATGGCTTGCCGTGGGAGATGACCAACAAGGTCGACGAGCTCAAGAAGCACGCGAAGTGATCGCAGCCGCGGCCTGAACGGCTGCACGAGACGACGCCGCGCGGTGGGGGAGTCCCTGCTGCGCGGCGTCGCGCGTTTAACGGCTCACCAGTGCGTCGGCTGGTAGTCCTTCAAGAACTGGCCCCACACGTGCACGCCGCTGCGGACCCCTTCGAAGATGGGGTCCACGATGCGCGCGGCACCATCGACGATGTCGAGCGGCGGATGGAAGCCGTGCTCCTCGACCTTGCGCGCTGCGATCTCCGCGGGGTCCTCGTCAGTGACCCAGCCGGTGTCCACGCTGTTCATGTGGATGCCGTCTTGCACGTAATCGCGGGCGGACGTGCGCGTCATCATGTTGAGCGCCGCCTTCGCCATGTTGGTGTGCGGGTGCTTGTCGGTCTTGAACGCGCGATAGAACTGACCCTCCATCGCCGACACGTTGACGATGTGCTTGTCGCGCGATGGCGCGCGCATCATCAGCGGCTTGAGTCGCGCGTTGAGCACGAACGGAGCCACAGCGTTGACGAGTTGCACTTCGAGCAACTCGACGGTCGTCACTTCTGCGAGCGGCATGCGCCAGCTGTTGTGCGTGCGCAGGTCGACTTGCTGCAGGTCTTGGTCGAGCCTGCCGCCCGGGAAGATGCCTTCGTGCGCGATCAGGTCCTCTTGCAGCAGCGCCCTCTGCGACAGCTCCGGCGCGTCGTGGATCAGGACCGACTCGCGCGCCGCTGGCAGCGCGCGTTCGCTATCCGCGAGTTCGGCCATCTTGCAGCGCAGAAGTTCATGGGAACGCAGCACGTCGCGCGCGCCCGCGGGCAGGCTTTGCAGCGGCTCGCGCTCCCTGTCCATCAAGTGGCTGTAGAAGCCCACGGGGCGCCGCACCGTTTGGCACGCGTTGTTGATGATGAAGTCGAGGCGATCCTGCGTTTGGTTGAGATGGCGGCAGAACGCTTCGACGCTCGGCGTGTGGCGCAAGTCGAGGCCGTGCACGAAGAGGCGGTCCTTCCATTCTTCGAAGTCGCTCTCCTTGGCATAGCGCAGCGCCGAGTCGTGGGGGAAGCGCGTCGTCGCGACGACGGTGCAGCCCGCGCGCAGCATCAGGATGCTCGCTTGGTAGCCGATCTTGACGCGCGATCCGGTGACGACCGCGACGCGGCCGCGCAGGTCGGCGGTCTGCTGGCGCTTTGCGTAGTTGAAGTCGCCGCACTTCATGCACATCGAGTCGTAGAAGTGGTGCAGCGTCGTGAACGACGTCTTGCACACGTAGCACGAGCGCTCGTCGCGAACGGTCGCGCGCGGCTCCGCGGGGACGCTCTCCTGCGTCGGCTCCGCAAACGCGGCGTCGATGTCCTCGCCCGCGCGCAGCGGCGCGGGCAATGGCGGCGGCGTGACAAAGACCGCTTCTTTGCGCAGCTTGCGGATGCCGGTCTCGGACAGCTTCGCTTCGTCTTCCTCGCGCTTCTGCGCCTTGCGCTGCCGTCGCATCTCGCGCCACAGCTCGCGCTTTTGCCACGGATCCGGCCGCGCGACGCGGCCAGCTGCTTGCAGCAAGTCCTTGCGAGTCTCGTCGTCGAGGTGCGCGAGGATCGCGCGGTCCTCCAGTACTTGCTGCAAGAAGGCGATCGCAGCGTGCGCTTGCGCTGCGAGCAAAGGCGCGGAATCCGCGTTGGGCTTGTCGTTCTCGGTCACGGGGGCGAGCAGGATAGCAACCGCGCGACGGGTTGCGCGCAGCCCGTGCGGACTACCACTCGTGCGGTTGCGTGACGCGCAGATACAGCTCTTCGACGCGGGTCCGCGCCCACGGCACCTTGCGCAAGAACTTCAGCGACGACGTGACGCTCGGCTCGTTCTTGAAGCAGTTCACGTTCACTTCGCGCGCCATCTGCTCCCAGCCGATCGTCTCGACGAGGCGCTCGACGATCATCTTGAGCGTGATGCCGTGGAGCGGATTGTTGGGCTGGTCATGCATGGGCGTGAGCATTCTGGCGAAGTTCACGCAGAAGTCTCCCCCCGCTTGTGTTGCGGGCCTGCTGCGATCCCCGAAGCTACGGAGTCATGACGTTTGAGCTTTCCATCACGCG
>JBEELK010000147.1:0-5944 GCA_041168165.1 Planctomycetota bacterium | reverse complement strand
TCCGCATTGACGCTCATCAGCGTGTCGAGATCCGGCCTGCGCGCGCGCCCGGCGCCCTTCTTGATCGTCGGACGCGCAACAGCCGCGGATTGGGCTGCCGCAGTGGGCAACGCGTCGTTTGGGTTCGGGTTCATGCGGTGCTCATCCAACGACGCGCGGCCCGCGCACTTTCGCGGGCCGCATCCGCGTCTCACTTCGCGGGCGTGCTCTGCTTCGCGGTCTCTTCCGGCGGCTTGCCCTTCAGGTTCTTGCCGCGCAGCGACAGCACGTAAGCGGTCGCGCGCTGCACGAACGTCGCGCCGTAGCCCTTCCACGACGCCATGCCCTTCTCGGGGTAGCCGTCGTGGATCGTCTTGTAGATGTCCATCGCCGTGCTGCCGTGGATCCAGAAGTCATCGGTCAGGTTGGGACCGACGCCCGGCAAACCGGACACCATTCCGTTGCCGTCTGGGCCATGGCATTGCGCGCACAGGCTCGGCGTCTTGAACAGCTTCTCGCCTTCCGCAACGACTGCTGGCTCCGAAGCGAGCTTCAGCAGCATCTCCTCGGTGACCGGGTTGTTGGCCATCGCGGCTTCGATGCGAGCAGCAGCCGCGCGTTGCTCGGTCTGGTACGCCTCCGGCGGCAACTCGCCCACGCCGAGCGTGTGGAACCAGATCCAGTAGCCGATCGAGAACAGGCACGCGGAGTAGAAGCTCCACAGCCACCATTTCGGCAGGTGGTTGTCGAACTCCTGGATGCCGTCAAAGGTGTGATGACGAAGTTCAGCGTTGCTCATGACAGACTCCTTTCCGCTGCGTCGTCCTGCAGCGGCAGGCGCGACATCCGGTCATAGCTCTTCCCGCTGCCGCGGCGCATGACGCGCCACAGCACCGCGAGGAAGAACGCGAGGAACATGCACATCGCGACGACCGGAAGCATCGTCAGCGGCGTGCCCGCGAGCCATTCGCGCAACATCAGCGGCCTCCCATCTCGGCTACGCGGACCGCCGGTTCGAGGTTCTTGCCAAGGCGCATCAGGTAACCGATCAGCGCCGTGATCTCGAGGTTCTTGGCCTCTTGCTTGGCGTCCTCGATCGACTGGCCTTCGCGCGTGATGTCGACGCCCTGCTTGATCAGGTTCTCGACGAGGATCGAAGCCTGCGCGTCGTAGTCCGCAGCTGCGTTCTGCAACTGCTCGTCGGTGTACGGCACGCCGAGCTTCTTGAGCACGCGCATCTTGTCGGCCGCGATGCCGACTTCGGCCGCGTCCTTATAGAGCCACACGTAGTTCGGCATGTTGGACTCGGGCACCATCGAGCGCGGATCGCCGTGGTGTTGCCAGTGCCAAGACTCGGTGAGTCCCTTCGTGCCGACACGAGCAAGGTCTGGGCCCGTGCGCTTGCTACCCCACTGGAACGGGTGGTCCCACATCGACTCTTCGATGCGCGACGGCGGGCCGTAGCGCAACTGCTCGCTGCGGAACGGACGGATCATCTGCGAGTGGCAGACGTAGCAGCCTTCGCGCACGTAGATGTCGCGGCCCGTCAACTCCAGCGCCGTGTAGGGCTTCACGCACATCTCGCCCTGCGCGGTCATCGGCACTTCCTTGTCGAGCACGAGGCCCGGCAACAGTTCGATCAGGCCGCCGATGAGCACCGCGATCAGCGTCAGCACGGTGAACGCGAGCGGACGCCGTTCGATCATGTCATGCCAACCGTGCTTGCCCTTCGCTGTGGTGCGATTGAGCATGACGCCGGCTGCGATGACAATGCCGCCCGTCGCAACGAGGCCGACGACCGCTGCGCCGATGTTGTCGAGCGCAAACATCGTCGCCGCCAGAAGGCCGATCGCCGAGAAGATCACCGGCTTGCTGACCAAGATGCCCGCCGTGGACGGTTCGCCGATGACTGGCTCGTGCTTGAGCACGGTGACCTCGACGCTCGTCGTGACTGCCTTGCCCGACTTCGCAGTGCGGACGAGGTTGTAGAACATCAGAATCCAACCGACGAGGAAGAGCGTGCCGCCAAACCAGCGGATCGCGTACATCTCGCGCGACTTCACGACGATCTCGGCCCAGTTGGGATACATCAGGCCGCCGTCCGGCGTCTCTGCGCGCCACATCAGGCCTTGGGTGATGCCCGAGACCCACATCGACGCGACGTAGAGCAGGATGCCGGCGATGCCGAGCCAGAAGTGCAGATCGGCGAGCTTCGTGCTGTAGAGCTTGGTGCCGAAGAGCCTCGGCATCAGCCAGTAGAACAAGCCCGCGGCCATGAAGCCGTTCCATCCGAGCGCGCCGCTGTGCACGTGCCCGATGATCCAGTCCGTGTAGTGTCCGAGCGCGCTCACGGCCTTGATCGAGAGCAGCGGGCCCTCGAACGTCGCCATGCCGTAGAACGTCACGCCCGCGACGAAGAACTTCAGCACGGGATCGGTGCGCACCTTGTCCCACGCGCCGCGCAGCGTCAGCAGGCCGTTCAACATGCCGCCCCACGACGGAGCCCACAGCATGAGGCTGAACAGCATGCCCAGCGACTGCGCCCAGTCGGGCAACGCGGTGTTGAGCAGGTGATGCGGGCCAGCCCAGATGTAGATGAACACCAGCGCCCAGAAGTGCACGATCGAGAGCCGGTAGCTGAACACCGGTCGATCCGCCGCCTTGGGCAGGTAGTAGTACATGATCCCGAGGATCGGGGTCGTCAAAAAGAACGCGACCGCGTTGTGGCCATACCACCACTGCGTCAGCGCATCCTGCGCGCCGCTGAACACGCCGTAGCTCTTCGTGCCCGTCACCGGCAACGCGATGTTGTTGACGATGTAGAGCACCGCGATCGTGATGACCGTCGAGATGTAGAACCAGATGCTGACGTAGAGGTTCTTCTCGTTGCGGATCGCGAGCGTCCAAAAGAAGTTGGCCGCGAACGCGACCCACACGAGCGCGACCGCGATGTCGAGGAACCACTCGAGCTCCGCGTACTCCTTGCTCTGCGTGATGCCGAACGGAAGCGTCAGCGCCGCGCCGAGGATGATGAGCTGCCAGCCCCAGAAGTGGACCTTGCTGAGCGCGTCGCTCGCCATGCGCGTCTTCAGCAAGCGCTGCGAGCTGTGGTAGACGCCCGCGAACATCATGTTGCCGACCAGCGCGAAGATGACCGCGTTGGTGTGCAGCGGACGAATGCGGCTGAAGGTCAACCACGGCAAGTCGAAGTTGAGCTGCGGCCAGCTCAGTTGCAGCGCGCACAGGAGTCCGACGAGCAGGCCAATCAGGCCCCACGCGACGGACGCCCACACAAAGCCGCGGACGACGCCATCGTCATAGACGATGGTCTTGGTCTCGGTCATTGCAGACGAACTCATGATCCTTTCTCCGATCCAGGGATGACGATTTCGCTCGGCGCGTTCGCGGCAGGGCCGCAGTCGTCTTCGAGCGGAAGCAGGCACATGCGGTCTGACTCGTGGCAGTCACCCTGCCGAGCCGAGACCACGAACAACACGATGGAGCCCGCGACGAGCAGCAGGCTGCAGAACAAGAGGAGCGGGATGATGCTCATGGCGCTTCCCTCTTGGCGTCGAGGCGAATGGACGTGTGCGCGATCAACGCGAGCGAGCTGAGCGGCATCAGCACCGCGCAGACGACCGGCGTGATGAGTCCGCAGAACGCGAGCACCACGGTGGTCGCGTTGTAGATCAGCGCGAGCGCGAGGTTGCTCTTCGTGACCTTGCGGTAGCGATCCGCGATCGCGAGCACGCGGCTCACCGCGCCCGCGTCCGCGCTGCGGAAGAAGAAGTCGGCGCGATGAGGCAGCACGGGGCGATCCATCGCCGGCGTGCCCGCGACGAACGCTTCGGCGAACGCAGGCGCGTCGTTGATGCCGTCGCCGACCATCAGCGTGTCGTCGTCATCGAGCGCCGCGACGAACGCTGCCTTCTGCTCCGGCGACATCTCGCCGTGCGCGTTGTCCGACGCAATGCCGAGTTGCCCCGCCGCGAGTGCTACGCGGTCGTTGCGATCGCCGGACAACAGGTGCACGTCGAGGCCGCGAGCAGTAAGCCGCGCGACTTCTTCCTTCGCGCCGCTGCGGAAGTCTTCTTCCAACTCGAAGCGCGCGAGCACTTCGCCGTCCTTGGCGAGCACGCACTCGCGACCCGTGCGCGACTGCTTTGCCACGCCCGCGAACGATGGGCTGCCAAACCGCAGTTCCTCGCCGTCGTGCACAGCCACGAGCCCGCCGCCTGGCACCTCCTCGACTTCGAGTTCGCCGCAGAACTGCAGTCCCTTCCCTTCGTGCTGCGCGAGCGCTTGCAGCGCCGCTTGGCTCGCCGGGTGATTGCTCGATGCGGCCATCGTCGCGAGCGGCGCGACCCATTGCGGCAGCGGCGCCACGTCGATGCGCGCGCGCAGGCCGCCATGCGTGACCGTGCCCGTCTTGTCGAACACGACCTTGTTCACGCGCGCGAGCTTGTCGAGCAACGCGCGCGTGCGAACGAACACGCCTTGCTTCTTGAGGTTCGCGATCGCGAGGTGGAACGCGAGCGGCGCAGCGAGGCCGAATGCGCACGGGCATGTGATCACGAGCAGCGACACCGCGACCGGCAGCGCGCGCGTCGGATCGATCCACGACCAAACGAGCGCGGCGACCGCAGCGAGCGCAAGCACCGCCGTCGCATACGCGCGCGCAAGGCGGCGCCAGAACTGCACGCGGCCGTTGGGATCCTCGCGATCCGCCGGCGGCTCGGCGAGCAGTTGTGCGAGGCCCGACTCCATGTAGTCGGCATCCGCGCACATGCGCACCGCGCGACGGCCCGCCAAGAACGCGCCCGCCGGCACCATCTCGCCGGGCGCGAACGCGCGCGGCTCGGACTCACCGTTGATCCAATCGAGCGAGCAGCTCGCGGCGGTGCGCGGCGCGCAGCGCACCGGCACGAGGTCGCCGGGCGCGAGCACGAGTTCGTCGCCCTTCCGCACCTGTGCTACGGGCACCTTCTGCACTTCGCCGCCGCTGAGCCGCCGCACGCGCAAGTGCTCTGCGCCATCGTCGGCGAGCACTTGGTCGCGCGAGCGCTGCAACGTGCGCTGCTGAACGAAGCGGCCGCCCAGCATCAAGAACGTGAACATCGCGACCGTGTCGTAGTAGACCGGCGCGCCCGTCCATTGGCCGTGGATCGAGCCAGCGTAGGCAAGCAACAACCCCAGCGAGATTGGCACGTCCATGTGCACCATGCGCGCGCGCAGTCCCGCGATCGCCGCACGGAAGAACACAGGGCCGCCGACCACTACGCTGCCCGTCGCAAGCGCGAGCGAGACCCAGTGGAACACGCGATCCGTCGAAGCATCGGCCTCGGACAGCCCCGCATACTGCGCGACCGCGAGGATCATCGCGTTCATCGCGAGCGCAGCGCAGATGCCAAGGCGCAAGAGCAGCGACGTGTCGCGCTGCACTTTGCGCGTCGCCGGCGCCATCGGGTAGCCGAGTCGCGCAGCGCGATCGAGGAAGCGCGCGCCCGTCGCCTGCTTCTGGTCGTAGACCAACGTCGCGCGGCCCATCGACGCATCGACGCGCAGCGCCTTGCCGCCGGGTTGCCGCTTCCACAGTTCTTGCAGCAGCCACACGCACGCAGCGCAGCGAATGCCCTGCACGTCGAGCGTCATGCACACCGAGCCATCCGCTTGCAGGAAGCGCTGCTCGTGCTCGGGCAACCAGTCCAGTTCCGGCGCGCGCGGCGCTTGGCCAACCGCGCCGAGTTGCCCGCCGCCCAACGCGTAGAACTGCTGCAGCCCTTCTTGCGACAACAGACCTGCCACCGCTTCGCAGCCCGCGCAGCAGAACGGCGAACTAAGCCTTTCGTCCGGCACGACCAAGCCGCAGTGCGTACACCGCGCGAGTTCGTTCTTTGCAACTCGCACAGGTCCGTTCGAAATCCGGCCCTGCGCTGTACGTTCCACCACGGTCGCGGCAGAAATG
>JBEELK010000146.1:0-4062 GCA_041168165.1 Planctomycetota bacterium | reverse complement strand
TCGCCGAAGATCCACAGGATCCACAGGTTGCCCAGCAAGTGCAGCCAACTGCCGTGCAAGAACGTGCACGTCAGCAGCGTGAGCCACTCCGGCACCCACGCGGGCGGCAGCTCGACGCGCGCGGTGCGGCCCATGCCAAGCGGCATCTTCATCACGACATCGCTCTCGCCCGACACGCGCGCCGGCACCATCGACAACCCCGACGTTACGTCGTCGACTGCGCCCTGGCCTGCGCTCTGCAGCAAGTAGACGCCGACGCAAATCGCGATGACCACGAACGTGACGACGGGCTTCGTCGTCGTCGGGTTGTCATCGCGAAGCGGAATCATCGCGCAGCCAGGAGCATCGGAAGAGGGATCATCGCGCGCTCACGATCCGCGCCGCGGCTCCAACTCTTCCTGCACGCGCAGCGCGTCCCTCAGCGATCGCACGTCGTGCGTGCGGATCCACGCGACGCCGTGGCGCGCCGCATACAACTCCGCCGCGAGCGACGCGGGGCCGCGTTCATTCACGGGCCTGCCCGTCACCGCGCCCAAGAACGACTTGCGCGAGCAACTGACGAGCAGCGGCAACCCGAACGCGCGCAGGTCGCCGATGCGACGCAGCATGTCAAAGCTCGTCTCCGCGTCGGGGCCCAAGAAGAAGCCCATGCCCGGGTCGAGCACGATGCGCTCCTTCTTCACGCCGGCGCGCACGAGCGCCGCGATGCGCCCTTCGAAGAACACCATCGCGTCGCGCACTGCGTCGCCTTCGACTCGGTCCTTCCGCGCGCGGCCATCTTCTTGGCGCGCGAACATCACGACGAGCTGGCTCTCGCACGATGCAGCAACGCGCACCGCCTCGTCGCTGCGGAAGCCGGACACATCGTTGATCCAATGCGCGCCGCGCACGGCCATCGCGCGCATCACTTCGGGTTTGCGCGTGTCGACCGACACCGTGATGCCGCGCGCGACCAGCGCGTCGACGACGGGCGCAAGCCGATCGATCTCAACCTGCGCAGGCACGTCCTCCGCGTCGGGGTGCGTCGACTCCGCGCCGAGGTCGATCACGTCGGCGCCATTTGCGACCAGCGCCTCCGCGTGCGCGATCGCATTCTCTGGATCAAACCACCGACCGCCGTCCGAGAACGAGTCGCGCGTGATGTTGACGATGCCCATGAGCCCGGTCATTGAGCGCTCCTTGTAGCACGAAGCCGCTTCTGCACGAACTCGTAGGCGACCGGCGTCAGTACGAGGCTTAGCAAGAGGCTCAGCATCTGTCCGCCGATCACGACGACCGAGATCGCCTTGCGTTCCTCCGCGCCGGGGCCGGAGCCGATCGCGAGCGGCAACATGCCGAACACGAACGCGAACGTCGTCATCAGGATCGGCCGCAGACGATCGCGACTGCCGGTGCGCACCGCGTCCTCGAGCGAGCAGCCCTTTAGCAGCAACTGGTTGCTGTGGTCGACCTGCAGGATCGCGTTCTTCTTGACCATGCCAAACAGCACGAGCACGCCGAGCGCCGAGTAGAGGTTGAGCGTCTCGCCCGTCGTCACGAGCGACAGCAGCGCAAACGGCGCGGCGACCGGCAGCGCGAGCAAGATCACAAATGGCTGCCACAGGCTCTCGAACTGCGCCGCGAGGATCATGTACATGAACAAGATCGACAGCAGGAACGCGATGACGAACTCATCGAACGTCGCCTCCAGCTCGCGCGCGCGACCCGACACCGCGGTCGAATACTCCTGCGGCATGCCGAGTTCATCCGCCGCCTGTCGCAGCGCCGCGATGCGATCCGCGAGTGCGTAGCCCGGGCCAATGCCGCCACGCAACCGCGACTCGCGTTGGCGATCGAAGCGATCGATGCGCGACGCGCTCGGCACGTCGTCGAGGCTCTTCGCGACGCTGTCGAGCCGCACTGGCGGACCCGACGAACGAGACACGAGCAAGCCCTGGAACGACTCGGGATCGGTGCGATCCGCTTCGCGCAAGCGAAGGCGCACGTCGTATTCCTCGTCGAGCTGCGGATCGCGGAAGCGCCCCACCTCGGGATCGCCGCCGACCAACAAGCGCAGCGACAGCGCGATGTCCTGCGTGTCGACGCCGAGCGCCGCCGCGCGTTCGCGGTCGATCTCGACGCGCAACTCTGGCCGTTCGATGCGCAACGTGGTGTCGAGGTCGACGATGCCGCCGAGTTCGCCCGCGCGATCGCGCAAGCGTTCGGCGTAGTCCGCGAGCGCTTCGAGCTGCGGACCGCGGATCGAGAAGTCGATGTCGAAGTTGCCGCCGCCGATGTTGAAGCTGCGTTGGTTGCGCACCGAGCAGCGCAGGCCAGGGAACTGGCGCAGCCGCTTGCGGATGTCGCTCATCACCTCGGTCTGCGTGTAGTTGCCGCGCCACGCCGCGAGCGGGTCGCCTGCGAGCGTCGCGTTCACGAGCCGCATCACCGAGAAGCGTCGCTCCTCGAACGGCGCGATGCGCACGTAGATCGAGCCCTGGTTGACGCCGCCGAGGAAGCCGCCGCCGACGTTGGTCAGCATCGAGCGCACGGCGGGCACCTTGCGCAGTTCCTCTTCGATCACGAAGAACGCGCGATCCATCGCGGCGACGCTCGTGCCTTCGGGCCCGTTCGCGCGCACCTCGAACTCGCCTTCGTCGACGTCGCTCGGGATGTAGTCCTGCTTCACCATGCCGTAGAGCGGCACCGTCGCGGCGACGACGAGGCCAGACGCCAAGAACGTCGCGATCGGCCGCTTTCTGCACGCGTCGAGCACGCGCATGTAGACGCGTTCCCACCACGAACTGCGCTGCTCCGAGAACAACGCGCCGCCTTGCAGCATGCGCGCCGACATCATCGGCGTCAGCGAGAACGACACGACGAGGCTCACGAGGATCGCGGCCGCCGACGTGATGCCGAACTGGTAGAGGAAGCGTCCCGAGATCGAGGACAAGAACGAGATCGGCACGAAGATCACGACGAGCGACAGCGTCGTCGCAAGCACCGCGAGCCCGATCTCCCTGGTGGCACCGCGCGCGGCCTCGAACGGCGACACGCCCTTCTCGTGCGCCCATCGATGCACGTTCTCGAGCACGACGATCGCGTCGTCGATCACGACGCCGACCATCAGCACGAGAGCCAGCATCGTGATGCTGTTGAGCGTGAAGCCGAACGCCCACATCAGCGCGAACGTCGTGATCACCGAGGCCGGGATCGCGACCGCCGCGACGATCGTCGCGCGCCAACTGCGCAAGAACAGCAGCACGACGAACGATGCGAGCAGCGCGCCTGCGATGAGGTGGAACTCGATCTCGTGCAGCGCCGCCTCGATGTAGCGCGACTGGTCGCGCACGATCTCAAGCCGCACGTCGGACGGCAGCGTCTTTGCCACCGCCTCCATCGCGCGCTTCACCTCGGCGATCACCGCGATCGTGTTGGCGCCGGAAGTGCGGCGCACGTCGAGCACGACGGTCGGCAAGCCATCGAGCCGCGCGATCGAGCGCACTTCTTCGACGCCGTCTTCGGCACGGCCGATGTCGGCGATGCGGATCGGCACGCCATCGCGCACCGCGACCACGAGGTCCGAGAACGCGCGCGGATCGGCGTAGCGGCCCATTGTGCGCAACGTGCGCTCGCGCACCGCGTCGGTGACGTTGCCGCCCGGCACGTCGCTGTTCTGCCGCCGCACCGCGTCCTGCACTTGCGCAGCCGTGAGGCCGTAGGCCGCAAGTCGTCCCGCGTCGAGTTCGACGTTGATCGCGCGACGGAAGCCGCCTTCGAGGTTGATGCCGCCGACGCCGCGGCAGCGCTCCAACGCGGGCCGCACGCGCTTGTCCGCCAACTCGGTCAGCTCGCGCAGCGGCCGCTCGCCCGCGACCGCGATCGTCAATGCCGGCGAGCTGTCGTTATCGAACTTGCCGACGACCGGCGGCTCCGCGTCGCGCGGCAGTTCGCGCAACGCTTGGCTCAAGCGATCGCGAACGTCTTGCGCGGCGAGATCGATGTCGCGGTCCAGCGAGAACGTCGCGAGAACGAGCGACGATCCCGGCCCCGAGATCGAACGCAACTCGGTGATGCCTTCGA
>JBEELK010000145.1:0-5545 GCA_041168165.1 Planctomycetota bacterium | reverse complement strand
TCACGGCGATGCGCGGCGAACGCGCGCCGTGGAACGACGCGGCGCAGACCGCGCAGTCGCGCGCAGGCAGCAAGCCGGTGTCGGTGCACACGACGCATGAGCCGGTCCTTCAGTTCGTGCTGCGTCGCGACCATTGGCGACTCGGCGACGACGCGCCCGGTGCCGCTGAGGTGCGCAGCATCGAACGTCACGATGTGCTGTTCGCTGGCGGCGGCGAGGGCTACGTGCGATCCGTCCTCGACCGCGGCAAGCGACTCGGCATGTGCTCGATCTTCGCGGTCGTGATGCCGGAGCTGCGCGAGAAGGACGTGGATGGCAGCTTGCTCGCGGCGCTCTACGCGCAGTGCGAACTGATCGCCGTGCTGCCGTTCTGGGTCGGGCCGAAGGACGAGACGATCTACGTCTTCTCGGCGCGCTGATTCTGCGGCTGCTTGCGCTTTGGCACTGGGTCGTAGCCAGCTTCGCAGAAGGGGTGGCACCGCACGATGCGACGCATCGTGAGCCACATGCCGCGCAGCGATCCGTGTTCGCGCAGCGCATCGAGCGCGTACTGCGAACAGGTAGGGTCGAAGCGGCAGCAGCGCGGCTTCAGCGGCGATAGGAATCGCCGGTAGAAGCGGATCGGCAGCATCAGGATCCGATTCACGTGCCGCCTCGACGTTCGTCGCGACCGCCGTTGCCCTTGCGAGGCGCTCCGCCCCGATGCGGGTTGTTGCGGCGTCGCTGCTCGAGCGCCTGCACGACGAGACGCGGTACCTCGCGCCGCAGTTCGACCAACGTCGCGTGCGCTTCGTTCTGTCTTGGAATCAGCACGACGTCGATGTCGGGCGGCATGCACGCGCGCTCGAGCCGGAAGGCCTCGCGCAACAGCCGCTTGATCTTGTTGCGGCGCACGGCCGAGCCATGGTCCTTGCTCACCGACAGGCCGAGCCGAATGCCCTTGGGCTGCGTCTGCCGCAGCACCACGGCTGTCATCCATGCACCCGTTGCGCGGACGCCATGCTTGTAGACGCGCTGAAACTCTCGGCTCGCATGAAGCCGCGCCGCCGACGGCAGCTTGAAGCGCTGCGGCCCTGCGGCTTCGGTCACTGGCGCAGCGCCTCGACGGCGTCCTGCACCTTGGCGCTATCGGGCGGCAACGTCGTGGTCGCGAGGAACGTGCGCATGTCGTCCTTCGCCTCGTCGTTGCGACCGAGCTTCTTCAGGATCAAGCCGCGGTTGTAGCGTTCGTCGCTGCGTCGCGGATCGATGGCGAGCACGGCATCGACGTGGGCCAGCGCCTTCTCGAACTCACCGCGCTCGTAGTGGTGTTGCGCGAGCAGGGCGCGCACTCCGATCTCGTCGCCGCGCAGGATCTGCAGCGAGCTCTTTCGGAACTGCTCGTAGCCCCAGATCGTCGTGCGATCGATTTCGTCCTGCGTCTTCTTCTGGTCGGCGGCAGCGGCTTCGAGGTACTTGTCGCCGTGCTCCAGCATTCCGGCAGAGTCGCGCGTCACTGCGGCGATCTGCAGCAGATGGAAATGGCAGAGGCGAGGGACTTCGCCGCGATCGAGCAGCGCGAGCAGCAGTTTGCGCGACTCCATCAAGGACATGTCAGCGTCGGCGTTCGCGTCGATGCCCTTCTGCTTCGCGTCTTCGGCGTTGGGGTCGATGCGCGCAGCTTCTGCGAGACGGCGCTGGCCCTGCTTCTGCTGCGCGAGCGCGTAGTAGAACAGCAGGTAGCGGTCGTGGTAGGCGATGTCGCGCTGGTCGAACACTTCCTCGAATTCTGCGAGGCTCTGATCGAGCAGTTTGTGATCCGAGCCAGACGCAGGCGCGCTCTGGCGCAAATGGATGCACGCGCGCAGCGACAGCAACTTGTAGTCGTCTGGCTCGATCTCGAGGCCGCGGTCGATCAGGCCGAGCGCCTGGTCGAACTTGCCGCCCTCAAAGTAGAGGCCTGCGTTGCGCTGGTAGGACGCGAGTTGGCGTTCCTCTTCGCTCTGGGTCGACGAGCAAGCAGCCGCGAGCAGCAGCAGGGACAGCGAGGTCAGGCGGCGCATCGGGAAGTTCCTGTTTGGTTCCGAGCCGAGGGGTCTACGGCCGGGCGGACAGGATAGACAGGGCCCCGGGCGAGGGAAGGGGCGGCGCCGGGCTGGCTGGAAATGGCGGCTGGCTTGGGCTAGCAATGCCCCGCTCCTCACTTCTGGAGAACCTCAAGACCGCCCCATGATCTTCGATCCGCTCTACCTGTTGATTGTCGGTGTTGGCCTCGTGCTCGGCTTCTTGGCGTCCGCCAAGGTCAAGAGCACGGCCGCTCACTACAGCCGCATCGGCACGCGCCGCGGCTACACCGGCGCCCAGGTCGCCGAAGCGATTCTGCGCGCCAATGGCATCCAAGATGTCAAGATCGAGTCGGTGTCCGGTCAGCTCACCGACCACTACGATCCGCGCAACAAGACGCTGCGTCTGTCCGAGACGGTTTACGGTGCGAACAGCATCACGGCGGTCGGCGTCGCGGCGCATGAGGTGGGCCACGCGATCCAGCATGCGCACGGCTACGGCCCGCTGAAGTTCCGCTCGGCCTGGGTGCCCGTCGCTGGCTTTGGCACCAACCTCGGCATCTGGATCATCATGGCCGCCGCGATGATGGGCGGTGTCAGTGGCTCGCCGATGCTGACATGGATCGGGCTTGCGATGTTCGCGACCTCGACGGTGTTCACGCTCGTGACGCTGCCGGTCGAATTCGATGCGAGCCGTCGCGCGATGATCACGTTGGAGCAAAGCGGCGTGCTCGCGGCGGACGAGTTGCCGGGCGCGCGCTCGGTGCTCAACGCGGCCGCGATGACGTATGTGGCGGCGTTTGTGAGCTCGCTGCTGGTGCTGCTCTATTGGGCGATGCGCCTCGGCCTGTTCTCGCGCAGCAGCGACGACTGAGGAAGCAAACCGCGCGCGTCGCTTATGCGAGCAGTTCACGCGGCACCTTGCCGTAGACATCCGTTAGCCGGATGTCGCGCCCGCCAAAGCGGAACGTGAACCGCTCATGGTCCACGCCGAGTAGGTGCAGCATCGTGGCGTGCATGTCATGGATCGAGAACGGCCGATCCACTGCCGCATACCCGTAGTCGTCCGTCGCTCCATACGAAGCGCCCGCGCGGACGCCGCCGCCTGCCATCCAGGTCGTGAACCCAAACGGATTGTGGTCGCGGCCGTCGCGGCCCTGCGCGAAGGGCGTGCGGCCAAACTCGCCGCTGTAGACGACGAGCGTGTCGTCGAGCATCCCGCGCGCAGCGAGGTCTTCGAGCATCGCGGCGATCGGTCGATCGACCATGCGGCAGTTGTCGGCGAGGCCGCCGCGCAGGTTGGCGTGCTGGTCCCAGCGATCGTGGCCCGTGTTGGGGCACAGCACTTCGACGAAGCGCACGCCGCGTTCGACGAGCCGCCGCGCGAGCAGGCACTGTTGCGCGTAGATGCGGGTTGGCTCGTAGTCGTCGTTCAGGCCGTAGCGATGGCGCACCGACTCGGGCTCGCTCGCGAGGTCGAACAACTCGGGCACCGCGGTCTGCATGCGGAACGCGAGTTCTTGGTTCTTCATGGCCGAAGCGATCGCGTCGTTGCCCGCTGTCTCGCGCAGCGTCATTGCGTCGAGCGCATCGACGAGATCGAGCTTGCGTCGCTTCTCGGCAGTGCCGTCGCGCGGCGTCACGTTGGCGAGGGGCTCGCCCTTCATGCGAAACACCGACCCCTGTGCGTGCGCCGGCAAGAAGCCGTTGCCAAAGCAGTCGATGCCGCCGGGCGGGATCAGGCCGCCGTTGAGCACGCAGAATGCGGGCAGGTTCTCGCTGTCGCAGCCAAGCCCGTAGCTAGCCCACGCGCCTGCGCTCGGCCTGCCTTGCAAGCCGTGGCCGGTGTGCAGGAAGTAGTTGGCGTTGGTGTGCTCGCTGAAGTCCGCGACGGTCGACTTGACGATGCACAGCCGATCCGCGGACTGCGCGAGATGCGGGAACAGGTCGCTGACCCAATGGCCTGCTTCGCCGTATTGGCGGAACTTCCACGGCGAGCCGAGCGTGGCGCCATCGTCTTGGAACTGCGTCGGCGCGCGCTTGCGCGTCCACGGCTTGCCGCTGTCTTGCTGCAGCTTGGGCTTGTAGTCGAACGTGTCGACGTGGCTCGGGCCGCCATCCATGTAGAGGAAGATGACGGCGCGGCAACGCGGAGCGTGGTGGCGCGCGCATGCGCCTCCGCCTCGGCTCGGCGTTGGAGTTGCTCCACGAGCGCGCGTGAACGCGTCAAAGAACGGCAGCATCGCAAAGCCGTTGCCGGCGCGGCGCAGGAAGTCGCGGCGTGAGCAGGGAGCGTTCATCGCAGGTAGACGAACTCCTTCTTGTTCCACAATGCGTGCGCGAGTTCCGCAAAGGGCCGCGGGTCGAGCGCGCCTGTGGCTAGGTCCGTTCGCGCTGCATTGAGCATCGCGATGCACGCAGCAGACTCCTCGTTCGACGGCGTGCGCGCGAACATGCGCACGAACCAATGCCGCACGCGGTCCTCGTCGGTTGCGAGGCTTGCGTCTTGCGTCAGGTGATCCGCAGCGACCTTGGCCATCGCGAGCACGAACGCGTCATTCTGCATCGCGAGCGATTGCGCCGGCACGTTGCCCGTCGTGCGCGCGCCCATCGTGCTGAACGGACGGGGCAGGTCGAACGCGACGAGGAAGTCGGGCAGGAAGTTGCGCGGCGCCGCGAGGTAGATGCTGCGGCGACCGTCGCCATCGATGGGGCCTTGGCGATCCGGCTTGCCGCGCGCGCGTTCGTGCGGATGCAGTCTCACGGGGACCGGCGGGCCGAAGCGACGTTCATCCATCCGGTCTGCAATGGCGAGGATCGCGTCGCGAACGGCCTCGCCTTGCAGTCGGCGGAGGTTCTGCCGCGACCACAGCTGGTTGTTGGGATCGCGCTCAACCGTCGCGTCGGATGCGACGCTGTCCATCGCGTATGCCTGCGACAGCGCGATGCGGCGCAGCAGCTTCTTCTGCGACCAGCCCGAACGAACTAGCGACAGCGCGAGATGGTCGAGCAGTTCGGGATGCGTGGGCGCCTCGCCGAGATGGCCGAGGTTGTCGACGGTGCGCGCAAGTCCGCGGCCAAACATGTGGTGCCACAGCCGATTGGCGAGCACGCGCGCGGGCAGAGGGTTGTCTTTGCCAAACATGCGCTCTGCGAGTTCGAGGCGACCGCTGCCGTTTGGCAGTTCCATCGGCGCGTCGCCCGCGATCGCGCGCAAGAAGCGTCGCTGCGCAACGGGGCCAGGCTGCTTGTGGCTACCGCGCAAGAACACGTGCTCGTCTTCGCCGGTGCCGTCGGCCATGCCGGGCGCGGTGCCAGGTTGTGGCAGCGCGAGGAGCGCGGGTCGCCAGCGTTGCAGCGCAGCCGCGACCGATGCGTCCGCGAGCGGCAACTCGCGCAGCGAGCCCTTCGCCGCGGGGGACGGTGGCTCCTTGTCGTCGCTGCGCACGACGCGGCGCACCGCGACCCATGCGTCATCGGGGTAGCGACCGCCGTCGCGCTCC
>JBEELK010000144.1:0-4348 GCA_041168165.1 Planctomycetota bacterium | reverse complement strand
CCTGACGCGCACGACGCGACCAAGCGTCATCCGCCCGTCATGCTCACCACCGACCTCGCGCTGCGCATGGACCCCGCGTACGAGAAGGTCTCGCGCAAGTTCCACAAGGATCCCGCGGCGTTGGCGGATGCGTTCGCGCGCGCGTGGTTCAAGCTCACGCACCGCGACATGGGTCCGCGCTCGCGTTACCTCGGCGCGCTCGTGCCCAAGCAAGAGTTGATGGAAGAGCTGATTTGGCAGGATCCGGTTCCCGCCGTCGTCGGCGAGCTGGTGAACGCGCAAGACATCGCCGCGCTCAAGGCGAAGGTGCTCGCGTCGGGACTCACGGTTTCGCAGCTCGCGGTCACCGCGTGGGCGTCGGCCTCGACCTTCCGCGGCACCGACAAGCGCGGTGGCGCAAACGGTGCGCGCATCCGCCTCGCTCCGCAGAAGGACTGGTCGGTCAACAATCCCGCCGGCCTCGCAATCGTGCTCGGCGCGCTTGAGAAGGTTCGCGCGGAGTTCAACGCGTCGGTGGCTTCATCGAGCGCCAAGAAGCAGATTTCGCTTGCCGACATGATCGTGCTCGCTGGCTGCGCTGGCGTTGAGAAGGCCGCGAAGGACGCGGGCGTTCCGATCACCGTGCCGTTCACGCCCGGCCGCACCGATGCGACCGCCGCGCAGACCGACCCCGACAGCGCCAAGTACCTGCAGCCCGCGGCGGACGGTTTCCGCAACTACCTCGCGCACACCTTGCCGCGTCGCGCCGAGCACCTGCTCGTCGACAAGGCCGAGCTCCTCACGCTCACCGCGCCCGAGATGACCGTTCTCGTCGGCGGCATGCGTGCGATGGGTGCGAACTTCGACGGCTCGAGCCTCGGCGTCTTCACCAAGACTCCGGGCGCGCTGACCAACGAGTTCTTCACCAACATCCTCGACATCGGCACGGTGTGGACGCCCGCATCGGCCGACGAGGAACTCTTCAACGGCCGTTGCCGCACGACCGGTCAGGCCAAGTGGACGGCCAGCCGCGTTGACCTCGCCTTCGGCTCGAACTCGCAGCTCTGCGCGATCAGCGAGGTCTACGCCTCGTCCGACGCGAAGGACAAGTTCGTGCGCGACTTCGTAGCCGCGTGGAACAAGGTGATGAACCTCGACCGGTTTGACATCGCCTGAACAGCATGAGATAGACCAAGCGCAACGCCCCGGCCGATCGGCCGGGGCGTTGTTGTGTTTCGTCCCGTGCTACGCTCGCTGCATGTCCGATCCGTTCCCTGCGAAGCAGACTCCCGAAGCCACTCGCCTCCTGATCGGTGATTTCGCCTTCAAGTTCGCCGAGATCCGCAGCGAGAGCGAGCAGGCGATTGTGCAGCTCGACGCCGTGGCGATCCGCCGTTCGCTCGATGGCGATGTGAACTCGGTCGCGGTGATCATGAAGCACGTCGGCGGCAACCTGCGCTCGCGCTTCACGAGCTTCCTCACCGAAGACGGCGAGAAGCCCTGGCGCGACCGCGAGGCCGAGTTCGTCGACGACTTCCCCGCAGGCGAAGCGGGGCGCGACGCGGCGCTTGCCGATTGGCGCGACGGCTGGCGCGTGCTCGAGTCAACGCTCGCCTCGCTCTGCGACGCGGATCTCGCGACGGATCTCGCGACGGATCTCGCGACAAAGACCGTATTGATCCGCGGCGTGCCCCACACGGTGTCGCGCGCGCTCGCGCGATCGCTCGCGCACATGGCGTATCACCAAGGCCAGATCACGCTGATCGCGCGCATGATCGTGGGTCGCGAGCGCTGGAACACGATCTCGATCCCACGCGGCGCCACCGCGCAGCGGCATGCAGAGATGGGGTTTGATCCCAACTCAAGGCCGTAAATCGTTGCTTCACAGCTTCGTCGCGAGAACCTTCCGCAGCGCCGCACGGGCCTGGTCGTTCTCTGCTGGCAGGCCGATGGTGATGCGCACCCATGTGTCGTAGGGCGGGAACGCGCGCGCCACCACCACGCCCTCGGCGAGCATCGCCTTGGCCACCTCGTTGGTCGGGCGCTTGGCATCGATGAACACGAAGTTCGCCTGGCTCACAGTCTCCTTCAGGCCGAGTTCGTCGCAGAACGCCTTCCACTTCGCGCGCTCTGCCGCCATCGCCGCGTGCACGCGCGCAAGGAACTCGGTGTCGCGCAGGCTCGCACTTGCACCAACCAGCGCCAGCCGATTGAGCGTGTGCGGATTTCCAAATCCCGCCTTGCGCAGCGTGGCCGCCAGTGGCGCGGGCGCAATCGCGTATCCGAGCGGCATCGCGCCCAAACCGTACGCCTTGGAAAAGGTTCGGTAGATCAGGACATTCTCGCCGCCGCGCACGAGGTCCACCACGGTCTGTCCCGCGAAGCCGTCGCTGAACTCGAGGTACGCCTCGTCCACGATCACCAGCGCGCGCCGCGATGCCTCGCGCACGAACGACTTGAATGCCGCGGGATCATTCACCGTGCCCGTGGGGTTGTGGGGATTGATCAGAAAAACGCTGCGAGTCTTCGGGCCGATCTTCGCAAGCAGCGCAGGCAGGTCGTTCTCGCCTCGCGCGTTGAGCGGGACAGCCGCGCCAACGCCTCCGACATGCGCCGCGGAATCGATCAGCGCCAGGTAGCCGGGCACGGAGTAGATGAACTCGCTGCCCGGACCGCCGTCAAGCGCGAGTTGCAGCCCGAGGTGCTCGAGCAAGTCGCCGAGCACGATCTGCTCCGCAGGCACGCCTTCATGGGCCGCGATCTGCTTGGTCAGCGCGTCGGCCTCGTCGCTCACATAGCGAAAGAGGTTCTTGGTTTCCGCCTCGATCGCCTTCAAAGCGAGCGGCGACGGTCCCATCGGATTCTCGTTCAGGTTGAGTCGGATCGGTCCTTGCGCCGGGTTGCCCGCGGCGGCAAGTGCGAGCGAAACAGCGCCGAGCAGCGCGAGTCGAACGATGGCGGTAGGGGTCTGCATGGCGGCGATCGTACAGACGGCAACGCTGCTTCACTTGACGGCGAGCTGCACGCTTGGGTGCGCCATCGGGAAGTACTCTTCCCACATGCCGACGACCCGCTATCACGGACTCGACTTCCTCCGCGCGTCGATGATGCTGCTGGGTGTCGTGCTGCATGTCGTCACCAGCTACATCTTGGCGCCCGCCGACGGCGGTTGGCCGCTGCGTGACCCGAACGGCTCGGGCTTCGCTGGCCTCGTGGTCCTCACGATCCATGTCTTTCGCATGCCGACGTTCTTCGCGTTGTCTGGGTTTTTCGGCGCGATCGTGGTCGCGCGGCGGGGCATGGGCGCGTGGATCTCCGATCGCGTTCGCCGCATTGCTTTCCCGATGGTGGTCGCGTGGATCGTGCTGTTTCCGATGACCAAGCTCGCGTTCACCTACGCGCTCGGCCGCGCGGCCGAGGCGACCGGAACTTCAAGCGCGTCGGTCCCGCTCATCGGCACCGCGCTCTCGCGACCGTGGGCCAATCCGTCGCCGATACATCTCTGGTTCCTGCTGTATCTGTTGGCGCTCAGCGCGATCGCCGCAGCGCTCTGGGCCGCGTCGCGTGCGCTGTCCGCCGACGCCCGCCGCCGCATCGCGGAGCTCCCCGCGCGCTGGATATCTGGGTGGCGCGGCATCGTCTCGATCGCGCTACTCGCCCTCGCAACAACGCTGCCGATGTGCGCGATGGACAGCCCCGGCATCGCGACCCCGTCCTCGTTCGCGCTCGATCGAGCGGTGCTCGTCTGCTACGCGGTGTACTTCTTCGGCGGCTGGATGATCGCGCAACACCCGCGCGCAATCGACGCGCTGCGCGCAGGCGCGTGGTGGCGGCTCTCCGCCGGCGCCCTCGCCCTCGTGGTCTCGGTCGTGCTCACGATCGCGTGGTTCGTCGGTGCCGGCAGGACCCAGCCCGTCGACGGCCCCGTGATGCGCATTTTGCTGTTCGCCACGCAGTCGTCGGGCGCCGTCGCCGCATGGCTGCTCATCCTCGGCGGCGCCGGTGTCGCCGAGCGCGTCATCCGCGCCTCGAGCCGTCCGCTGCGCGTGCTGGTCGACTCCTCCTATTGGGTCTACCTCGTGCACCTTCCCATCTGCGTCTTCGTGACCGGACTCCTCATCCCGTGGAGCGCGCCCGGACTCGTGAAGATGGTGGTTGCGATCGCAGCCTCCGTTCTGCTGCTTGCGCTCGGATACGCGGCGACCCTCGCGGTACTACCACGCCGCGCCCGACCAGAGCCGTGTTTGCAGCCAGAGGTCCGTACATTGCCCCAATGAAGAGCAGCGCCACCACCGTAAAGGACTACCTCGCGTCACTTCCCGCCGATCGCCGCGCGGGCATCGAAGCGGTGCGCAAGGTCATCCTCAAA
>JBEELK010000143.1:0-16734 GCA_041168165.1 Planctomycetota bacterium | reverse complement strand
TGGAGCAGCAGGCGCGCCTTGAGCCCGCGCTTTGCGAGTTCGGCGTGCACCGACAGCATCGCTCGCTTCACGATGTCCGCTGCGGCGCCTTGGATCGGCGTGTTGACCGCCATGTTCTCGGCGGCAATGCGTTGGCCCGCGTTGGTCGAGTCGATCTCCGGCAGCGGACGGCGGCGGCCAAACATCGTGCGCGCTTCCTTGTGCTCGCGCGCGTGCTGCAGGCTCGCATCGAGGTAGCGCTTCACGCCGGGCAGCGCGCGGAAGTAGTTCTCGATGAACTTCTTCGCCTCGGGCGGCTTCATCCCGGTCTCCTGCGCAAGGCGGCTCGCGCCCATGCCGTACATCAGGCCGTAGTTGATGATCTTCGCTTGGTTGCGCAACTCAGGCGTGACCATGTCCGGCAGCAGCCCGTGCACGATCGACGCGGTGCGCGCGTGGATGTCTTCGCCCTTCTGGAACGACTCGACGAGCGCCTTGTCGCCGGACAAGTGCGCGAGGATACGCAGCTCGATCTGGCTGTAGTCCGCCGACAGCAGCGACCAGCCCTTCTGGCGCGCGACGAACGCGGCGCGCACCTTGCGGCCTTCCTCGGTGCGAATCGGGATGTTCTGCAAGTTGGGGTTGTCGCTCGACAGGCGACCGGTCGCGGCGACCGCTTGGTTGAACGTGGTGTGCACGCGGCTCTTCGCGTCGCACAACGTCGGCAGCGTGTCGACGTAGGTTCCCTTGAGCTTCGTCAGCTGGCGCCACTCGAGCATCAAGGCTGGGACCTCATGGTGCTTCGCCATCTGCTCGAGCACTTCGTGGTCTGTCTTGTATTGCCCAGTCGCCGTGCGCCGAGGCTTCTGCAGCGATGCCGCGCGGTGCACTTCGAGCTCGTCGAACAGCACGACGCCGACTTGCTGCGGCGAGCCGAGGTTGAACGGATGCCCCGCGCGTTCGTGCACGCGCGCCTCCAGTTCGGCGATGCGCTTCTCCATCTCGCGGCCGAGTTGCGCGAGGCGATCGCGGTCAAGCGCGATGCCTTCTTGCTCCATGTCGAGCAGCACGGGCACGAGCGGCATCTCCATGTCGCGCAGCACCGCATCGACCTTGGCAGCCGCGAGCTCGGGCTCCATCACGCGCTGCAGCCGGAGCGCGTAGTCCGCGTCCTCGCCGACGAACGCGGCGATCGCACCGGAATCGACTTGGTCGAAGGTCTTCTGCTTCTTGCCGCTGCCGAGCAGCTCCTTGCGCGGCGTCTTCTTGTAGCCAAAGCGACGCAGTGCCTGGCTGTCGAGGTCGTGCGCGACGACTCCGGGCTCGAGGCAGTAGCTCGCGAGCATGGTGTCGAATGCGAGCCCGCGCGCATCGAGTCCGGCGCCGCGGAGTGCTGCGAGGTCGCGTTTGCTATCGGCGGACACCTTGCGCAATGAGGCGTCTTCGAGCAGCGGCTGCAGCGCTCGCAGCGCGGCATCGCGGCCGCCTTGGATGGGGCACGATGCGTCGAGCGCCACGTAGCGGCTCTTGCCTGGCTCGGCGCAGAACGCGATGCCGACGAGTCGCGGCAAGTGCAGTTGGCCAGCCGCTTCGGTTGCGATCGCAAACGCGCCTGCCTTCTGCAGCTCGGCGATCATTGCGTCCAACTGCGCTGCGTCCGTGATCGTTGCGTAGTCCTTCTGGATGTCGTCAGGCTTCTGCGCCGCTGCGACGGTCGCGAGCAGCGAGTCGAATTCGAGCCGCTGGAAGAGTGCGCGCAGTTTGTCCGCGTCGGGTTGTGCTGGGCCGAGATCGCTCACTGCGATCGGCAGTTGCACGTCGGTCTTCAACGTGACGAGACGCTGAGACAGAAGCGCGAGCTCTTTGTTCGCTTCGAGCGACGCGCGGATCGCAGGCTTGGTCACCTCGGCGGTGCGCGCGAGCAGTTGCTCCAAGGAGCCGAACTGTTGGATCAGCGCGACGGCTGTCTTCTCGCCGATCTTGGGCACGCCAGGCACGTTGTCACTGCTGTCGCCCATCAACGCGAGCAGGTCGACCATCGCGGTGGTGGGGACGCCCCATTGGGCCTGCGCCTCGGCGGGGCCGAGGATCTCCGGCTTTGCCGTCGAGCTGCGGAGGTTCCACAGCTTGACGTGATCGTCGACGATCTGCAGGAAGTCCTTGTCGCCCGTGACGAGGAACACCTCCATGCCTGCGTCGCGCCCTTGCACGGCGAGCGTGCCGATCACGTCGTCGGCCTCATCGCGGTCGCCATCGACGACCTGGATTCCGTACGCATCGACCACGGCGCGGATGTCGTCGAGCTGCGCCGCCATCTCGTCGGGCATCTTCTCGCGCGTCGACTTGTACTCGGGGTAGATCGCCGTGCGGTGGAGGTCCTTGCGCGGTCCATCGAACGCGAACGCAATCGCGTCAGGGCTCTCGCGCTGGAGCAGCGAGCGCAGAGTCTGGATGAACCCGAAGGTTGCGCCGGTGGGGTGCCCCGACTTGGTCGAGAGCTGAGTGCGCGGGCTGTTGGAGAACGCGAAGAAGCTTCGGTAGGCGAGCGCGGTGCCGTCGACGAGGAAGAGCCGTTTGCCCATGAGGACTTTGTAGCGACGCTTCGCAGGGGGCGCGATGGCGACCGTGTCATCGGAGTTTGGGCGCGCGCGTCGAATTCACCGACAGTTCGCTCGCGCTGCCGCGGATTCGGGGTTTGGATCTCCATTGCGGCGTGCCGAGAATCTTCCCCGTATTGCCCATGCAGGCGCAGGCTGCGCCTAGCCCAAACTGATGCAAGCCAGCCTGAAGTCGACGCTGGCGGGGATCTTCTTCCTCGCCCTTTCGGTGATCCTGTTCGAGATCGCGCTCACCCGTGTGTTCGCGATCATGATGTGGCACCACTTCACCTACATGGTGATCTCGATCGGCCTGCTGGGGTTCGGCGCCTCGGGGAGCCTGTTGACCGCGCTGCGCGCAAGCGAGCAGAAGGGCGATGCGCATCGGCCGCTCGCGATCTGCAGCCTTGCGTATGGCATCAGCGTCATCGCGGCCTTCTTCACGGCCACGCGCATCCAGCCGGACAGCCTCGCGATCTGGCAGGACAAGTCGAACTTCTTGCTGCTGTCGCTGATCTACCTCGTGATCGGCGTGCCGTTCTTGCTCGGTGGCTATGGCATCGGGCTTGCGCTCACGCGGTTCGTCAAGGACGTCAATCGCCTCTACTTCGCGGACCTCGTCGGCTCGGCGCTCGGCGCGGGCGCCGCGGCATTCGCGCTCAAGACGTTTGGCAGCACGGCGTCCGTCGTGCTCGCAGGTTCGTTCGGACTGTTGGCTGCTGGCTGCTTTGCGTGCGCGGATCTCGTGCGCATGCGCATGGTCGCGTTGCTTGGCTTTGGCCTCGCGGCCGTGACTTCGATCGCGTTCTGCTCCGGCCTCGCCACATGGCGCGTGCCGTTCGCGCCGGGCAAGGAAGCCGCGGTGGTGGAGCAACTCGGGCTCCCGATCGATCGCATCTACAGCGGAACCGCGGAAGTGCAGATCGGGCCTGACGTGATCGGCGCGCCGGCGTTTGGCGGCGACAACGGCATGGTGGACCACATCGACACCCACCAGCGCACCGCAGGCCAGGACGGCACGGCGCCGACGACGATGTACGAAGGCGCGGCCGATCTCGCGCGCTTCCCGTTCCTCGATGACACGTCCGCGGCGACGGCCTACGTCGCGCATCGCGCCGCGGCGCGCAAGGATCTGTCCGTGATGGTGATCGGCGTCGGCGGCGGCGTCGACGTGATGGTCGCGCTCGGCAACGGCGCTGCGAAGGTCACCGCGGTGGAGCTCAACTCCGCGATGATCGAGATGGCGAAGGTTCGCTACGACGCCTACCTCGGCGGGTTGTTCACGACGAGCGAAGCGGCAAAGCGCATCGAACTCGTCAACAGCGAAGGCCGCGCATGGCTGCGCACGCATGACACGCGCTACGACGTGATCCAGATGAGTGGCGTCGACTCGTACACGGCGCTGTCGACCGGCGCCTACACGCTGTCGGAGAGCTACCTCTACACGACGGGCGCGGTGCGCGACTTCTTCGGGCGCCTGACCGACAACGGCATCGTCAACTACTCGCGCTTCGTCGAGAACCGTCCGCGCAAGCCGCGCGAAACGCTGCGCCTCGCGAACATCGCAGTCACTGCGCTGCGCGAACTCGGCGTGCCACAGCCGGAGTCGCATGTCGCGGTGTTCCAGGGCCAGGTGTGGGCGTCGACGATGGTCAAGAAGACGCCGTTCACGCGCGAAGAGCTCGATGCGCTGCGCGCGTTCGCGATGCGCGAAGGGTTCGTCGGACTGATCTTCGATCCGATGCGCGATCGCACGCAACCGATGGTCAATGACGCGCAGGCATTTGCGGCGATGCGCGAGGCCTATTGGGGCGAGGCGAAGAGCCGTTCGCTTGGATACGGCGACGACCCGCTTCAGGCTGTGCGTGATCTGTTCGCCGCGTCGCTGCGCATCGCAAACGGGGAAGAGCCTTCGCCATCGCTGCTGCCGGATGCGATGCCACAAGAGAAGCGTGCTTCCGCCGCCGAGTTCTTGAGCGGCATGCGGACAGAGATCGTCGAGCAAGCGCGCTACGCGTTGGACACCAAGCGCATCTTCGAGAACACGCTCGATCCCAACGACGCGGCGCGCCAAGCGTTCGTCGCGGACTACGAGTACCAGATCGCTCCGTCGACCGACGACGCGCCGTTCTTCTTCAACTACTACAAGTACGCCAACCTCTTCGTTGGCGAGCGCGCGTCCGACCCGTCGCTGTTCCGGTATCACACCGACTACCCGGTTGGACACCTGATCCTGTTGGCGTCCGTCGTGCAGATCGTGCTGCTCGCGGGCGCATTGATCTTCTTGCCGCTGCGCAAGCTGTCGCGCGTCGGCGTGAAGACAGAAGGGCTGTGGCGCTACTTCGCCTACTTCGCTGCGCTCGGCCTTGGCTTCATGTTCTTGGAGATCACGCTGATGCAGAAGCTCGTGATCTTCCTCGGCCACCCGACCTATGCGCTCACGGTCGTGCTCGCGAGTTTGTTGGGCTCTGCGGGCACTGGCTCGCTGCTCGCGGGTCGCATCCGTCGCGTCGAGCAGCGGCACATCCGTCTGCTGTCGTTGGCGATCACGGTCGTGATCCTGGTCGACCTGTGCGCGGTCAACTGGCTCCTGCCCGAGTTGCTCGGCCTGCCGCTCGAAGCGCGCATGGCGGTGGTGGTGGCGCTGCTGATCCCGACGGGCCTGTTGCTCGGCGTGCCGTTCCCGACGGGAATGCGCGTGCTGGAGGAGCAAGCACCGCACCTGTTGCCGTGGGGTTGGGCCGTCAACGCGTTCTGCTCGGTGTTCGCGTCGATCTTCTGCATCGTGCTCAGCATGGGCATTGGCTTCACCAACGTGCTGCTGCTGTCGGCGGTCGTCTACGGCCTCGGCCTATCGATGCTGCGCGTGCGCACTGCTGCCTGAAAACGAAGCCGCCGCGATCGTGCGCGAAGCGCGAGCGCGGCGGTCGTGCGGATCGCCTCACCTGGAGGCGAACCTCGGCATCACTTCGAGGGCATCGAGCCCGTGACCTTGGCCTGCTTGTCAGCGGCCGGCATGCCGTTGAACTTGCTGACGCAGTTGTTGCAGCAGAAGCCGATCGTCTTGCCGTCGAACGACGTGGTCGGGTTTTCAGCAGTGATCGCCTTGCCGGAGACCGGGCACGTGGCGTTCATGGCCTTGCTGTTGGTCGTGCTCGTGCTGCTGCAAGCGGCGGCGACGAAGAGGGAGGAGAGGACGATGGCGGTGCGGAGGAGCTTCATGGTGTTTCCTTCGAGGAAGGCGGGAGATGGTGGCGAGGCGAGCGCTGCGTTTCCACACCGCTCTCCGGCCCAGGTCACACGAGATACTTCAATGCGACGAATCCGCCGATGCCGAGCGCCGCGAGCGCGGTCGTGATCCAGCCGAGGTGCTTGTCGAGCATGCGGCTCGCGGGTTCACCGAATCTCCACAATGCCCACGCGACGAGGTAGAAGCGCGCCGAGCGGCCGATGACGGACGCGACGATGAACATCGGCAAACCGATGCCGCAGACGCCCGCAGTGATCGTGATGACCTTGTAGGGAATCGGCGTGAACGCGGCGATGAACACGATCCAGAAGTTCCAGTCCTCGTAGAGCTTGGTGACGTCGGCGAACGTCTTCTCCGAGAACACGTAGTGGTAGAAGAAGCTCTGCACCGCCTCGATGTCCCAGAAGAACGCGCCGATGCCGTAGCCAGCGAGGCCGCCGAGCACGGACGCGACCGAGCACCAGAACGCGAAGCGGAACGCGCGCGTGCGGTCGCCGAGGCACAGCGCCACGAGCAACACGTCGGGCGGGATCGGGAAGAACGAGCTTTCCGCAAAGCTCATCGTCGCGAGCGCTGGCGTGCCGTAGGGCGTGTCGGCCCAGTGCAGCACCCAGGCATAGAGGCGGCGGAGAAGTCCCTTCTTTGGCGCGGGAGCTTCCGTTGGCGAAGTTGCGTTGTGGTTCACGTTCGTATCGTTTCGGTCTTGGATGTCATTCAGCGGCGGTCATCGAGTGCACCTCGAGAGTCACCGGCCCTTCTTCGCCGCGGGAGTTGATGCGAGGCGTCGCGAGCACGCGCCAAGGTCCTGGTCGCGAGCGGAACTCCTCGAAGCGAGCAGTCGCGCGGATCACGCGCGCAGGCAAGAGGCAGCCGTCGTGCGAGAGGCGCACGCGAAGGTCGAGGCCGCGCACGTCGTTCTGCGGCGAGCCAACGATGCGCACGCCGTTGGTCGCGAATCGCGCGCGGCGATGGCCCATGCCAAAGGGCGCGAGCATCTCCAAGCGGCGGACCGCGTTGGGATCGAACTCAGCGAACGACGCGTCGCCGTCGCTGTTCTCGCTTGTGTCGCCGCCCTTGGCCGCGGCGCATACTTGTTGGAACGCTTCCTTGAACGCTGCGAAGCGATCGCGGTGCACTTCGAGCCCGACTGCTGCAGCGTGGCCGCCGTGCGAACTCAGGTGCTCGCCGCACATCGCCAGCGCGTTGCGCAGGTGGATCCCGCTCTGGCATCGGCCGCTGCCGCGGCCGACGTCGCCCTTCCATGCGATCAGGATCGCGGGCTTGCCGGTCGTCTCCGCGACGCGCGCGGCGACGATACCGAGCACGCCCGGATGCCAATCGTCGCCAGCGAGCACGACGGCGGGGCCGGTCTCCTTGGCTGCGAGGTCGACGGCCTCATCCTGCAGCTTGCGCTCGACCTTGCGCCGTTCCTCGTTGTGGCGCTCCAGCACCTTCGCGGCGGTCTGCGCCTCGACGATGCCGGGCGCGCACAGCAAAGCCGCCGCGTCGAGAGCGTGGCCGACGCGGCCAGCTGCGTTGATCAACGGCGCGATGCGGAACGCGATGTCCTCGACGTCAGGCGAGCGATTGGACAAGCCCGCAGAGTCGAGCAGCGCGCGGATGCCGGGGCTCCTGCTCTGCGCGAGCGCGCGCAAGCCGTGCCACACAAGAGTGCGGTTCTCGCCGCATAACGGCGCCACGTCGGCGACGGTGCCGAGCGCGGTGTAGGTCATCGCATCGACGAGGAACTCGCCGAACTCGGGGCTGTTGAGCATGCCGCGCGTCAACGTGTCCGCGACCGCGGCCGCGAGCCGGAACGCGACGCCGACGCCCGCGAGGTCGCGGTCGGGATATCCCGCGCCCGCAAGCCGTGGGTTGAGCATCGCGAACGCTGGCGCGACGTTCTCGCCGGTGCCGTGGTGGTCCGTGACGATGACGTCCGACCCGCTCGCCTGGATGCGGCCAATCGTGTCGACCGCGTTGGTGCCATTGTCGACCGAGATGACGAGCTTCGCGTTGTGCTTCGCGATCGCGTCTTCGCTCGCGCGCGAGAACGAGTAGCCGTCCGCGCGAGCGGGAATGTGCGGCTTCACGTTCGCGTGCAGCAAGCGGAAGAACTTCGTCAGCAACACCGTGCCGCTGATCCCGTCGACGTCGTAGTCGCCATGGATCAGGATGGTCTCCTGGTTGCGCAGCGCGAGCTTGATGCGATCGACGGCCTTCTGCATGTCCGTGAACGCGAACGGATCGTGCAGCGAGCCGAGGTCGGGCTTCAAGAACGCTCGCACTTTCTCCGGCGTATCGAGCCCGCGCGCGAGCAGCACGCGCGCGACCAAATTGGGCAGCCCGAGGGTCTTCGCCAACGCGCCCTCGCGTGGGTCCGTCGGCATGCTCTCGGGCTTCTTGCTCAACATGTGGGCGAGAATGGTAGTGGGGCGCGAGCGCAGCGCGCGCCGGAAAACTCGCTCGCGCAGCGCGTGCTGTCAGACCTTCCTGCTTCTTCATTCGCGGGTAGGATGCGCGCCCTCGCAATGGCCCACGAACGCGTCGATTCTGCGGCGATACTGCGCATGCTCCCCTCGGTGGAGCGTCTGCTGCAGCACGCGGCGCTGGCTCCATTTCCGCGGGCCTTGGCCGTTCGTTGTGCGCGCGAAGTCGTGGACGACTTGCGAAAGAAGGCGCGAACGGGCGACGTCGATGCGAATGCGTTTCTTGCGCTCGCGGCCGAGCCCGCCGCCGCTGCTGCCGCGGCGGAGCGCGCGCGGAGTTCGCAGCGCATGCGCCATCGGCGCGTCATCAACGCGACGGGCATCGTGCTCCACACGGGCCTCGGCCGCGCGCCGCTCGCAGAGCAAGCCACGCGCGCGATCGTCGATGCAGCTGGCTATGCGATCGTGGAAGTCGATCCGCGCACCGGCATCCGCGACCAACGCGAACTCGCAGTGTCGTCGTTGCTCGCGCAGACGACCGGCGCCGAGGCTGGGTTGGTCGTCAACAACAACGCGGCGGCGACGACGCTCGCGCTTGGCGCGTTGTGTTATGGCCTCGAAGTCGTCGTGTCGCGCGGCGAGCTCGTCGAGATCGGCGGCGGCTTCCGCGTGCCCGATGTGATGAAGCGCGCCGGATGTCTCATGGTCGAAGTCGGCGCGACCAACAAGACGCACTTGCGCGACTTCGAGGGCGCGGTGACGGAGCGAACGCGCGCGTTCTTGAAGGTGCACCCGAGCAACTTCCGCATCGAAGGGTTCGCCGGCGTGCCGCCGCTCGCCGACTTGTGCAAGCTCGCGCATGAACGCGGCCTGTGGGTGCTCGATGACCTGGGCTCGGGCTTGATGGTCAGCGATTCGATCCCCGGGCTCGATGGCGAACCGCGCGTGCGCGAGAGCCTCGCCGCTGGAGCCGACGTTGTCTGCTTCTCGGGCGACAAGCTGCTCGGCGGGCCGCAGTGCGGCGTGCTGATCGGCAGCAAGAAGCACATCGCGGCGATGCGCGCGCACCCGCTCTACCGCGCGCTGCGTTGCGACAAGCTCACGCTCGCGGCCCTCGAAGCGACGCTGCTGGTGTATCGCGACGGTCAGCCGATGGAGGAGATCCCCGCGTTGCGCATGCTGTCCGCGCGTCCAGACGAGCTGAAAGAACGCAGCGACGCGCTGTGCAAGTTGCTGCCTAGCGGCGCATCGCATGTCGTCGCGAGCGAGTCGTTCGCGGGCTCCGGCGCCAATCCTGCAAAGCCGCTGCCGAGCTTCGCGGTCGCGATCCGCGGCGGCGACGCGCTCGCGGATCGACTGCGTGCAGCGATGCCCATCCCGGTGTTCGTTCGCGTGCACGACGGCCATGTGCTGTTCGACGCGCGCACGTTGTTGTTCGAAGACCTAGCTGCGCTCGCGGCGACGATCCGCGGCGCGCTTTCCTCGTCATGACTGATCCCATCAAGAAGCGACTGACCGAGCACGCATCCAGCTCGGGTTGAGCAGCCAAGTTGCCACCGGGGAGCCTCGGGCAGGTTCTCCAGAAACTCGGCACGATCGAGCATCCCGATCTCCTTGCGGGTCACCGCGGGTTCGAGGATGCGGGGATCTTTCGTATCGATGCAGAGCGCGCGCTCGTGCAGACGGTCGACTTCTTCCCGCCGATCGTCGACGACCCGCGTTGGTTTGGCCGCATTGCCGCGGCCAACGCGTTGTCCGACGTCTACGCGATGGGCGGCACGCCCATCACTGCGATGAACTTGGTGGGCTGGCCCAAGGATCTCGACCTTCAGATCCTCGGCGAAGTGCTCGCGGGTGGGCTCGAGAAGGTGCGCGAAGCGGGCGCCGTGCTGTGTGGCGGCCACACGGTCAGCGACGCGGAAGTGAAGTTCGGCCTGTCGGTGACAGGCCTCGTGCATCCGCAGAAGTGGTGGCCCAACTCCGGCGCTCGCGAAGGCGACGCGCTGATCCTGACCAAGCCGCTCGGCATGGGGCCGGTGTCCACGGCGATCAAGCGCGGCAAGGATGAACTGATCGACGTGCCGCGCGCGATGGCGCAGATGGCGACGCTCAATCGCGCTGCATGCGAAGCGATGCGCGGCATCGAGGTGCACGGCGCGACGGATGTGACTGGCTTCGGCCTCGTCGGCCACTCCTACGAGATGGCGGAGGGCTCGCATCTCGTGCTCGAACTGTCGGCGCTCGCGTTGCCGGTGTTCCCTGGCGCGCTCGATCTCGTGAAGACCGGCGTCACGTCGGGCGGATGCAATCGAGGCAAGCAGTGGTTTGGCCCCAAGGTGCGCATCGGCGAAGGCGTCGATGCCGCGTTGACGGACCTGTGCTTCGATGCCGAGACGAGCGGCGGCTTGTTGCTCGCGGTGCCAGAGCGCGAAGCCTCGGCGGCTCAGCGACGACTCGCGGATGCGGGCGTCGATTGCTACGCGCGCATCGGCACATTCCGTCGTCGCGTTGGCGACGAACCGCTGCTGCAGTTCGTCGCGCGCTGACAACGAGCGATCAGTTCTCGCTCAGCCAGCGCAGCCCATTGGCGTCAGGCTTCGGCGCGGTTGCCGTGCCGAACTCCGAGAAGTCGACCTTGAGGTAGGTCATGTTCTCGGCCTTCAGAGGCTTGCGCTCGGGAAGGCCCTTCTTGATCGGCTCCTGGCCGCGCTCGACGGGCTTCTCTTCCTCTTCGTCGTCCTCTTCTGGCGCGGGCTCCTCGCCATCGCCCGCAGCGGCAATCGCGATGCGCACGTTGGCCATCATCGGATCCTCCTCGTAGACCTTGGCGCGCAGGCGCAGCACCTCGCCAGAGTCGAGTGCGGTGAAGAGCGCGAGGTCGACCTCGTACTTCTTCTCGGGCATCTCGCCGCCGAGCATGCCGCCGATCATCACGAATCCGCCGGGGCCGCCCGTTGCCGGCAGCGCACCTGACAACGCGAACTCGCGGGCTTCGTCGCCTTGCAGGCGCACCGTCAGGATCGCGACGTCGCGCTCCTGAACCTTGCCGGCTTCGACGTGCACGACTTGGCGCACGTTCTGCGGCAGCTCGGCGATCTGCGAGAACAGGAGGCGAGGCGCCAACGCAAACGGCAGCGGCGCGCCGGAACCAAGCTGGTCCTTGCGCAGCTTCCAGCCGGAGTCGGTCTCCACGATCATGCGACCGCCGCGAAGGATCGCCTTGTCGTCACCGACAGTGATCCAGCGCTGCTCTTGGTCCCAACCGCCCTTCACCTGCGTACTGTCGTCGCCAAACGGGAAGTCCTGCCCACGCATCATCGCGAGGTCCGACTCGATGTCGGTGGCAAACGAGCCCGACGTCGCGGCGGTCATCGTCGTGCACGCGCGCATCAGCAGCGCGGTCGCCGCTTCGCTGCGTGCCTCGGGCACGCTGTTCGGCTTGGCAGTGGGGGCGGGATCTTGCGACCACGCAGTCGCGGTCAGCAGGCAGAACAGGGGGAGTGCTTGGATGCGCATGGGTTGGCCTTCGAAAAGCCAGGATATGCGATGCCGTACGGAAAACTCCCGCTCGGGCGAGACGGAGATCAGTTCGGCTTCTTGCGCGGCGCAGGCTCGACCTGGATCGGCGGCTCGGCGACTCCGGTGCGATCTTCGCGTTCCTTGCGCAAATCGCTCAGCGTGTCCTGCATCTTGACCGCGCCAGCGATGCTCTCGTCGAACACGAACTCCAGGTGTGGCACGGTGCGCGTGCTCAGCGACGCGCCGACTTCGCGCTGCACAAAGCCGCGAGCGCGGCTGAGAGCTCCGCGCGTCTGCGCCTTTTGCTTGTCGGTGCCGAACACAGACCAGTAGACCTTGCACTGCGTGAACTCGCTGTCGAGTTCAACGCGGCAGACCGTCACCATGCCCAGCTTGGGGTCTTGCAGTTCGCGCATCAGGATCTCTGCGACGCGGTGCTGGATCTGGGATTCGAGGCGCTGGATGCGGCGTTCGTTCATCGGTGGGGCGTAGGGACGCGGTCTCAGGCAATCAGCGCGGCGTGAAGATCTCGAGCTGGTGGTCGGTCAGGGTGGCGTCCTTCCAGTCGTGCAAGGTGTTGATCAGGTGGTCCATCGTGCTGTTCAGGCTCGGGATATCCGAACCTGCGATGACCGCTCCCATCGTGGCGAGCGTGCAGTCGTCCTGGTCCTCGATCTCGGAGATCGAGAGGTTGTAGTTGCGGCGAAGGCGATCCTTGAGGGAGTTAAGCACCCCGCGCTTGTCCTTGAGCGACTCGGCGTAGGGGATCTCCAACGTGAACTGAAGCACTCCGATGTGCAGCACGCGCGTTCGTCACCTTCTCGCGGCCAGGGTTGCTGGCGCCCGCACTAGAGCGTGCGGCGCACCAGGTCGACCTGCGCGAATTCGAGGATGTCGCCTTCCCTGAGGTCTTGGTAGTCCTGCAGCGTGATGCCGCATTCGAAGCCAGCGCGGACGTCGCGCGCGTCGTCCTTCTCGCGGCGAAGGCTTGCGACCTTGCCGGAGTAGACCACGCGCCCTTCGCGCGACAGGCGGACCTTGGCG
Source organism: Planctomycetota bacterium (assembly GCA_041168165.1). GTDB lineage: Bacteria > Planctomycetota > UBA1135 > UBA1135 > UBA2386 > SXPK01. The sequence goes on along the minus strand of JBEELK010000143.1, from coordinate 3,916 downwards.
TTGCGCTTGCACACGCCGTCCGTGATGTAGCAGCCTGCGATCGTGCCGAACTTGCTCGACTTGAACACGGCGCGGACCTCGGCGTGGCCGAGGATCGACTCGACTTCCTCGGGCTTGAGGAGGCCTTCCATCGCGGCCCGGACGTTGTCGAGCAGCTCGTAGATGACGTCGTAGTAACGGATCTCGACGCCGGCTCGTTCTGCCGCTTGGCGTGCGCTGCTGTCGGCAACCGTGTGGAAGCCGACGATGACTGCGCCCGAGGCCTCGGCGAGGCTGACGTCGGTCTCGTTGATGCCACCCAACGCGCTGTGCACGAGGTTGACGCGGACTTCCGCGGTCTTCAGCTCGTCCAGGCACTTGCGCAACGGTTCGAGCGAACCCATTGCGTCGGCCTTCAGGATGAGCTTGATCTCCTGCATGTTCTTCTCGGCGAGCTTCGCCGAGAGGGTCTCGAGCGTGACCGCGCTGCGCTCGGCGAGCGACTGCTCGCGAATGCGGCGCTGACGGTCTTCGACGACTTCGCGCGCCTTCTTGGCGTCTTCGACTGCGAACAGCTTGTCGCCTGGCATCGGCAGCCGGTCGAGGCCGAACACGGTGACCGGGGTCGAAGGCGGTGCCTCGGTGAGCTGGCGACCGTGGTCGTCGATCATCGCGCGGACGCGCGAGAAGCTCTCACCACAGACGATCGAGTCCTTGATGCGCAGCGTGCCGTCGGTGACCAGCACGGTGACGACGACGCCTTGCTCCGGCGACTGCTTGCTCTCGACGACAATGCCGCGGCCAGGAGCGTCCGGGCGCGACTTCAGCTCGAGCACTTCCGACTCGAGCATGATGCGCTCGATGAGGTTCTCGAGGCCGGTGCGCTTGGTGCTCGACACCTCGATGATGCCGGTCGTGCCGCCCCATTCTTCGGCCTGCAGACCCTTCACCATCAGTTGCTGCTTCACCTGCATCGTGTTGGCTTGCGGCAGGTCGCACTTGGTGATCGCGACGACCATTGGGACCTTCGCTGCCTTCGCGTGGTTGATCGCTTCCTCGGTCTGCGGCATCACGCCGTCGTCGGCTGCGACGACGATGACGACGATGTCCGTCAGTTGGGCGCCGCGCGCGCGCATCGAGGTGAACGCGGCGTGGCCCGGGGTGTCGAGGATGACGAACGAGCCTTGGTCGCTCGTGACCTTGTAGGCGCCGATGTGCTGCGTGATGCCGCCGGCCTCGCCCTTGGCGATGTCGGTGTTGCGCAGCGCGTCCATCAGCGACGTCTTGCCGTGGTCGACGTGGCCCATGAACGTCACGACTGGCGCACGGAGGATCTCCTGCTCGCCAGCGGCGTCTTCCACGAGCTTCTCGATCATCTCCTCCTCGGCGTGCTTGTGCTCGACGATGAGGACCTTGCGGTCCAACTCCATCGCGACGAGTTCGACCTCGTCCTGCGAGAGGTAGGAGTTGATGTTCTTGCCAGCGACTTGGAGCTTGAACGTCAGCGTTGCGATCAGGTCGGTGACCTTGATGCCGAGCGCCTCGGACAAGCCCTTGATGGACACTGGCGGCGTGACCTCGATTTCCTTGTCCGGATCGATCGTGGTCGGGATGCGCGACTTCTTCGGGCCGCGCATCGCTTGATCGCGCGAACCCGGGCGCTGGCCTGGGCCAGCTGGGCCGCGGCGCATCTGCGTGCCACCGCCAACCGGCGGGCGCGTCGCCGAACGCTGGCCCTGCGTCTTCTGCAGTGCTGCGCGGCGCAGATCGGCATTGGGTGCCGAACGGCTGCGTGCGTCGCGGATCGTTTCCTGCGGCAGTTCGATGCGGCCGACGACTGTCGCCTTCTTCTGCGGGATCAGCAGCTTGCGGACCGAGTCAGGGGCGTCGGTTGGAATCGCCTGAGCTGCCGGTGCTGCCGGTGCTGCCGGCGTCATCTGCGGAACCCGAGCACCCGGAGCACCTTGCGGAGCCCGAGCACCCGGCGCACCCTGAGGAGCCCGTGCACCCGGCGCAGTCGGCGCGCCATGCGGAGCCCGTGCGCCCGGCGCAGTCGGCGCGCCTTGCGGAGCACGCGCCGTCGTCGGTCCGCCTGCCTTGGCAACCGCCGCGGTCGGCGTGAATGCAGGCTTGCTGACTCGTGCCGCTGCAGGTGCAGGGGCGACACTCGGTGCCGCGGCTGGGGTCGCAATCGGCGCGGCCTCGACCACAGGAGCGGGGGCCACAGTCGTAGCGACCGCCGGGGCTTCGACCGCAACGGGCTCCGCGATGACCGCCGCGGGGGCTTCGACCGCCGGCTCTTGGATGTGCACTGCGGCGGCCGGAATCTCGACCGCGGGCTCCTGCACTGGCAACTGCGCGGCTGCGGGTTGCGCGGGTTCGGCTTCGACCTGCGGCGCTGGGGCAACTGCCTCACGCGGCTTCGGCGCTGGCGCAACTTCGGCGACGGTCGCTTCCACGACGTCTTCCGCGGGCGCGGTTGTCTCCGGCTCCGCGGCCTTCGCGGCCTCTTCGAGGGACCGCATCGGCTTCTTCGTCAGCGGCTTGGACGGCAGCGTCTTCTTGGCCGGCAGCTCCTTGAGCTCCTTGTCCTTCTTCAGCGGCTTCTTGGCCAACGCACCTGGTTCGGCCTGTGCATCGGCTTCGGCGACCGCTTCGAGCTCGACTTCCGAGTCCGCAGCGCTCGGGAGCAGCTTCTTCTTGGGCTTGCCGTCACCGGCCGCTTCTTCCGCCGGCTTCTTCTTGAGACCGTGGGCCTCAAGGCGCGCCAATACCATCATTTCGTCGGCCGGATCGAGTGCCTTTTGATGGCTCGTGATCCCGTCGAACCCCATGTCGCGCAAGAGCTTCACCAGCTCGGGACCCTTCATCCCGAGATCCTTGGCGATGTCGGAAACGCGTACTTTCTTCAAGCGTGCCTTCTTGCGGAGGGGGCCGACCTTTGCGGTCGGACCCGGTTAGCGGTGGATGGTTCGGGCGTAGGGCGGCTCAGCTCTCGTTGTTCTGCGAGGCAGATCCGTCGTCTTGGTTCGGTTGGGATTCCGAATCCTTGGAATCGTTGGCGGGCGCGCCTTCGTTGGCGTCGCCATCCGTGGTTTGGGCGGCCGCGGCTTGATCCTCGGCCTCGACGCTGCGGGCCAGTTCGGCCTGCGTCATGATGTCGATGTCCCACCCAGTCAGCTTGCTGGCGAGGCGGACGTTCTGGCCCTTGCGGCCGATGGCCAGAGACTGCTGGTCCTCGTTGACGAGCACCAACGCCTTCTTGGACGGCGCATCGAGTTCGATGTGGGCGACTTCCGCGGGCTTCAGCGCGTTCTGGATCAGCGCGAGCGGGTCGTCGTTCCAGCGGATGATGTCGATGCGCTCGCCGTTCAGCTCGTCGATGATCGACTTGATGCGCGTGCCGCGAACGCCGACGCATGCGCCGACGCAGTCAACCTTGGTGTCCGTGCTGTCGACTGCCAGCTTGGTGCGGTAACCGGGCTCACGCTCGATGCGGCGCACCTGGATCGTGCCGTCGTTGATCTCGGGCACTTCCAGCTCAAACAGCGCGCGGACGAGGTCCTTATGCGAGCGCGACAGGATGACCTTGACGCGCGGGCCGACCTTCTTGACCTCGAGGATCATCGCGCGAATGCGCTCGCCGACGTTGTAGGACTCGCTGCGGACCTTTTCGGCGCGCGGCAGGATGCCCTCGATGTTGCGGCCGAGGTTGACGATCACGGTGTCGCCTTCGAAGCGCTGGATCGTGCCGCTCTGGATCTCGCCGAGCTTCTGCTCGAATTCGTTGTAGATCACGTCGCGTTCCGCTTCGCGGACGCGGGTCATGATCGCCTGCTTGACCGACATCGCGAAGATGCGGCCCTGCTCTTCCATCGACACGTCGTAGTTGCAGTCGATCTCGCCGCTGTCGCGGTCGATCACGAGCTCGACGTCG
>JBEELK010000142.1:0-5961 GCA_041168165.1 Planctomycetota bacterium | reverse complement strand
CCGGCCGATCCCATCACGTTGCCGAATCGAACTGACGAGAAGCGCACGGAGCTGCGAGCGTCGAGGTCCTTGATGTAGAGCTCGGCGATGCGCTTCGTCGCTCCCATGACCGACGACGGCCGCACCGCCTTGTCGGTCGAGACAAACACGAAGCGCTCGGCGCCGAACCGATCGGCGAGATCGGCCACCGTCTTGGTGCCGAACACGTTGTTCTTGATCGCCTCGCGAGGCGCCCGCTCCATCATCGGAACGTGCTTGTGCGCGGCGGCGTGGAACACGACGTGCGGCCGATGCAAGGCGAACAACTCCGCCATGCGCGGCTCGTCGCCGACATCCGCGACCTCGGGCACGATGCGCTCGCCGCCTGGTCGCACCGCGAGTTCGCGATGGATCTCGTATAGGTTGTTCTCGTAGCGCTCGACGAGCACGAGGCTCTCGGGCTCGAGGCGCAGGATCTGCCGACACAACTCGCTGCCGATGCTGCCGCCAGCGCCGGTCACGAGCACGACCTTGCCCGCGATCGCGCTCGGCGCGGAGCTGCGTTCGATCTCGACGGGGTCGCGCCCCAGCAGGTCCTCGATCGCGACGTCGCGCACCTGCGTGATCGGAGTGTCTCCGCTCACCAGTTCGTGCAGCGTCGGCACAATCTTGGCGTGCATGCCGCTCGCAACGCAGCGCTCGTAGATGCGATGCACGGACGCGCGCGGCGCCGCGGCAATTGCGATCAACACGATGCGAGCGCCGTGGCGAGCAGCGACTTCGGCGAGGTCATCCGTCGTGCCCTCGACGCGCACGCCGCCGACCAACCGACCGATCTTGGCGCGATCGTCGTCGAGGAACGCAACCGCGCGATAGCCGAGCGACGCGGACTCGCGCAGCTCATTGAGCAGCATGCGCCCCGCAACGCCTGCGCCGAGGATCACCGTGGCGGCGCCGCGCGATTCGCGCCTCGCCTTCTGCACTCGCAACGTCTCGCGCTGAATGCGGCGCAGGCCGCGCACTCCTGCGGTCGCGAGGATCGCAAGTGCGCAGTCGAACACGATCACGCTCGCTGGCAATTGCGCGATCGAAGTCGCAGCAAAGGCGCCACCCATCGCTTCCATCCCATAACGCACCCCGAGCAGTGCGAGCGCAGCAGCGGCATGCGCTTGCACGATCGGCGGCACATCGCGGATCGACACGAACACCCATGAGAAGCTCGGCACCTTCTTCCACAGCAGCGCCGCATATTGGAGCGCGAGCGCCCACGGCAGCGTCCAGACCAGCACCGATTGCATGTCCGGCGGAACCGATCCCTCAAACCGCACCAAGAATGCGCCGGCGAACGCAGCACTCAGCGCAGTGAGGTCGAGCGCGAAGCATGCGGCATCGCGCCGCATTCGGCGCATCTGCGCGTCGTCGGCCATCGGCTTCCTCGCGGAGATAGATCCGCGGTCCTCCTTCGTCTCGTAGAGCTGTGGCATAGGTCCTCTCGTGGTCGGAGTCCGCAGCGATGCGCAACGATTTTGTGTCGCGCCTTCGCTTCGAACGGATGCCGATGGAACCACTGCACGAAGTCCGGCTCCATCCGACAGAGGTCCACACAGATCGAGTCGCCCCGCGTAGGAGCGCATGACTTGCTGCGCAGGCGCGATTCCCTGCGCATTCGTTCGGAGCGTCGGTGGCAGCTATCCGGGTGGCGTGCGTGAAACAAACGCGCATACCGAGAAGACGCATGGCTACCAAGATCGACCAACGCCCACTCGTGGCGCTCATAGGCGGCCCGGACGTCGATGCGCGCATCCCGCTCGTCGAGGAATTGAAAGGGCGCTTCCGCTTCGTCGTGCACGGCAGCGATCCACTGAAAGCGGATCGATTCGCGCAGCGCGGCATCGCGTTCCGCCCCTACCCGCTCTCGCGACGCGTCGCTCCGATTGCAGACCTGCGCACTGTGATGGCGCTGCGCGCGAGCTTTCAATCCGAACGCCCGGACGTGGTTCACGCATTCGACACCAAGCCATGCGTGTTCGCCGCGCTCGCTGCACGCGCGGCAGGCGTGCCGGTCGTCACCTCGACGATCACCGGGCTCGGATCGCTGTATTCGAGCAACAGCGCAAAAACGCGCATCGTGAGAATGGTCTACGAACGCATGCAGCGGATGGCCTGCCGTCGCTCAGACCTCACGGTGTTCCAAAATCACGACGACGAACGCCAAATGCTCGCAACCGGGATCGCGCAGCGCGGCAAGACGATGGTCGTGCTCGGCTCTGGCGTCGACACCAACGCCTTCGACCCGCAGTGCTTCACGAAGGCGGATCGCAACCGCGTGCGAACCGAACTCGGCATCGCAGAGGATGCGATCGTCGTCACGATGGTCTCGCGGATGACGCGCACCAAGGGCGCGCTGGAGTTCGCCGCAATTGCTCGCGAGTGCGCGCAACTTGGGGCGCCAACGCGCTTCTTGGCCGTCGGCGGCGAGGACAGGGACAGCATCGACTGCCTTACACGCGAAGAACTCGCGTCGCTGCGCGCAGCGACGACCTGGACCGGGGCGCGCGATGACGTGGCCGCGATCCTTGCAGCATCGGATGTGTTCGTGCTGCCGAGTGTGTGCCGAGAAGGGATCCCCCGGTCGCTGCTCGAAGCCGCCGCCATGGGATTGCCGCTCGTGACGACGGATTCGCCGGGCTGCAACGAGGCATGCAGCAACGGCCAAAACGGTTTGGTCGCAAAGATCGGCGACTTGCCATCGCTCTCGCATGCTGTGTCGCTGCTCATTGGCGACCCGGAGCTGCGCGCTCGCTACGGCGCAGCTTCGCGCAAACTCGCGCGCGAACGGTTCGACCTCCGCGTCATCGCGGACCAGCTAGCGTCCGCTTGGACTCGACTTCTCGACGCAAAACGCAGCCGTCACTCGGCTGCGACTGCGGCGAAGCCGGCCTCGAACATCCTGTCGAGGTAGCTGAGGAACGGCACGAACTCGGCGCCGCGCTGCGGATACGGGTCCGGCGCGTATTCGTGGAAACGCACCTCCACGCCGGCGTCCGTGAACAGCGCTTGGTCCAGATACTCGCGCCCAAATCCACCAGACAGATAGACGTCGGCGCCGACCTCACGACAAAGGTCGAGCAGCAACTCAGGCCCTTTACCGTCCGACTTCAGGTTCGATGCGAGCACGAACTCGCACGAGGGACGCAGCGCGCGCAGCGCAGGTTGCCACGAGGCCATGTCGAGGCCGACGAGACTCTCGTGGCCACCGTCGAGCGCATCGTGCACCTCCGCGATGCGTTCGCGGTAATGCGGCGCCTTGCCGTAATGACGTTCGAGCGCGTTCTTGCATCCGTCGATCCACGGCATGTCCTTGCTCAAGCGCACGTCGCGAATCGCGCGTTCGCGCGGACCTTTGTCCACGCTCGCTGTCACCCACTCGGGCCCGCTCGTACCGCGCACGCGGAAGCGATTCTCTTCGTGACGCGGATTGAACTGCACGACGTCGAACACGACGAACACGTCTGCTTGCAGCATGCGATCGAGGTAGTGCATGCCCGGGAACAACCGGGGCTGGCTGATCACGCACGTGGTCATGCGGAGACCTCCGCGGCACTGCGTGCTGGTCTCGCAACCACCAAATCGATTGCGCGGCGGCGCTGCGGGACAAACGAGTGAAACAGCACGCACCACGCGGTGCGCAGCAGGATCGAGAGGTCGCCTGCGAAGCTCCGATCGTCGACGTAGCGGACCGCGAGCCCGGCCTGCAGCGGCATGTGGCGGCGGATGTAGTGATCCTGCGCGCTCACGCCGGGCGGCGCTGGATCATGGAACGTAAGGTCTGGATACCAACGCACCTCCGCTTCGCACGCGATGCCAGGCCGAGTGTCGAGCGAGCGCTTTTGCTCCTCTGTGTAGTGCTGCTGCACAAGATCGAAGTCCTCGGGCCGCGGTCCGACGATCGACATGTCGCCGCGCAGCACGTTGAAGAACTGCGGCAACTCGTCGACCTTAAGTTTGCGCAGCATTGCCCCAGTCTTGGTGATGCGCTCGTCGCCTTCGCTCGTGATCTTGCGATCGGGAGCGTCTGACGCTTGCCGCATCGTGCGGAACTTGAGCATCGAGAACGGCCGGCCGTAGAGGCCTGCGCGCTTTGCTCGATAGAACACCGGACCAGGCGATGAGAGCTTGGTCGCGATCGCAGCGATCGCGAGCACCGGCGAAGTGAGCAGCAGCATCGCTCCGCTGACCACGATGTCGAACGCGCGCTTGGTCACGAAGTACCACGGGCCCGGGCGATGGCCACTCATGCCGATGCCTCCGCGGCTTCGCGCTGCAAGAACCACTCGCAGAAGCGATCGAGACCGTCGGCAAACGGCGTCTTCGCCTGCCACCCCAACTCGCGCGTCGCACGGCCGACATCGGCGCACGTGATCGGCACGTCGCCAGGCTGATCCGGCATGCGCCGAAGCATCGCCTTGCGCCCGATGCGCTGCTCGAGCATCGCCACCAACTGCTTGAGCGACGTCGTCTGCGAGCCGCCGAGGTTGTAGACCGCGAATCCGCGCGCTCGATCCAGTGCGCGCACGACGCCGTCGATGATGTCTGCGACGTAGGTGTAGTCGCGGCTGCTGCTGCCATCGCCGAAGAACGGAAGAGGTTGCCCTTGCGCGATGCAGTGCGCAAAACGGTGGATTGCCATCTCAGGGCGCTGACGAGGCCCGAACACCGTGAAGAAGCGTAGGCACGTGATCGGATTGCCGCGCAGATGGCGCCGCGCGAAGCACAGCAGTTCGCCGGCCTTCTTGCTCGCGGCGTATGGCGACAACGGCTGGTCGGTCACGTCGCCCTCGACGAATGGCGCCTTCGCGCTCGCGCCGTAGACCGACGACGAACTACCGAACACGAACGGGATCGACACGCTGTCGATCTGCTGCAACAGGATTTGCGTGCCGGTGACGTTCACGTCCATGTAGCGCACTGGATCTGCGATCGACGGCCGCACTCCTGCTAGCGCTGCGAGGTGCACCACGCCGTCGATGGACCGCAACGCTTCTCGACAGGCGCGCGCGTCGCGGATGTCGGCTTCCGCGAAGCCAAACCGAGCGCCACCGGCCTTGCGCAACAACTCGAGGTTCTCGCGCTTCCGCTGCGGGTCGTAGAACGGATCGAGATTGTCGATCGCGAGGACAGTGTCGCCTCGCGCGAGCAAACGCTCGCTGAGATGAGATCCGATGAAGCCGGCGCCGCCGGTGACGAGGATGCGTGCCACGTAGTGTTCTCCTGCGCGCGGACCAAGCCGCGCGTTGTCCCTGTGGTAAGCGGCCCCGAGTGGCAGCTCTACGCGCAGTAGGTCGCACAGAACGCAGCACGGGGGCGCAGCCGCCGTGACTTAGCGACGGAGGAAAACCGCCTCAGGAGTGCGCCCCATCCGCATCGGACCAGCGCGCCAAGTGTCTACGCACGACCTCCCCTCGCAGCAGGAAGGCACGCGGCCCAAGGGTCCCCGCAGCGCGCATCGCGCTGCGAACCAACACACCCCAACTGCGATCCGATGAACACCCTGACGCCTTTCCGCTCCCTGTTCCCCACCACCAGCGAGAACATGTTCTCGCGGCTTGACGCGCCGATCGACCGTCTTTGGCGACGCCTTGTGCAGATGGAGTCGCTCAACAACGAATCGTTCAACCCGGCCGCCAACGTGATCGAGAAGGTCGACAGCTATGTCGTGAAGATCGAGCTGCCCGGCATCCCGCGCGAGGACATCCATGTGACGCTGCAGGACAACATCCTGACGATCCGTGGCGAGAAGAAGAGCGAGAAGACCTGCGACACCGACTCGTGTCGCTGCAACGAAGTCTCCTACGGGACGTTCGAGCGCTCGATGTCGCTGCCGAATGTGGCAGAACAAGATGTCGATGCGCAACTGCAAGCCGGCGTGCTGACCATCACGGTCAAGAAGCGCAAGGAAGCGCGTTCCAAGGAGATCCCTGT
>JBEELK010000141.1:0-5000 GCA_041168165.1 Planctomycetota bacterium | reverse complement strand
TCGAGGAACTTGCCGACGGACTCGCGCGCAGCGCCCGGCATCGCGCCGAGCGAGTTGCTGATGAGGTAGTTGGCGCGCGACAGGATTGGGAAGCGCGCGCGGAAGGCCAGCAACGGGTCGTAGGAGGTCATCGCGAAACGGCGACGTTACGAGAGCGGCGACGAGACTCGCAACCCTGCGCACGCAACGCGCGAACATGCGCCACGGCCGCTCCTTGTGCCGCGGCCCCTCGAACCGCAACGTGCCCGCCCCATGCGACTCGTCACCTGGAACGTCAACGGCATCCGCGCCGCCGTGAAGAATGGCCTCCACGGCTTCGTCGAAGAGATCGGCGGCGACGTGTGGATGCTGCAAGAAGTGCGTGCCGAGCCATCGCAGCTCGCCGCCGACTTCCGGCTCGCCGAAGGCTTCGACGCAATCTGGCACCCGGCGCAGAAGAAGGGCTACTCCGGCGTGCTGACCGCAGCGCCGAGCGACGGCGCGCGCGCGATGCGCGAGGTGTCGCGCGGCATCGACACTTCGCTGGATGCGACGAGGGACCCCGAAGGCCGCGTGCTCGTGACGCGCCATGGCGACATCGAGTGCATCAACGTCTATCTGCCCAACGGTTCCTCGAACGAAGAGCGGCAGACATACAAGGACCAATGGTGCCGCGACTTCCTTGCGTGGCTCTTGCCGCGCAGCAAGCAGAAGACGCCCGTCATCGTCTGCGGCGATCTCAACGTCGCGCACACCGAGAACGACATCTGGGACCCGCGCGGCAACCGCGAGACATCTGGCTTCTTGCCGCACGAACGCGAGTGGTTCACGTTGCTGCTGCAGAGCGGATGGAGCGACCTCTTCCGCGAGCACGTGGGCCCGCAGAAGGGTCCCTACTCATGGTGGTCCAATCGCGGCAACGCGCGCGCGCTCGACCGCGGTTGGCGCATCGACTACGCGCTCGGCAACAAGGCAGCGCGCGAACGACTCGTGAGCGCATTCGTGGAGCGCCGCGGCGGACTCGAAGTCAGCGACCACGCGCCGGTCATCGTCGATCTGCAGGATTGAGCGGGCCCGCCCACCGTCACTTCGCCGCCTGCCGCGTGACGATCGGCACGTAGCCAATCTCAAATCCCTTCGGCGGCGTGACCATCACCGCCGGGTCGAGCGAGGCGAGCTTGCCCGACATCGGCTTTGGCAGGTACTGACGGTCCTTCGTCCAGTTGCGATGCAGCAACTCCACGCGGCGTTGCATGCGCTCGCGCTCTTCCGCGGTCATGTCCGCATGCTGCAGCGCAGGCTGGTCGCAGAAGCGATACCAGCTGTAGGTCACGATGCTGCCGTCGCCGAGTTCTGCGGTGAACGGGCCCGCAACCGGACCCGGCGTCGCCCATGCGCCATCGGTCGGCGTCACATAGGGCTCCGGCGGCTTGCGCTGCTTCTCTGCAAATGCGACGTCGCGCAGCGCGATCGGCAGGCTCGCGTCCTTCGGCGCAGGTCGCCACTGCGGCTTCTTGCCGCCGTTCGCAGTCGCGAGGAAGTGCTCGGGCAACACTGCGAGTCCATCGTCACCAACGCGCACGAATGCGGGATCCCATGTCCAACAGAACGTGTGGCCGTCGATCACTTCGGGCTTCGCGAACGACGCCCAATCCACTTGGTTGCGATCCTCCTTTTCGATGTCGGGCGTGTGGATGCGCCACGTCGACCAGCCCTTGCCCGTCATGCGATGCACGACGCTGCGCGAAGCGTCGATCGCTCCGTCGCTCGCTTCGCCGCCGGCAAACCACGCAGCGGCTCGATCCCACAGCGCGTCCTTTCGATACGAACGGATCGCATGCACCAACGGCGATCGACCGTTGGCGTCGACCGGGAAGCGGGTCGGCGCAGTGCGCGCATGCAGCGTGCCGTCGTCTGCGGCGGCCACGAATGCGGGCACATACTGCGTCTCCATCTGCAGTGCGCGATTGGGATCCGCTGGACGCTGGTCGAGGAACATGTTGGCCAAGTCCGGCCGCGCGACCTTTGCCTCGCTGAAGAAGTAGGGCGTGAAGAACGCGACCGGGCCTTTGAACGTCGCGGTGTCGAGGAACAGCGTCCAACACTGATCGCCCGTCGGAACGTCCGCGCCCGCCGTCTTCGCCTTCTGCTCCGCGAGCGGCAACGGCAGATAGCCGTAGCCAAACCACTCGCCGCATGTCCCCTGCGCGAGGTTGAGTCCATCCGGCGGCCACAGCAAGAACGGGCTCAACTGCGCGACGCCGTACTTGCCGAGCGGCTTGTTCCAATCGCGACCTTTGCCTGCGCCGGGACCATTGGCCCACATCGAGAAGTCGAGCGCGACGCCGCCCATGATGAACTTCGGCGTCGCCGTGGCGAAGCGCGTATCGCGCCACCAACCGAGCCCGCCTTCGATGTCGGAGTAGACCTTCTTGCTCTTGTCCGCTTCGTCGGGACGCGCATGCATCCACGTGCCGAACAACCCAGTCTGGAAGCGATCGCCGGGCCACTGCGCGAGCAACGGCCACGCTGCCACGTGCATCGAATAGCCTCCGCCAAACTCCTCGGCGACGCGTTCCTGCGGCACGCCGAGATAGCCATCCATCTGGCCTTCCTTGCTGGATTGCTGCGCAGCAGCGATCGCGCAAGACGCAGCGAACACGACAAGCGAACGGCGAACGTGGAGGGCTCGTGCCATTGCCAGACGCTACTGCACAAAGCGCCTGGCAGCCTGTTGAAGAACGGCTCCGTTGCCGAGGGCTCGGGATTGGGCTCGAGATCTAGGAGCGAGGACGGAGTCGAATCTCCAGATTCGACGTAGTTCGAGCGACGCAGAGATCGAGTCGGAGACCGCGCCCGCAGGCAGGATGCGTTCTCCAACAGGCTGCTAGCAGCCCGTTGGCCGCATTCGGCTCCGGCGAATCCAAGTTCGCGCCGCTAGCGAACCGCTGCGCATGCCCGCGCAATGGCAACTCCAGGCCACCCTCTGGCTCCCCAAGCCTCCGGCCGAGGTCTTTCCGTTCTTCGCGGATGCGTTCAACCTCGAGTCGATCACGCCGCCGTTCTTGAAGTTTGCGGTCACGACCAAGCCGCCGATCGCGATGCATCAAGGTACGCGCATCGACTACAGCCTGCGCATCCACGGCGTGCCCGTGAAGTGGCGCACCAACATCGCAGAATGGGATCCGCCGCGCGCGTTCGTCGATGAGCAGTTGCGCGGCCCGTATCGGCTGTGGCATCACCGCCACACGTTTCTACCAAAGGACGGCGGCACGCTGTGCCTCGACGTCGTGCAGATGCGGCCGCATGGTTGGATCTTGGCGCCGCTGTTGATGCGACTCTTCATCGAGCGCGATGTGCGCACCATCTTTGGCTACCGAGCCGAGCAACTGTGCGCGCGCTTTGGCGGCGATCCGCGTTCGCAGCAGTTGGAGTTCTCGCGCACGGATCGCGCGCGGTAGAACGCGTCCCGATCGCCGTGCACGTCTACTACTCGGACTCCTTCACGTTCCCGCTGCCGGATGGCCATCGGTTTCCGTTGGCCAAGTACCTCATGCTGCGCGAACGACTCTTGCAGCAGCCCGCCGATTGCGGCGCCGAACTGCGCCTCGCCCCGCGCGCGTCGCGCGATGAGTTGCTGCTCGCGCATGACGAAGGCTACGTCGACGCATTCTGCGAAGGCCGACTCAGCAAGCAGGACAACCAGCGCATTGGGTTTCCGTGGTCGCCTGAGCTCGTCGAGCGCACGCTGCGCAGCGCTGGCGGGACGATCGCGGCCACGCGCGCCGTGCTGCGCGGCGAGAGCCCCGATGCGGCGGTGTATCTCGCGGGCGGCACGCATCACGCGCGCAGGGACCGCGGCGCTGGCTACTGCGTGTTCAACGACGTCGCGATCGCCGCGCGCATCGCGCAACGCGAGTTCTCGATCCGCCGCGTGCTGGTCGTCGACACCGATGTCCATCAAGGCGACGGCACTGCTGCGATCTTTGAGGGCGACGACAGCGTGTTTACGTTCTCGATCCACGGCGCGCAGAACTTCCCCGCCGAGAAGGCGACGTCCGATCTCGACATCGCCCTCCCCGATGGAACGGACGACGCGCACTTCTTGCGCGAGCTCCAACGCGGCGTGCGCGAATCGTTTGCCCGCGCCACGCCCGAACTGGTGCTCTACCTGTCCGGCGCCGACGCCATGCTCGGCGATCGCCTCGGCCGCCTCCGCGTCACGCGCGACGCGCTCGCCGAACGCGATCGCCTCGTGCTCGATGCGTGCGGCGATGCGCGCGTGCCGGTCGTGACCGTGATGGGCGGCGGGTATGGCGTGCGGATCGAGGAGACGGTCGAGGTCTATCTCGGCTCGGTGATGGCGACGCTGGGCTATCGCCGCGGCGGGTGAGGTGCGCAGGTTGCGAGGTGCTCGGCGCCGCGCGCTCTGTGCCTTGCGTTGGGTGCCGCGAATGCGCGCTGGCGCGGAGTGCTGCGGGTTGGTAGGGTGGGCCCGTTCGATCGCGCGGGCGTAGTTCAGCGGTAGAACGTCAGCTTCCCAAGCTGAATGTCGTGGGTTCGATCCCCATCGCCCGCTCCATTCTTAGCTCCGTCCTCCCAAGCACTTGGGCACTTCGCCTCTTCGAGGCGAACGCACTGTGGGTCTGCTAGCTGCTGTAAAAACACAGCAGGAGGACTGTTGTGAAGCCCAAGTCTCTGCGCATCCCCGCACCGGTGCATCATCGGCCAAGCGGTCAGGATGTCATCTTCCTCCGCGACGCCGAAGGTCGGCGCCGGATGGTCTACCTCGGAGAGCACGGGTCGAGCGAGGCCGCGCGACGCTATCGCGAAGCGCTCTCCACCTACCTCGCCGGCAAGCCGCTCGAGACCACGTCGAAGCGGCGGATCGAAGCGAGCGAGTGGCCGACCGCTTCCGAGCACTCCCGTGCTGCCCAAAAGGCGGGGACCTGCCAGGGCAAACAGGAACGACCGGCCAAGCGCATGCGCCACTGCAACCAACGGACTCACCGCTAAGCAAA
>JBEELK010000140.1:0-4326 GCA_041168165.1 Planctomycetota bacterium | reverse complement strand
ACGCGGCCGCGATCCAAGAGCTGTGGCGCAAGGACCTCGACGTGTTCCGCATGCGGCAGAAGCCGTTCTTGATCTACCCATGAAGGTCACGCTCGGACTCGAAGCGGCGCTCGACGAAGCGCCACAGGCAATCCGCGAGAGCCGCGGCTTTGGCCTGCTCTGCAACCAAGCCTCGGTCGACGATGAGTTCCGCCACGCCGCGGACCTGATCCATGCGCGCTTCCCTGGCAAGTTGAAGGCGCTGTTCTCGCCGCAGCACGGCCTCTGGTCGGCGCAGCAAGACAACATGATCGAGACGGCGCACGGCGTGCACCCGAGGCTCGGCGTGCGCGTGCACAGCCTCTACTCGGAGACGCGGCGTCCGACGCAGCAGATGCTCGACGGGCTCGACCTGTTCGTCATCGACCTGCAAGACGTGGGCACGCGCGTCTACACGTGGATCTGGACCGTCGTGCACTGCATGGAGGCATGCGCGCAGAAAGGCATCCCCGTGCTCGTGCTCGACCGCCCCAATCCGATCGGCGGCGAAGTCGCCGAAGGGCCGCTACTCGACCACGCGTTCGCGAGCTTCGTCGGCCTTGCGCCAATCCCGATGCGACACGGCCTCACGCTCGGCGAACTCGCGCGATGCTGCAATGACTTGCTCGGCATCGGCGCCGACGTGCGCGTGCAACCAATGCGCGGCTGGAACCGTTCGATGCTGTGGCCCGACACCGGTCGCGCGTGGATCCCGCCGTCGCCCAACCTGCCGCGCTACGAAGGCGTGCTCGTCTATCCAGGCCAAGTGCTGCTCGAAGGCACCAACCTCTCCGAAGGCCGCGGCACGACGGCGCCGTTTGAGCAATGGGGCGCGCCATGGCTCGATCCGTGGCAACTGCTGCCGCTGCTCGCGCCGCGCGCGCTGCACGGAGTCGCGCTGCGCCCGATCGAGTTCGAGCCGACGTTCCACAAGTTCTGCGGGCAGGCATGCAAAGGCCTGTGGGTTCACCCCACGGATGCGCGCGCGTTCCGGCCCTATCGCACGACGCTCGCGTTGCTGCGCGCGGTGCAAGAGCTGTGGCCGCAGGAGTCTCAGTGGCGGCAGCCGCCGTATGAATACGAGAAGGAGTTGATGCCGATCGACATCCTGTGTGGCAACGCCACCACGCGGCAGTGGATCGAGGACGAGGGGCCGTGGACGCAGCTCGACGCGCACGCCAACGCGCCCGACACGTGGTGGCCGTCGGTGCGACGGTTCTTGCTCTACTGAGATCGCAGCGCGGGGCCTGGCGGTGTCCACGGGGGACCGCATTCCGTATCCGCCGCGCGCGACGAAGGAGCCCCAGGTCCCTCCGCTGTCGCTAGCATGAGGGGACGATGCGGATCCCCGACTCCACGATCGCCACGACCCTCCGTCTCGGCCTTGCCTGCGCTGCGTTGCTATGCGCACTGCCGGCCCAAGGTGCTTTGTGGCTGCGACGAGGCGACCTCGTGCAAGCGCAACCGATCGACACGTCCGTGCGCGCAGCGATCGAACGGCTGTGCGCCGGTCCGAGCGCAGGCGAACGCGCGCAAGGCCTCGAGAGCGCAGTGCCCGCGGGCACGCGACTCGTCGAAGTGCGCACCGAGGGCATGGCACTGACGCTCGTGTTCGATGAGCCCTTGCTGCTCGCCGCGGCGCTGGGTCGCATCGAGCAAGCGATCGAGCAGATCACGAAGACGGCGTTTGGCACCGCGAACCAGAACGGCATCGCGTTCGACGCAGTGCACATTCGCATCAAAAGCCAAGGCGAAGAACGCGACCTGTCGGAGCGCATCGCAACGCGCACAGCGACGACGACGGGCGCAGCGACGCAACCGCACGCGCCGCAAGCTCGCGTCGTGGGCCAGACCGGCGGGCTGTCGGGCCTGCGCATCGCCGTGGCGCCTGGCCATGGCTACTACTGGCACAGCACGCTCGGGTGGACGACGCAGCGCGGCGTGATCGACGGCACGGTCGAAGACATCCACTGCGCCGAGATCTGCAACGACTTCGTGATCCCCATGTTGATGAACATGGGCGCGGAGATCGTGCTGTGCCGAGAACACGGCGAGATCACTGCCGAGACGATCGGCGACAACGAGCAAGGCGCTCCCGCGTACTCGGAAACTGGTGGCTGGACGACCTCGACGTCGTTGGGCTACGCAGGCCTCGGCTATCGTTTCGCAACGTCGACAGGCACGTCCTCCACCACGGCGACTGCATCGGCGACGTGGACGCTGACCGTGCCGCGCGATGGCGTGTATCCGGTCTACGTCTACTTCCGCGCGGGCTCCAACCGCAGCGGAGCAGCTCGCTACACCGTGCGCCACACGGGCGGAGACACGCTGCATGAAGTCGACCAACGCATCGACGATCGCACTTGGGTCTGGCTCGGCGACTACGCGTTCTCGACGTCGATTCCGGCGCAAGTCACGCTCGACAACCTCGGCCCGACGGGCTCCGTCGTCATCGCCGACGCGGTGCGCATCGGCGCAGGCAATGGCACGATCGCGCGCGGCGCAGGAACGAGCGGCCAAGCGCGCTGGCGCGAAGCCTCGCGCTACTGGGCGCAATACAACGGCGCGCCGAGCACGGTGTGGGACAGCATCGCAAGCGGCGAAGACAACGACGATGACGTCGGCTGCAGGCCGCGCTTCGCGGAGTGGCGCACTGCCGACGCCTACGTGGCGCTGCACACCAACGCAGGCGGCGGCGCGGGCACCTCGACCTACATCCACGACACGGCTCCGAGCGCGGGCTCTTTGACGCTGCGTTCGCTCGTGCACACGCAGATCGTCAACGACGTGCGCGCCGAGTACCTCTCGACGTGGCAAGACCGCGGCCAGCTCTCGGCCAACTTCGGCGAAGTGCGACTGCTGACGACGATGCCGGGCATCCTGCTCGAGCTCGCGTTCCACGACACGCCGGGATCGGTCGACCTCAACGCGATCCACGACCCGCGCTTCCGCTACCTCGCGGGCCGCGCCATCGCGCGCGGCGTGCTGCGCTACTTCCAGCCAGCAGCGACGTTCCCGCCCGAGCCGCCCACTTCGCTGCGCGTCGTGCAAGACGGCGCGCGCGGCCTGCGAGTGACCTGGACTCCAGTGGCGAATGCGACGAGCTACGTCGTGGAAGGCTCGCCCGACGGCAAGGGCTTCGTGCCGCTCGCGACCGTGACTGGCGCAAGCACATGGTCCACGGGCGCGCTGCCGTTTGATTCCGTGATGTCGTTCCGCGTGCGCAGCAAGAACGCGTCGGGCCAGAGCTTCCCAACCGAAGTGCTGTGCGCGGGCACGGACCATCTCGGTCAGGCGCAGGTGCTGCTCGTGCAGGGCTTCGATCGCTTGAACCGCACGGTTCCCGTTCGGGCGAACACCAAGGACTTCCTCGCTCGCTTCGGCCGCGCGATCCGCGATGGCGCCAACTTCTCGGTCGGCTTCGACGCGTGCTCCAACGAAGCAGTCAAGTCAGGCCAGGTCGCGCTCGCCAACTACAAGGCGGTGATCTGGGCGAGCGGCGAAGAAAGCACGACCGACGAGACGTTCGACGCGACGGAGCAGTTCTTGATCACGGGCTACCTCAACCTCGGCGGCAGGCTGTTCGTGAGCGGCGCGGAGATTGGCTGGGACCTCGATGCGCAAGGCACGGCGATCGATCGCGCGTTCTACAACCAGCAGTTCGGCGCGAGCTACGTGTCGGACGACGCAGGCATCTACACGCTGCAAGCGGGCGTTGCAGGAACGGCGCTCGCGGGCATGCCTGCGGCGCAGTTCGACAACGGCACGTTTGGGACCTACAACGTCGACTTCGCCGACGTGCTCGCGCCGTTCTCCGCGCAGAGCACGGTGTGCCTCCGCTACGGCAATGGCCTCGCGGCGGGCATCCAACGCAGCAGCGGCAACGCGCGCGTGCTCTGCCTCGGGTTCCCGTTCGAGACGATCACGACCGCGAACGCGCGTGCAGAGCTGATGCGCCGCGCGCTGCAGTACCTGCTCGATCCGCTCTCGATTGCATGCGCGCCGACGGTCGCGCTCGGACAGCGCCTCCAACTCCAGATCCGCTCGCCGCTCGATCCTTTTGAGCTCTATCTGACGCTGTGCAGCTACGCGCGCGCGCCAGGCATCGCGTTGCCCGGCGGCGGACTGTTGCCGCTGCAGTATTCGTTCTTGGTCGACGCGAGCCTCGACCCCACCACACCGGTGTTCGGCAACTTCCTCGGCTCGCTCGATGCGCAAGGCGCCGCGTCGCCGTACGTCGACATCCCGCCGCTCCCGTTCCTCGTCGGGCTGCCGCTCTACTTCAGCGGCCTCACGGCGCCGGTTGGC
>JBEELK010000139.1:0-9600 GCA_041168165.1 Planctomycetota bacterium | reverse complement strand
TGCGGCCTTCGGCCTTCTCGTCGGATTCGGCGGCTTCGCCCTCGACTGGTGGCACTGGATCTGGGCCATCCTGTTCTCGCTCGTGATCACCGTGGTCGCGTGGATCCTCTTGGCGCGCAGCATCGGCAAGAAGCTGCAGCCGATGATGCTTCGCGTGCAGAAGCAACTCGAGGCTCGCATGCCGGACGCCGCTATGCAGAGCCTTCGCGACATGTTGCCGCACGGCAAATGGATGCCGCTGCTCGAAGGCCAGATCTATGCGCAGCTCGGCATGATTGCCTATCAACTCGGGCGTCGCGAGGAGGCAATGGAGCACCTCAAGAAGTCCTCGCGCAGGCTGCCGGACGGCCAAATCGTGTTGGCGGTCATGCAATACAAGGCGGGTGATAAGGCGACGGCGATGCAGACGCTGCAGATCGCGGGCATGGTCAGCAAGAAGCACGCGATGCTGCACAATGTGCATGCGTGGCTGCTCGCCAAGGAGGAGCGCGTCGACGAGGCGATTGCCGTGTTGTCGCGCTACACCAAGAAGGACCTCACCGACGAGCCGAGCAAAGACAACCTGCTGCGCCTTCAGAACGGCAAGAAGATGTCGATGAAGCCGTTCGGCATCGTTTGGTACACGCTTGGCTTTGAGACGCCGCCGCCAGAGATGGGGCAAATGCAGCCCGTGCGGAAGGGATTCCGCACGCCGCCAAAGCAGCGCGGCGGGTGATTGGGGCGGCGCCGGCGTGAGATCGCTGGCCACTACAAACGAACAACGGCCGCTGCGACATATGCCGCAGCGGCCGTTCGCATTCTGTGCGATGGCAAAAGCTCACATCACGTCGATTACCGCCGGCGTGCTCAGTTCGAACGTCCCTGCAGTCGAGATTCCGACGCTCTGGAACAGCACCTTACCGCTGAACCCCGGCGGGATCGCCGGCATCGAGAAGCTGCCGAAGCCGCCGATTGCCGTCGTCGTCGTGTAGAAGGTCAGGCTCGTCGCATACAGATCGGGGAAGAACATCTGCGAGAACGGGAAGGCCGGCAGCGAAGCCGGAACGATCGGCGAGACGACTTCGACGAACACGAAGTTGAAGGGGAACGGCGAGCCGACGTCGATGTTGGTCGAGCCAGCGGGCGCGCCGGCCGGGAACACGGTCAGCACGTGGTTCTGCGGTTCGAGCACGTAGCGGTTCGTGTGCTCAAGCAGGAACGCGTTCACGTAGCTCACGCAGCCGATGTTGCCGCTGACGGGACGGACGCCGGATTGGACGCCGAGCGTCGGGCCGGAGCCACAGGGGCGTCCCATCGGCGAGCACGGGCCGTTCCAGATCTGGCCGCCGCCGTTGGTCGTCAGCAGGCTGGCGCCGGTGCCGGTCTCGACCGAGAAGATCAGCTGCGTCGAGAACACCGCGAGTCCGGCTGTGCAGCCGAACCATGGCGTCACCGGCGAGGCCATGTCGAACTCGAGCGACTCGAGGTCGATGGCGTTCGTCAGGCACGCGCCGAAGCGATTGGTGACGCCGGCATTCACCGTCAAGGCGTCGATCTGCGGTTCGGTCAGCACGACGATTGCGCTGTTTGGCGCCACGGCGGCGATGCGCATGTCTGGGGTGTATGTCAGCGCCCACGTCGGCACGCAGACCACCGCGCCATCCTGCACCAGCATCGGCCCGCAGGCCGTGTTGCAGACGATGTCCGCGTCGAGCGAGAAGAAGACGCCGAACTGCGGGTTGAAGGCGATCGCGTCGACGTCGATCGGAGTGAGTAACGGCAGTCCGAGCGACTGGTTGAACTGCTCCATGCGCATGAAGTGCTCGACCTGGCCGTCGATGAAGAGCGGCGTTTGCACGATGCGCGCGACGTCGCCGGGGCGGAACGGCTGCGCGCTGATCGCGTTGCCCATCGGCGCCGACACCGACCAGAACACCGTGCGTTGGTTCTGCCAGCCGGATCCGGCCGCATTCATCGTGCTGACCAGCGCGTCGACGGAGCCGAAGAGCGCTGGGTTGTTGAGCAGGCCGTCCGTGTTCTCGTCACCGGCCATCGTGCCGTATGCGGTGCGCGGCGCCCACTTCTCGGCTGACAGCGAAGCGCAGAGGGAGGTGGTGCCCCATTCGATGACGTTGGTCTCATTGGGGCGCAGGGCGCGCAGCACGGTGCCGCCGCTGCCGGACAGCGTCTGCTCGGGCGCGGAGAACGTGATGAGGCCCTCTTGGAACTGGGCCGCCACGGCGGCGCACAGGGCGAAGGGGGCGAGGAGGCGGATCGAGGCGGTGGACATGGCGTTCGGTCTCTCGGTTGGGCTTGGGTTGCCCCGAGAAGGACCGTTGCTGCATGTGCGCACGCGATGGCACACGGATTCTGTGGTTTCGGGCACCTTGCCCGGCGGGGGCGTGGCGAGGGGCGCGGGTGCACGGATCGCGCGCGTCGGGCTGCTATGCGCTGAATTGCATGGCTTCGCGGATCGCGTTCACCACAGCCGCGTGGTCGCAAACTGCTGGAGCGGGATTGCGGTCACTTGCGGGGCGAGTCAGATCACGTCCTTGCCGGCATGCACGACCCAGAGATGCCGCAGCCCGAGATCTGCGAGCGCGATCGTCATCGAGGGCGTGAGTTCTGGCGCGGACGAGAGCTTGAACTCGAATCCGACGCGCCGATCCCCTCGTTGCGCCAAGAGATCCAGTTCGGCCTCGCTGAAAGTCGCCCAGGAGAAGCACTCGTGGGGTCTGGCCTCGAGCTCTGCGATGACCGTCGTCTTGCCGACCTGACGCGGCCCGAGGATCTCGACCACGGGGAACTCGCGGGACAGGGCCGTGAATCGCGCCAGCGGCTGGGTGCGAGAGGTCCTCGAGTTTGAATATCCAAACTACGAGTTCGAAAAATCAATGTGGCCCAGGGAGTTTCGTGTCTGCGGCCCTGGCGGAGACCGCAGCCGACGGCGAGGCCTCGCGATGCGTTCTGAGTGAGTGTGGAAGTGGGCCGAAGCTCGATGGCGCGGCTGGAATGTCCCCGCCGATGTCGATGTCGCGGCGTGTGTCGCACGCGCCGCGGATCGTGCCTTGCGGAGCTATGTGCAGCGACAGTGGCGGAGCGCAACCTCATGCAAGTTGGAAATCAACCGTTGATTCGAGTCTCGGGACTGGTACAGGTTGCCGGCATGAAGGAGCGGCAGGCAAACTCGAGAGTCCTTTCCCTTGTTGCGGCGGCACTTCTCATGGCAAGTGTGTCGACCGCGCAGTCGGATCCATGCTACTGCATCATGCAAGTGCACTTCGATTGGTGGTCGCTCACATGGATTGTTGATGAATGCGGCGGCAACTGCCTTCCCGGCGAAGGGGTCTGTCGCACATCCTCGACATTCCTGCAGGATGGAACGGAGGTCTGGGCATGCGCTTGTCGACAGGCAGATGGGTCGTATCGGAAGCCAAATTGCTACTGCTCGGGGTCCGTTGTCAACCCAGGGTTTGAGTCATCGCAGCAACCATCTCGAGTAGATTGCAGTGCGTTGCAGGCATGCCCTGTGGAGACGCATAAGTGCTCCTCCGCACACCTGCTTGCCTTTCCTGGTGCACCGGTCGCGATTTGCAGGTGCCAATGATGACAAGCTTGCGCAAGGTGCCGGGTTTGTCATTCGGCGCGTTTGCATTGTTCCTTGCATGCTGGCTCCTTTTCCGCGGCGAAGAATGTGTGCCGTCGGTCGATTCCGAGGGGGCGGGCGCCACGCACTTGGATGCTCGCATGTCCTCGCCTGGGCATGCTGTGCACGCCGACTCCGCGCCCGGGCGCATGCCGCTCCAGCGATGGGTTGTGCAGGTTCTCAGCCGCGAAGGCGAGCCCCTGCCTGGGGCTGTGGTGCGCGACGACGGAGCCCAGTACGTTGCAGGCGATGCTGGTCTGGCGAGTCTTGCGCCCTCAAAGGAGATCAGGACTGTTGCGGTGTCGTGCGATGGCTACATGACAGAGCAAGGCGTGCGCTTGGTGGGGGAACTCACGGCCGTGCGCCTTCGGCCTGCGATCACCATTGACATTGCTGCTGTCACAGGCGTGTCCGAGCCCGTCGCGCATGCTCGCTTCTGGGTCAGGCCATATCGGCTTTCGGATGTGGATCTGGCATTCGAGGACGGATCGCCGACTGCGGTGACCGATGCGCAAGGGAAGGCTCGGATCGGCCCATTCGAGTTCCCTGAAGATGGCATCCTCTTCTTGCAGGGATGTCATGAAGATCTCGCCTACTGTCGGCGTGCCCAAGAAGGGCAGCGACCGGTCGTCTTCCGGGAGGCTGGTAGCCATTCGGTGACTGCGAGGTTCTTGGCGCCGCGTGTTGTCGCGGTGGACCTTCCCGCGGAAGGCGTCGTGACCTGGAAGACGGAGCTCTTAGGTAATGGGCTCCGGTCTCCATCCAATGACGAGGCGAGATGGACATGTAAACGGATCTCTGAGCGCATCCAGGCGACCTACCCCAATGCGGTCGTGACCGTGCTGCTTCCGCAGTACCCCCCGAGCGACGACACGGCCGCGAACATTCGATTCACCCTTTGGCTAGTGGGGCGTCAACCGTTCACGGTGCCATGTGTGGCGGAGCGCGCAGAGGAGTTCGTGGCGCCGCAGAAGGTCGCACCGCCAGCTGGCCTCTTGCACGATGGATTCGGCAGTCTGCGCGTGGTTGTCGCGGACGCTCTCGGTTCGCCTGTGCCAGAGTCGGACTACCGGTTGCTAGGAGATGTGACCGAGGACTGGCCAGGCGATCGCAGTCTCCTGGTGAAGCCAAAGGGTCGAGATACAGGCGGGTGGATGACACTGCCGACGGGCACATGGCGCGTGGACTTCTACGACGCGGTGTTGGGTGCCCTCGCCAAGGGGCAATCCACCGCCACTGCAGTGATTGCCAAGGGTGGGAGCAGCGAAGTCCGAGTCGTCTTCGAGCGCAGGCTGGTGAGGTGCAGGTTCGAAGCGAGCGTCGACAGCGCAGGCCCCATGCCGACGGCCGGAGTGGTGCGACTCGTGAGCGAGCAGTTCGGTTTTGACATCCCGCTTCTCCGCAACGCCATCCTGCAGCCATTCGAGTTCTGGCTGCCTGAAGGAGAGAGCTCGCTGCTGGTGGAGGCACGGACCACGCAAGACGGCCCTGTTCTCGTCGGGCGGGCAGCGGCTTCACTGCGCGCAGGCGTCGCTGCCTCGCCGCAGGTGATTCGGGTCCTCTTGGCGCAGAAGCGCTGACAGCGCGTGGAAGAGCGCATGCTGCCTGCGAGCGCGATATCCGGGCTGACCTCTGAGTCGTGCGAGTTGCGCCGAAAGCGTGGATTCGACTCTGTTCGCACTTCTTGATCTCGACCCGGCTGCAACTCGCTCGACGACGAATCCACTCGCCCACGGGTTGCTGATCGCGCCGCTGCGAACGCGAACCCGCGGCGTCAGTTGCGCCGCAGGTTGAGCTTGCTGAGCGCCGCGGCGAGCGGGCTCACGACCTCGGGCTCGGGCTTGCGCGGAGCCGGCGCGGGCCGCGGGTCGCGGTTGCCGCGCGGGTCGCGACTGCCGCCGCTGTAGCCGCCGCCGCTGTGCGCACCACCCGACCCTGCGGTCGCGTGGCTGTCGCCGCGCCCGGCCGCTGGCCGTTCGTGCAGCTTCATCGTCAGCGCGATGCGTTGGCGAGGGATGTCGACCTCGACGACCTTGACCTGGACGATCTGGCCCGCCTTGACGACTTCGCGCGGGTCCTCGATGAAGCGGTCTGACAGTTGGCTGATATGCACGAGGCCGTCCTGGTGCACGCCGATGTCGACGAAGGCGCCGAAGTTGGTCACGTTGGTGACGACGCCTTCGAGCTGCATGCCCGGCGTCAGGTCCTTCAGCTCCTGCACGCCTTCTTGGAAGGTCGCGGTCTTGAACTCCGGTCGCGGATCGCGGCCCGGCTTCTCGAGTTCTTGCAGGATGTCGGTGACCGTCGGAACGCCAAATCGCTCGTCAGCGAACTTCTTGGGATCGAGCGTCTTCAAGAACGCGCGGTCGCCAATCAGGTCGCGGATCGCGCGGCCGCTCGCTGCGAGGATGCGCTCGACGACCGGGTAGGCCTCGGGGTGCACCGCGCTCTGGTCGAGCGGGTTGTCGCCGCCTTGGATCCGCAAGAAGCCTGCGCATTGCTCGAAGGCCTTCGGGCCGAGTCGGCTGACCTTCAGCAGGTCCTTGCGCGACTGGAAGGGGCCGTTCTCGTTGCGGTGCGCAACGATGTTCTTGGCGAGCGTCGAAGACAGGCCAGCGACGCGCGCGAGCAAGTCTTCGCTCGCGGTGTTTAGGTCGACGCCGACGCCGTTCACGCAGTCTTCGACGACTGCGTCGAGCGAGCGCGCGAGCTTCACTTGGTTGACGTCGTGCTGGTATTGGCCGACGCCGATCGACTTGGGGTCGATCTTGACGAGCTCTGCGAGCGGGTCCTGCAATCGGCGCGCGATCGAGACGGCGCCGCGCAGCGAGACGTCGAGGTCGGGGAACTCCTGCGCCGCGCGCTCACTCGCCGAGTAGACCGATGCGCCAGCCTCGCTGACCATGATCTTCTGCAGGCGGCCGCCGGACATCTTGAGCAGTTGCGCCGCGAGCTTGTCGGTCTCGCGCGACGCGGTGCCGTTGCCGATCGCAACGAGGTCGACCGCGAACTTGTCGCACAGCATCGCGAGGATCTTGAGCGAGCCGTCCCAGTCTTCGCGCGGCGGATGCGGATAGATCGTCGTCGTCGCGAGCACCTTGCCAGTGCGGTCGACGACCGCGACCTTGCAACCCGTGCGAATGCCCGGATCGAGGCCGAGGATGGCCTTTGGGCCCGCAGGTGCTGCGAGCAACAGGTCGCGCAGGTTGAGCGCGAACACCGAGATCGCTTCTTCTTCTGCGCGTTCGCGCACGGTCGTGAACAGTTCGCTCTCGATGTGCAGCGCGAGCTTGACCGAGTAGGTCAAACGCGCGGTGTCCGCGAGCCACGCATCGGCCTTGCGGTTCTTCTGCTCGATGCCGAAGCGGCGCATGACCATCATCTGGCCCTGGCCGGTCGGGTCCTCGCCGGCCGGCTGACGTTGGTCGTCGAGCGCCAAGCCGAGGTCGAGGTAGCCCTCCTTGCGCGCGCGGAACATCGCAAGCGCGCGGTGGCCGGGCACGCGTTCGAGCGGCTCATCGTGCGTGAAGTAGTCGCGGAAGCGCTGCGCCTCGGGATCTTGCTCCTTGTCCTTGCGAACGCGGCTCGTGAGGAACGTCTCGCGCTGCAGCCACGTGCGCACTTCGCCGACGAGTTGCGCGTCTTCGGCGAAGTTCTCCATCAGGATGTAGCGCGCGCCATCGAGCGCGGCTGCGGCGTCGGCGACGCCCTTCTCGGTCGAGACGAACTTGGCCGCGAACTCCTTCGGATCCTGCGTCGGGTCCGCGAGCAGGCCCGCGGCGAGCGGCTCGAGGCCGGCTTCGCGCGCGATCGTCGCCTTCGTGCGGCGCTTCTGCTTGTAGGGGAGGTAGAGGTCCTCGAGGACCTGCTTCGTCTCTGCGCCTTCGATCGACTTCTTGAGCGCCGGAGTCAGCTTGCCCTGCTCCTCGATGCTCGCGAGCACCGCCGTGCGGCGCTCTTCGAGTTCGCGCAGGTAGATCAACCGTTCCGACAACGTGCGCAGCTGCGTGTCGTCGAGTCCGCCCGTCGCTTCTTTGCGGTAGCGGGCGATGAACGGGACCGTGGAGCCTTCGTCGATCAATGCGACGGCGGCCTGGACTTGTTCTGCACGCGCGCTGAGTTCTTGCGCGATGCGGACTTCGATGGACGGAAGCAAAGCGGACCTCCCTGACAGTTGGACCGCGCCGTCTGACCACGACGCGGGGGAGCCTTGCTTACGGGCGCGCAGCCTCGGATCAAGGGCGCGCGAAAGTCGGCTAGCGGCGGCCCGGCACGAGCGGTGACACGGCGAAGTCGTCGAACGATGTCGCGGCGTCCGCCTTGGTCCAGAGTCCGGCCTTGCCGGCTTGTCCGATCGTCGTGTCCTCGATCGACAGGATCTCCTTGCCGTCGAACATCACCTTGTGCTCGCCGCCGAGCGAGGTCACTTCGAGGAGGTGCCAGGCGTCAGCC
This sequence comes from Planctomycetota bacterium, assembly GCA_041168165.1. GTDB lineage: Bacteria > Planctomycetota > UBA1135 > UBA1135 > UBA2386 > SXPK01. Next base: position 1,523 of record JBEELK010000139.1, on the reverse strand, counting down.
GGGACGATCACCTTCGCGGTCTGCAGCATCGTGCGCACGCCGTCTTTGACGTGGTAGATGCGCACGTTGTCTTCGAGCGGGTTCCAGCGCGTGACGTAGTAGGTGCTCTGGTTCTGCGCGCGCCACACGAGTCCGCCGCCCTGGTCCTCGCGGCCGCCGTCGGCGTGGATGCGCACCGATAGCCGCACATCGCGCGAAGCGATCGGCGACGCGGTGAGCGCGAGGTGGAACTGTTCGCCGGTCGAACGGCCCGCGGTGGCTTGCAAGCATTGCCCGCTGCCGCCGGCGCCGCCTTGCTGCGCCTTCCATTGCGCGGCAGTCACCGAAGGCCCGGTGTCGAACTGCTGCATCGAGTCGGGCGACGCGCCGACGGCGCATTCTTCGAAGCTGTGCTGGAACGTCGCGATGGTGGCCACCGGAGCAGAGCTGCAGGCGGCGAGCGCGAGCGAGAAGAACGCGAGAACGGTCGTGCGCATTCTTGCAGAGATACGCGGCGCAGCGTCCGTGCGCCATCGACGATGCGGCGGCAGTTCGCGCTGGCGGTCGTGCGCGCGGTCTCGACAATGCCGCGCCCCTTGGACGCTTTAGAACCGACCGGACGCTCGTTGTGCTACCGCTGCATGCGGCCCGTGGCGATGTGCCTCTGCGCGCTCGTGCAGCCGGTGCGCACGCGCACGAAGCTTGTTGTGCTGCAACATCCCAAGGAGCGACGGCATCCATTCGGAACCGCGCGCCTGATGCGCCTTGCGATGCCCGATGCGCGCATCGAGACCGTGCATGGCGGCTTCGACGAAGTGTTGCGGCATGAGATCGACGTCGCGAGCGACGCGGCGGTTCTGTATCCGCACAAGGACGCGGTGGACCTTGCGTCGCTCCCGCGCGACCAGATGCCGTCGACGCTCGTGTTGCTCGATGGCACGTGGTCGCACGCGAAGAAGCTCTACCAGCACAACGAATGGGTTCAGCGGCTGCGGCACGTGCGCATCGATCCGCCGAAGCCGAGCAACTATCGCATTCGCAAGGAGCCGCAGGCGGACTTCGTTTCGACTGTCGAGGCACTCGTCTATGCGCTGTCGATCCTCGAGCCCGACAACGAGGAGCCGCAGTCGTTGTTGTCTGCGTTCGATCGCATGATTGACCGGCAGATCGACGTGCTCGACACGGTGCAGAAGCACGGACGCCAGAAGCGCGAACGCATCAAGGAACCGCGCAGCCTGTCGCCGTTGCTGCTGCATCCCGACCTCGTCGTCTGCTACGCGGAGTCCGCGTTGCCGGGTGGCGATCCTTCGGGCGTGCGCGAACTCGTGCAGTGGTCGGCGGTGCGTCTGTCCGATGGCGCGTTGTTTGACGAGTTGGTGCGACCGGTGGGCGCGTGGCCGTCGCAGGATCGACTCGAGCACATGGGCTTTGCGCACGAGGACCTCGAACGCGCGTCGCCGCTTGTGCAAGTGAGAGCGCGCTTTGACGCGTTTGCGGGCGATGGCGCGCCCGTGTGCTCGTGGAGCAAGGCGACGCTCGACTGG
>JBEELK010000138.1:0-20435 GCA_041168165.1 Planctomycetota bacterium | reverse complement strand
GATCCGGCGACAAAAGCAGCGCGGGCGAGCAAGCGGCCCTGTGCGCGGTGGCATCGGCCCGCCCGCCCCATCAGGGATCCCGCGCCGAGAACGGGCGGCGATCCTGGGCTGCCGGACTCAGCCCTCTTGGGCGAGTTCTCGGCTCAATGCCGAGGACGCAAGCAAGCGGCGCACGCCACCGCGGAGCACGGTGAGCCCGAGCGCATCGACGTGTTCCAGCAGCGGGATCAGATACTTGCGGCTGGTGTCGAGTTCATCGCGCAAGGCCGGGATGTCGAGCGCGTCAGCATGCGCAAGGCAGTTGCGACGGATCGCATGCAAGGCGGTGCGAAGCGCCTTGTGCGCGTAGAAATGTTCGCCGACGCGCTCGAGTCGGCCCTCGTCGCAGCCGCGATCGAGCAACCCCGACAGCGCGTCGCCGGTGGCGCCGACATGCGCCTCGATCTCGGCCCGATCCGGCGGCCGGAAAGGCTGCTGTTCGCACAGCGCGACAATCGCGTCGAGCCGCTGCTGCTCGGCTGGGCCGAGCGGCCGCAGGCGATCCTGGAACAGCATCTGCCCCTGGCTGCCCGCGCGCACGCGGCCCTGCTCCTGCAGCGACTCGAACACGGCGTCGATCAGCGGCTGCGGCAACGTCTTGGTCGCACGCAACGCGCTGCGTTGGATCGAGGCGGCGGCAGCTCGCTTTGCCAACATGCGATCGACGGAGTCGAGCAACTCGCGTTCGCCGGCAGCGAGATCCTCACGCCGGAACGCGCGCCGAGCGCGAGCGTGCAGGTGCACATCCGCCATGCCGCGCACCGTCTCTTCCGCCGTGGCTTCGTCCGATTCGAGCGCGCGCGCGAGGTCCTGGATCGGGCAGCCCGAAGGCCCCTTCTGCGCAAGTTCGTGCGCGATGCGCGACTCGGGGCGATCGCCGGCTTCGCGCAGCGACGACAGCTCGGAGCCGAGGTCCTTGCGGCGGTAGCGGCCGTGCTCCGCGACGACGCGCAGCACCGTTCCGCCGCCGATCGTCACGGCCGGAGTCTCGAGCCGCAGCAAGAAGCGATCGCCGTGCGCGCAGCACATCGGCTCGTCGAGCAGCACGCGCACCGTCGTGCGAGTGCCCGGCTCCAACCGATCGCGATCGAGCAGCAGCACGTCGCCGCGCACTTCGACCGTGCCCGTGTGCACGCGAACGGGACTGCGATGGCGCAGCGCCTTCGCGCGACCGAGCAGCTGCAAGTCGAGGTCGACGGCGGAGCCCACGGGATAGGAACCAGGCGCGCACGCGACCATGCCGCGATGCAGCCCGGCCTGCCTTGCGTCGGGCACCGAGAGCGCCGAGCTGTGGCCGGCGACTGCCTGCTCCACCTTGCCGCCATACGCGTGCAAGCCGCGCACGCGCAGCCGTTCGCCGCCGGGCAGAATCTCCACTTCGTCGCCGGGCGCGATGGTGCCGGCCAGCGGGATGCCGGTGATCACAGTTCCGATGCCGGGCAGCGTGAACACGCGCTGGATCGGCATGCGGAATGCTCCGCCTGCAGGCCGCGGATCGAGGCCGCGCGCGAGGTCCTCGATGCGCAGCTTCAGCTCCTCGATGCCCTCGCCGGTGATGGAACTGACGCGGCACACCTCGGCGCCTTCGAGCACCGTGCCCTTCACCAGTTCCTCGACTTCGGCCTGCGCCATGTCGGCGAGCGCCGGATCGACCATGTCGATCTTTGTCATCACGATGAGCCCGCGGCGAACGCCTAGCACGTCGAGGATGTCGAGGTGCTCGATCGTCTGCGGCATCACGCCGTCGTCCGCCGCGACGACCAGAAGCACGAGGTCGATGCCGGTGCAGCCGGCGACCATGTTGCGCACGAAGCGTTCGTGGCCGGGCACATCGACGACGCCGAGCCAGCGGCCGTCGCGCATCTTCCAGCGCGCAAAACCGAGGTCGATCGTGAGGCCGCGCTCCTGCTCCTCCTTGAGCCGGTCTGGGTCGATGCCCGTCAGCGCGCGAACGAGCGACGACTTGCCGTGGTCAATGTGACCCGCGGTGCCGACGACGACCGGATGGATCGGCCGTGCCATGAAGGGCTCAGCGCTGCAGGTAGAGGATGCGCTGGCAGGAGTCGCAGGAGACGACGGTTGCGCCGCCCATCAGCTTGGCGGTGTCGTTGGTCGTGACCTTGTTGTAGCAACCCTGGCAGTGCCCGCGCTCGACGGCGCACACCGCGAGACTGTCGCGCGTCGCAAACAGGCGGTCGTACGTGCCGAGCAACTCCGGTGGGATGCCCTCGGCCACGAACTTGCGCTTCTCGACGACGCCCTTCACGCGCTCCTCGCACGCAACGCGCAGGCGCTGCGCCTCGGCGAGGAAGCCCTCGAACACCTTCCGCTCCTCGGCGGCGGCCTGCGCGGCGGCAGTGGCCTCGGCCTTCAGCGGGTCGGTCGTCTCCAGGATGCGCAGGCACTCGTCCTGCACGCGGTCGCGCTCGCGCACGACGGATTCGATCTGGAACAGGGTCGCCTGATACTCGGCGTTGTTCTTCACCCCGTTGAGGCGCTCGTTGAGCTTCTTGACCTCGTCATCCGACTGCTTCACCGCCTTCTCAAGCGCGCGGTAGTCGAGTTCGGCCTTGGTCGAGCGGTCCTTCTTCTCCGACGCAACCTTGTCGATTTCGTCGAGCTTCTTCTTCCGCTTGGCCTCCTCAGCGGGCAACGAAGATGTGTCGCGCCGGAGCGAGACGATCTCCTGGTCCACGGTCTGCAGATCGAGCAGCTTCTTGACGTTCGGGTGCACCTGGGTCCGTCTAGGTCCGTAACCCCGGACCTTTGGGGTCGAGGAGCGTAGCCGTGACCGTCAGCACCTCAAGGACATTGTCCGAGGCGCACGCCGGGATCAGCACATGGGACAACCGCTATCGGTCGCCGGGGCGGCATGCATGGCGGCGCAGCGAACGGCTGCGCGCGCCAACCCGCGTCACATGTCGTTGATCGGCGAATCGAGGAAGCCGCCCAGGCGACGCGCGCGCACCGGGTGCTGCAGCTTGCGGACGGCCTTCGCCTCGATCTGGCGGACGCGTTCGCGCGTGACGCGGAAGATGCGGCCGACTTCTTCGAGCGTGTAGGTGTAGCCGTCGCCGATGCCGTAGCGGAGCTTGATGATCTCGCGCTCGCGGAAGGTCAGCGTGCTGAGCACGTTCTCGATGCGCTCGCGGAGCATCTCGCGGCTCGCAGCGCTGACTGGCGACTCGACGGACTCATCTTCGATGAAGTCGCCGAAGTAGCTGTCATCCGACTCACCGATCGGGCGATCGAGGCTGATCGGGTGCTTGCTGATCTTCATCACGCGCTTGGCCTCGTCCACCGAGACCTGCGCTGCTTCTGCAACCTCTTCGATCGACGGCTCGCGGCCCTTCAGCTGGATGAGTTTCTTCGTCACGTTGCGAAGCTTGCTCATCGTCTCGATCATGTGGACCGGGATGCGGATCGTGCGCGCCTGATCGGCGATCGAGCGCGTGATCGCTTGGCGGATCCACCACGTCGCGTAGGTCGAGAACTTGTAGCCGCGGCGGTATTCGTACTTCTCGACCGCCTTCATGAGGCCGGTGTTGCCTTCCTGGATCAGGTCGAGGAACGACAAGCCGCGGTTGCGGTACTTCTTCGCGATCGACACCACGAGACGCAGGTTGCCCGACGACAGCTTGCGCTTGGCATCCTCGTAGTTCGCGTAGGCTTGGCGCACGAACTGCAGGCGGCGCTCGAGGCGGTCGACGGTCTCGAGGCCGTCGATCTGCATATCCACGAGGCGGCGGCGCGTGTCCTGCGCGTCCGGATTTTGGATCTGCGCGCCACGGTAGCGCTGCAGGCGCTGACCAAGGCGATGAGCCTCAGCGACGCGGTTCTCGATCAGGTCGATCATCGGTCGAACCTTCTTGCCCTGCAGGTTCAACTCTTCGATCAACGTCACGGCCTTGCGGCGGCGCGAGAAGATGCGCTTGTTGATGATCTGCTGCTCCTCCGGCGTGACCGTGCCTTCGATGAGAATGCGGCAGTCCTTCTTCGCAGCTTCGTAGATCAGACGCAGCGTCGCGATGTTGCCCGGCAGACGGTCCGACAGGTCCGCCTTGCCGACCTCGGGGTCCTGCTGGTTGACCTTCAGCGTGCGGTCGAACGCGAGTTCGCCCTTGAGCACGTCTTCGAGGATCTCGATCGCCTCCTTGAGGCCGAAGCCGGAGCTGAGCACTTCCTTGCGGAACTGCTTGCGCGTCAGCTCGATCTTGCGCGCCAGCGAGATCTCCTCTTCGCGCGTGAGCAGCGGGATCTCACCCATCTGGGTGAGATACATGCGCACCGGATCGTCGATCTTCTCGGTGATGTCGACCATCGGCGCCGCGAGCTCGGCCTCGCTGGGCTCCTGCAGGTCGAGCTCCGGCAGATCGACATCGTCGCCGCCGTCCTCATCTTCCTTGCGGGCCGCGCCCTTCTTGTCCTTGCCCTTCTGCTCCTCCTCGACGATCTCGAGGCCGGCCTCCTCGATCATCTGCATCGCGGCTTCGATGCGCTCAGGCGTCGATTCGCCGTCCGGCAGAACAGCGTTGAGTTGAGCGAGCGTGATCGAGCCATTCTTGCGATGGGCTTTGATCAGCGCCTTGATCTTCTTGTCGAGCGTTTCCATGGAGTGCAGAGCGGGTCTGGCCGACGGGGCCAAGGCCTTTTGGCGGGCCTTCGTTTACGGGGGGAGGACGAATGGGGTAGCGAGAAATGAAGAATGCTGGTTTTGGGTCAGCCGGTTGGGCTGGGCAGCATTTGGGTCGGTTCTGAGTTCGGGTTCGTCCGGGGGATTCGGGAAGGGTCTTCTAGGCGGTTCATTTCGCCGAGTTGCGCGGTGCAGTCGTGCGCATCTGGGCGACGAGTTCTTGGGTGAGCCGATTGGCCGTATCGCGGTCGCCGGCAGCCAGCGCAGCCTGAAGCTGCTGACGCAGCCCGCGGGCCGAGTGGCGGGAGTTGGCGCGATTTCGGTCCTTGTCCAGCATCGCGAAGAAGGCCGCCGGGTCTTTGATCTCGTCGGCGCGGGCGAGGCAGCGCGCGAACACGCTGCGCAGGTCCTGGCTCACCTTGCCCGAGTCGGACGAGATCTGGGAGAACACGTGCCGCGCCACCTCGGCGCGCGTCGTGCGGCCCTCGCCCATTGCGGCGCGGATCATCGCAAACAGACGAACCACCTCGGCAGACTGCAGGGTCGACGGATCGACCTGCTCGGTGAACTCCGGGCGGTGCACCAGCACGGCCAACAAGTCGCGCTCGGCGGCGACAATCGGCCGCGGCGCCACGACGGCCCCATCGGGCAGCTGGCTCGGGTCGATATCGCGCAGGTCGACGTCGCTCGGCTCTGGCGTAGGGCCGTCGTCCGACGACGCCTCCGGCTTGTCGGTCCGCGCCGGGAACTTGCGAAGCATGCGGACGAGGCCTTCGGGCGGCATCGCCAGATGACGGGCCATCTCCTGCAGCAAACCGCGCCGACGAAGGTCGTTCTCGACCAGCGACAGCAGGAGCGCGCATTCCTTGCCGACCTTCTCCAATTCCGCAGGCTGCGCGAAGTCGAGCCGGCGGCGCGCGAGGCGGAACCACGTCGCGAGCGCGTCATCCGCGCCGTCGACGAGGTCGGCAAAGCGCGCGCGACGCTCGATGACGAGGTCTTCGTCCTCGCCCGGCCGAGCCACAACGTAGTCCGCGGGATCCTTCGCGTCGGCCATCAGCGCGATCTTGACCGTGACCTGGCTGTTCACGAGTTCGCGCATCGCGCGCACCGCAGCCTGCTCGCCGGCGCGGTCGCCGTCGAATAGCAACACGACCCCTTCTTGGGCGTAGCGCTCCAGCTTCTTGCTGTGCTCGTGCGTGAACGCCGTGCCCAGCGCCGCCACCGCGCCGTGAAAGCCCGCGAGATGGCACGCGATCACGTCGGTGTAACCCTCCATGACCACGATGCGACGGCTGCCCTTCTGCTTGGCCTGATGCAGGCCGTAGAGCACGCGCCGCTTGTTGAAGAACGGCGACTCCGGCGAGTTGATGTATTTGGGCGGATCGAACCCATCCGAACGCGGCTTGGCGCCGGGCAGCACGCGGCCGCCAAAGCCGACGGTGCGACCGCGCTCGTCGTCGATCGGGAACATCACGCGGCCCGCGAACGGCTCGCGGCCATTGCGCAACAACCCCGCCTGCTCCAACACCGACGGCGGCAGACGACGCGACTGCGCAAACTGACGCAACGCGCCGTGCCGTTCGGGGCAATAGCCGATGCCCCACGCTTCGATCGCCGGCGCCAGCGAGCGCGATTCCAGATACTCGCGCGCGGTGCGGCCCTCGTCGGAGAACAGCATCTGCTGCATCCACGTGCGGACCTCGCCGAGGATCTGGAAGGGATCCGGGCCGCGCTGCGATTGGTCCCCGCGCGAGAAGACGCCTTCGAGCGACACCTGCGCACGATCGGCGAGCATCTCCATCGACTCGCGGAACGTGAGCCCCTCACGCTCCATCACGAACGTGAACACATCGCCCGACTTGCCGCAGCCAAAGCAGTAGTAGTGCTGGCTGTCGGCGTAGACCGTGAACGACGGCGACTTCTCTGCGTGGAACGGGCAGAGCGCGACGAACATCCTTCCCCTGGGCTTCAGCGGCAGGTAGCTCTCGATCAGGGCGACCAGGTCAATGGCCTCCTTGATGCGGAGCTTGGCTTCGTCGAATCGATCCATCGGCTTTGGTGGGAAAGACCGGTGGCTACACGCTCAGACACTGTGCCAAGCGCTCACGCCTCCGGACAAAGGTATCCCAATCCGAGACGTCAGGTCTCGATTTGGTACACGTTCCTAGTGCCCGCCGCGTGAGCCCTTTGGGCCATCCGCGGGCAAAACCGCGTTGGCCACGACCGGACCGATGGATGATGTGCGCCGGGGTGCCCGTCGCAGCAGGAAGGGCGCAGTGTGCCCAGATTTGGCTGCACCTGTCAAGGCGCGCCATCGCGCCATACGCCGGAGGGCAGGCATGTTTCGCCCGGCATCGCGATGCCATGGGCACTTCCCATGACGGACGCGACGACAAGAAGGCACTGCCGCACCCCGGCGCCAACTAGCCGCGGACGGTGAGGCGGAGCAGCCCAACCAACTCCGCTGGCGACAGCGTCTCCGCGCGCCGCTGCAGCACTGCCGCGTCCACTTGGGGCATCGGACGGGATACCGCCGCAGCGGCCTCGGCGAGCGTCGTACGCAGCGACTTGCGGCGCTTGCCGAAGAGCGCGCGCACGAACACCTGCAATTGCCTGCGTTCTTGCTGGGTCCAGCCCACGGCATCCGCGCGCAACCGCAGACGGCAGATCGCGGACGCAACCTTGGGGCGAGGACGGAACACCTCGGACCCGACGGTTCGAAGTCGTTCCACGTCATAGAACGACTGCAGCAGCGCCGACAGCCCGCCGTAGTCGTCGTGCCCCACCTTCGCGCCGAGCCGATCGCCGAGTTCCTTCTGCACGAGCACGACGATGCGGTCCGGCAACCGTTCGGCGCACGCAAGCTCGGCGAGCAACGGACCAGATGCGGCGTAGGGCAAGTTGCCGACGACGAGGAAGGCACCGCCCGCGGGCTGATGCTCGCGCAACGCCGCGCGGACCGAGTCCGGCAAGCTGCCGCCGGGGCCGCCGAGCGCATCCGCGAGCACGAGATGCACGTTGGCGTAGGCGCCGAGGTCCTCGCCCGCCACGCGGAACAACCGCTCGTCGATCTCGACGCCAACCACTGCAGCCGCGCGCAGCGACAGTTCGCGCGTGAGGAATCCAAGACCGACGCCGACCTCGAGAACCAAGTCGTTCGGAGTGCACTCCGCCGAGTCCGCGATCACTCGATGCAGAGTAGGGTCGAGCAGGAAGTTCTGGCCGAACACGCTGCTCGGCTTGAAGCCGAGAGCATCGAGACGGGCGCGGTAGCCCGAGAACCCATCGCGGCCGCCGTCGGTCATCGCAACTCCTTCAGCCAGCGCGCGCGGGCTTGCGCGGAGATGCGCGCATTCGCGAGCGCGATGCGCAGCGCGTCTGCGTGCCCTTTCTTGCCACAGAATCGCGCCAACAACTTGGCATCGACGCCAGCCAGCGCAACTACGTCCTCGCCGAGACCCTCGATGACTTCGCGCGGCGTCGCGGCAAGTCGCAAGCCGATGCGATCGCCGGAGTCCGAAGGCGCGCGCAGTTCTCGAGTCTCCGCCATCGGGCCAGCGAAGTCCGAACCCACAGCTTCGCGCGGCGCAGCGTCGCCAGCGGCCTCGACCACAAACAGGGGCGGGAACACGCCAGGCGCGGCAGACCAGATGGCGAGACCCGGAGTGTCCGCGACCTGCGCGCGCGCGAATGCGGCAGCGGGCAGTGGATCGCGCTCGGAACCAAACCACGCGACCGGCACGGTCTCGGTCCACTCTGCGACATTGCCGATCAGGTCGTAGGGTCCCGACTGAGGGCGGCCGGACTCGAAGGTGCCGACCGGCAACGGGGAAAATGCACCGAGGTCGCTCGTGTTCGCGCGCGACGGGTCTTGGCGCGAGCCCCAAGGAAAGGCATCGCGGCCGTCCGTCGTGCAGACGAACGCCCATTCTTCGGCGCTCATCAGTCGACACCGCCGCCATGCGGCGAATGCGCGCGCCATGCGCAAATCGACGCCTGCCATCGGCAGGTCCTGTTGCTCATCGCGCAATCGCGGCATCGCGGCGCCGCATGCGAGGCCTTCCTTCGAAGCCGCGAATCCCGCGAAGTCGGCACGGGTCACTTCGAAGAGGTCGAGGAAGAACGGGCCGCCCGCCGCGTCCGTGCGCATGTAGAGCACGAGATCGCGCAGAGATCCTAGAGGACCTGTGCGCGGCAACGGAGCCGGCGCGTCGCCATGGTCACAGGATGAAGCGACGCACACGCACACAAGCACGAAGGCGCGGAGCACGGCGATGGCCATCTGCTTCCGCGCCCTCACGAGCGCCTCACTTGTCGAGCATCAGGATCTCGACGCGGCGATTCTGCTGACGCGCGTCTTCGCCCGAGCCTTGCGCCGCAGGGCGGTATTCGCCGTAGCCAGCAACGCCGACCTTGTCCGCGGGCAACCCATTCTTGATCAGGAAGTCCGCGACCGCGATCGCGCGCTCCGCCGACAACCGCAGGTTGGTGCCCCACTTGCTCTGGGTGATCTTCTGGTCGTCGGTGTGACCGTCGACGCGAAGCTTCTTGCCCTCAGCCTTCAGCGTGCTGATCAACTGAGCGAGCGTCTTCTGGCCCTGCTCGCTGATCTCGATGCGACCCGGCGAGAACAGCACGCCGCCGAGCACGCGGAATGCGACACCTTCGCTGGTGCGGATCACATCGACACCGTCGATGCCGCTGCCCGAGCCGCCCTGATACTGCTTGATCAACTTGTCGAGCTTGTCCTGCTGCTCACGGATCCAGTCCGCGTCCGCAGCTTGCTTGCCAAGGCGCGCGATCTCCGCACGCAGCTTCTCATTCTCCAGGCTGATCGCCTGCTGCGTCGCCGTCAGCGATGCAATCTCCGCCTTGAGCGCATCGTTCGAGCTCAGTGCACGGCGGTGGTCTTCGGGGCTGACACAGGCAGCCATTACGGACAGCGCTGCGAGCAAAAGCGAGCTTCTCATCATCGACATGGTCCCCTCCGGGGCCGTGGATCCGTTTGCCGCTGCACAGCCGACCGGTGGCTATGAGCGCTGTGCGGACACTAGCAATGGCGCGCAGCGAAAGCCACAGCGACGGGCGCGCGATGTGTGCTCGATGTGCGCGCTAGAAACGAACACGCGCGGCCACAAGACCGCGCGCATCGCGTGGGATCACTGCAGAACGGTCCTTCCCTGCGTTTGTTCCTACCGAAGAAGGAACCAACGCGGCGCAGACCGACTGCGGATCACTTCTCGGAGAACGCCGACGTGAAGCTGTTGCCGGCCGGATCCGAGTCTTGCGAGATCGAGTAGCTGATCAGGAAGCCCCAGAACATCAGGAGGCAACCGACGATCGCGGCTGCGGTGACCCAACCGGGCTCCTTCTCGCCAGCACCAGCGCCGGCCATCGCTGGGGCGCGGGTCGGAGCAGGGCGCGCGGCGCGCTTCTGTGCCTTCGGCGAATCCTCAGGCTCCGAGTCGTCGATCAGCGTGTCCTCGTTGGACAACTGCTCGGTCACCATGCCGGTGTCGTCCTCGAGCGAGCTCGTCAGATCGCCATCGTCCTGCGACTTGCTAGCCAACGTCTCGATGTCTTCGCGACGGAACTTCATCGAGTCCGGACCATCGCGGAAGGCGCGGATCTCGCCCTCGGAGACGAGCTTGCGCAGCTCCTCGCTCTTGAGCTTGAGGTCGCGCAGGGCCTTCTCGAAGGAAATGAAATCGTCTTTCTCGGACACGGCAGGGATCCTTGTTTCGGAGGGGTCTTCGGAGGGGACGTGTTGTCCAACCCAAGGCTGGGTGGACACGAGAGTGGGCGGAATCCTAGCAACCGACCGGTCGAGGTCGAGTCCTACTTATCGCCGCCAGATGCAGGAACTTCGCTCGACGAGGGACTGCCTTCGAGTCCCGTCGTCACGTCGGGGTCGCGCGTGCCGCGTTTCTCGAACACCGTCCGCAGCTTGCGATAGTCGTATTCACTGCGGTCGTTGTAGCCCTCGAGCATGAGGTCGAGGTCCATCTTGCGCGCGCCGACCAGCACGATGCGACGCATGTCCGGGCCGCCGCCGCGCGCCTCGTAGACCGCCAACTGGCGATTCACGGTGTCGATCACGTAGAGGACCGAGGTGCCGACGCCGTAGCTGCCGGTGACCGCGAGGAAGCCGTTGGCGCTCGAAGCTTGCCCCGAGTCCTCGGGGTAGACCACCGGCGCAGCCGCCACCGGCCGAGTGGGCTGAGGCTGGACGGGCGGCGGGTTCGACGGGCCGCGTCCCTGCGCCTGCAGCACGTTGCCGGCGAACGTCGGCGCTGCGCCGTCGAACGAGTTCGATGCGGAGTGCGGCTGCGACTGCCCCAGTTGGAGCCACTGCCCCACCAGGAAGCTGCCGCTCATCATCAACCCGACCAACACGGTGCTCTGCCACTGCTTCATGCAAGACCTCGATGCGCAGCAATGCCGCGCGGGCGACGAAGTGTGCCCCGCCATCGCGCGCGCCTCAAGGGCCGCCGCACTTGCACGGCTCGCGCCCGCGCAAAAGGAGCCGCGCGTCAGTTGCCCGTTCCCGCGCGCGGCAGCGTGATCACGACGGTGAACCCGCGCCCCTTCTGGCTGTCGACCGTCATCGTGCCGCCGTGGTTTCGCACGATCGAATAGCTGATGAACATGCCAAGTCCGCTCGCGTCGGGCCGTTCCTTCTTGGTGAAGAACGGATCCATCACGCGCGGCAGGTCCTCGGGGTCGACTCCGGGCCCGTCATCCGCGACTTCGAGCCGCAGCATGTCGCCCGCGTCCTGAGCGGTCACCGTGATCGCGCCGCCGCGGCCCGCCTGCTCGAACGCATCGAGGCTGTTGAGGAAGAGATTGAGCACGACCTGCTGAATCTCGTGCGCGTCGCCAAACGCAAGCGGCGCCGCATCGAGGCCCACGACGCGCAACTGCACCGAGTCGCGCTGCATTCGATGCTCGCACAGCGCGCGCGCGCCTTCGACGCATGCCTTGAGCGCGAACGGCCGCGCTGCCGCCGACTTGGGCGAGAAGTCGAGCACCTTGCGCGCCGTTCGCGCGACGCGCGCAAGGCCATCTTGCAGCAACTGCAGATACGTGCGCTGACGATCCGTCAGCGACGCGTCGGCCAGCAAGCGCGCCACCGCGTTCTGCATGCCGCCGATCGGATTGTTGATCTCGTGCGCGATGCCGGCAGCGAGTGTGCCAACCGTCGCAAGGCGCGAACTCTGCACCAGCGCGCGTTCGGACCGCTTGGCCTCCTCCACTGCGGTGCGCACCGCGGCTTCGAGGTTGCCCGTGTTGTCCTGCACCTGCTGCGCCATCGCGTTGAACGAATCCACCAGCGCGCGCAGCTCGGGCGCATACGCGAGGTCCGGCAACCGCGCCGCGTAGTCGCCGCCGCCGACGCGCGCGGCCGCGGCGCCGACGCGCTGCAACGGGCGACCGATCGTGCGAAGCACGACGGGATACAACACGGCGCCGAACAGCAGCGAACTGCCGAGCGCGGTCAGCAACAGGAAACTCCACGGCAGCGACGGGGGTTCGATGTCGAGCTTCGGCACGAACCACAGGTAGCCGGCGACGCGATCCTTGGCGCGCACCGCCGTGCAGAAGCCGCCCGCCACTTGCACGAGCCCGCCTTGCACGCGCGCCTCCTCCATGCCGAGCAACACGTCGCGCATCGGAAACAGGTCCGGGTCGCGCCGCGATGCTCCGCGCGGATTGAGGTAGACGAGGCCGGTCAGCGGCGGACGGCCGCTCGTCACGATCACATCGTCGAAGTACTCGCGAAGGATCGGGCTCTGCACCAACTCAAGGACCTGCGTCTCGTCGTCGAGTCGCTCTGCCGAGTAGACCTCAAGCAGGTATGGGACGAGCGCAGCGGCCAAGCTCTCGCTCTGCTGCCGCCGCACCCATTCGCGCTGCGTCGCGAACGAAGCCGTCTGCACCGCGCCGACCACCAACAGGTTCAGCAGCAGCACGACCGCGAGGATGCGGACGGCCAGCGACACGAGGTCAGCGCCCTCGGTTGAGCGACTGCATCATCGTGAGCAGCGGCGTGAACAACGCAAAGACGATGAATCCGACGACGACGGCCATGATGACCAGCAGGATCGGCTCGATGACCTTGAACGTCGTCTCGACCGTGCGATCCACCTCGATCTCGTAGCGATCCGCGATCTTGACCAGCATGCGGTCGAGTTCGCCCGTCTGCTCGCCGACGTCGACCATGTTGACGACGATGTCGTCAAACATGTGGCTCTCGCCCATCGGCACCGCGATGCCCGAGCCTTCGCGGATCGAATCGTGCACGCTCGACACCGCCTTCTGCATGTGCACGTTCGTCGACGACGCATGCAGGATGTCGAGAGCCTCCAGGTGCGGCACGCCGCTCTGGATCAGCGTTCCGAACGTGCGGGCAAAGCGCGCGACGAGGTTCTTGTGCACGAGCGGACCGAACAGCGGCATGCGCAGCGCCACGGTGTGCATCACGCGGCGGTAGCCCATCACCTTGCTCATCAGCAACGAGTGCACGAACCACAGCAGCACGCACGCGAGCAGATACACCCACCAGAACACTTCGAGGTGTTCGCCGATGCCGATCACGACGCGAGTCGCCCACGGGAAGCTCGCGACGCCGCCGCCGATCGACGAGAACACGCTCTTGAAGCGCGGGATCACGAACGCGAACACGAACAGCAGCACGGCGGTCGCGATGAACATGATCATCGCCGGATACGCGAGCGCGCCCTTAACGCGCGCCTTGATCGACTCGCTCTTCTCCAAGAAGCCCGCAAGGCGATTGAGGATCTCCTCTTGCACGCCGCCCGCTTCGCCTGCGCGCACCATGTTGGTGTAGAGCGCGTCGAACGTGCCGTCGAACTTGGCCATCGACTCGGACAACGGCGTGCCCGCTTCGACGTCGTCGACGAGGCTCTTGCAGATGCGCTTCATCGGGCCCTGCGGCAGTTGGCCTTCGAGGATGCGCAGGCTGCGCGTCACCGGGATGCCTGCATTGAGCAGCACCGCGAGCTGGTTGGTGAACTCGGCCAGCGCGCGCGCGCCGACGCGCGAACGCAGCGGCAACGACAGGCCGCGGCCCTCGCCATCCGCGACGGCGACAGCGGACGTGGCCTTCTGGACAGGAACCTTGCGCTGCAGCTTCTTGGGCATCGGCGGGCTTTCGACTCGGCGAGGGGGCGCGCGGCGGTTTGCCGCATCGCCGCATCGTTGCGCGTTGCGCCTTCGAGAGCAACCGTGCGGAACAGGGAGGCTGTAACAGAACGCGCGATCAGCGCACGCCTTGCAGCCACAAGAATACGTTGAAGCCAAGCCCCATGCGCAGCCAGGCGAGCAGCAGCGCCACGACTGCGGCAAACAGCACAAAGAACGGCCACCGCGGCGCGCCCAAGCGGCGTGCGCGCGGCTCCTCGCCTGCCAACGAGGATTCTTCGCGTGCGAGTTCCCGTTCGACCGCGAGTCCAGAGCCCTCGTCCCCAACGAAGTCGACGAGGACCACAGTCGCGTTGTCCGCCCCACCGCTCTGCAGCGACAACGCCACAAGCCGGTCCGCGGCGCGGCGTGGATCGCGCACGAGCATGGCGCTCGCGAGGTCCGCCTCGGGCACGAAGCCCCAGACCCCGTCGCTGCAGAGCAGCAACCGATCGCCGATCGCGAGGTCGACCTCTGTCACGTCCGGTTGCTGGTCGGGGGCCGAGCCGCCGATGCACCGCAACAGACGATTGCGATCCTCCTTCGACGCATGGTCCACGGTCAGTTGGCGCAACACAGATGCGCGCTGCAAGTAGACACGGCTGTCGCCTACATGCCCGATCGCGGCGCTGTGCCCGTCGATCACCACGGCACACAACGTCGTCGCCATCTCGGCGAGGCTCGGCACCAACAACGCCTGCTCAGCGACGCGTTCGCTCGCGGCCGAGAACCCGCGGCGAACGATGTCGTCGAGGGCGAGATCGCTTGCCGACAGCGCCGCGGAGGCAAGGCCGCGCAACCCGCTGCGACTCGCTTCCGCGCCGCCCGCGGCGCCACCGAGTCCGTCGGCGACCGCCACAAGCAGCGCAAACGGCTTGCCGCTCGGCGGCGCAACCAACAGGAAGTCGTCTTCATTGGTCGCGCGCACGCGACCCGTGTGCGTCGCCACGCCAAGGTCGAACTGCGGCGGGATCCTCACGGCGGATCTCCGCTGCCGAACGTCGCAGACGCGACACTGCCGGCAACCGTGGCCACCAACACCTGCACGCGCATGCGCGAGGGATCGACGCCTTCTGGCAACGCCGACTCATAGAGGTAGCGATCGCCTTGCCGTCGCATGCTCGCGACAAGGCTCTGCTCGAACGCGGCCGCGGCTTCGTCGGACAACCCCGCGTGCGCGCGAATGCGCACGGCGCTCAATGCTTCGCGAGAATCGACGGCGACCACGCCTTCGCGCGGCAGCGACAATGCAGCGACGGCGACTGCGCGCAGTCGTTGGCGGATCGGCTCGCTCTTCAGTTCGCGCGCGAGCGACAACAACAAGCGCCGCTGCGTGTAGTCGCGCACCGCGCGCGTCACGCGGCCATCGTCATCGGGCACCCAGAACGGCGGCACGAGGATCGAGCTCACGAGCCCGAGCGCGCTACCGCGCTCCATCAACGACAAGTCGATTGGCCCCGCGGACGAGATCGTGTCCGCGAGCACGCCGCCGGTCTCGAGATCGCGCAAGGTCACGCGCAACGTGACGCCGGACTCAAACGTGTGGTCCGGGATGAACACGCCGATGCCGAGCAAGAGCCACGTCAACATCGTGACCGGCCAACGCCCATTCACGCCCTGCGCATCGATCGCGTTGTCCTGCAAGCCCTCGACGACAAGGAGCATGTCGAAGCCGCGATCGCGCGCGTCCTGCAGGAAGTCGAGCAACGCAGGCTCGGCGCGACGCGACGCCAGCAACTCGCGGACGCGCGCACGATGCGCATCGTCGTCGCCGGCGACTCTGCGGAACACCGCACCCTCCTGCAGTGCGCTGATCACTTCGGTCACCGCGATCGGCTCCGTGTCAGAAGGCAACTCCGTCGCGCCATCCGCGGAGTCCTCGGTCGCAAACGTGCCCGCACCGCTGGCCTCGGTCGGCTGCAGCCACGCGCCGCCGGTCACGAGCACGGCATAGTCGAGCGGCGGACGAGCGGCGAGGCCGCGCAGTTCGGACGATGGCGATTGGCACGCGCTAATGCACAGCAGCAACAACGCGACGACGATGCGCATCGCGGCCCCGCACGGACGCGAGCGGCGCGGCGAGCTCGTCGCGATGCGTTGCATGCGACCCATCGTGCGCGCGCGTCCAAGGATGCGCCAGCCGCCTTCGCTCACTGTGCGCTTCATGGATTGCGCACCCTCTGCACGAACACCGAGCCGCCAGCGAGGCGGAATCCGGTGACCAACAATCGAGGGTCCCATCGGCCTGGCAGCAGGTCGCGGCCGTCGCGACGCATCTGCTCCGCACGCAGCACACCAGGCACCGACGCGGGCAACGATCCGGTTGCGAGGTCGAGCCGTCGCCCATCGGCGTCGAGTGCCCCAACGCGATCGCCGATGGCGAGCCCACGCACGACGCCGAACGTCGACAAGCGCGCGCGCAACTCGGGCAGCAAGCGCGCTTCTTGGTCCGCTGGCGCAGGCCGCGCGCCCGAGAGTTCGAGCGCGCGCTGCACATGGAGTTCGCGATCGGAGATCCACTCGCGCACCAGCGTCTCACTGCCTGCATCCGGCCCATGCGGAAGGTCGAGCACCCA
This sequence comes from Planctomycetota bacterium, assembly GCA_041168165.1. Lineage (GTDB taxonomy): Bacteria > Planctomycetota > UBA1135 > UBA1135 > UBA2386 > SXPK01. The sequence goes on along the minus strand of JBEELK010000138.1, from coordinate 3,980 downwards.
CTCGCGCACGCCGAAGTCGAGCCCGCGCACATCGCCGCCGACGGCAGCTGCCACTCGATCGCCGAGCGCATCGAGCGCCGCGGCGTCGACGCCCCTGCCCGGCGCGGAGGCCGCAGTGAGCCGCGCCCATTCCGATGCGGACACGCTGCCGCCGCGTGCTGCGGCTCCGTGACGCGCAGTGGACACAGGCCCCAGCCCAAACGCCGCGAGTTCGAGTTCGCAGCCAAGCGGCAGCCGGAACAGCGCGGGATCGCCAGCCAATGCATGGCCCCAGATGCGCGTCGCGGCATACGCCTGGAAGAAGTCGACGCCCGCGACCGCAGCGTTCGGGTCCTTCTCTGCCGCGAGCAAGAACGCAGCATCCGAGTCGCCGTAGCCATGCGGCAGCATGCCGCGTCGCGTCGCGCGCGCGCGACCCAGCGGATCGTCGCGATGCACGACGAGTTGGATGGGCGCGCCGTCCGCGACGGCCATCAACGCTGCGTATTGGCCGAGCGTGACTTCGCGGTCCTGCACGAACCAGTCCGCCATGCCGCGCACCGACACGGAGAAGCGTTGTCGATACAAGCCGCGGTTCTGTTCGTCGTTCGCGCACGGATCCGGCCACTCGCCGCCGTCTGGCGCCAACACCGGCAACAGCGTCACGTCCGACAATGCACCGGGCACATCGCCGCGCGCCAACTCCGACAACTTCACCGCCGCCAGCGTGGATCGCGCGGACCGCAGCCGGAACTCGATCGCATACGCGCCAGCAGGAGAGCGGAACTGCGCCGTCATCGTCGAGGCACGCCCCTGCGCATAGTCGGCGCGCGCAAGATCGAACATGCCTGCGGCTCGGCTCCACTGCGCGAACGGCAGCACGAAGGCGATCTCGCTGCCGGAGCCATCGGCGCGAACCGACGCAGCCGGGAACTCGACGCCCTGCAGCGACAACTGCAGCAGCGACAACTCGGCGGCCAAGAACGGGATCGCAGATCGCACGAGCAAACGAACCGGTTGGCCGTGCTCCACCGCGAACTCATCGCCCGATGGCCGCGGCGGCGTTGGGTCGTCGACGAAGTCCGCGAACTCGAAGAGCCTGCGCAATGCGGCATCGCCAACCGTTCGCGCATCGATGGCATCCGTTGCGAGCGGTCGACCCAGCACGTCGCGCAGTTCGAGTCGCAACACGTTGCGCCCGCGCAGCAATGGCAAGCGCGGCAACAACGAGCCCGCGTCGCCACTGCCCTCGACCAAGGGCATCGCAACAAGCGCATCGGGCGATGGCCCATGCCACAACGCGCCGCGAACGAACCGCGACAGGCCGCCATCGATCGCGACGCCAGCGCCGGCAAGCAGCGCTCCGCCTTCCATGCGCAGCAGGTTGGCGCGCAACAACTCCGGCAAGAACCGACTTTGGATCGCCGGCATGCGGAACTGCAGCGCATCGGGCAGAGCCTGCAGCGGCAGAGCGTGCACAACCGCGCCGAGCGCGCGACCGCCGCGTTCCTCGAGTTCTAACGACAGCTCGTATCGCCCCGGTTCGAGCGGCGGCACCTGCACGCGCCATCGCGGCGGCTCGGCCCGCAGCTCGACCGCCATGTCCGATGGCGAACCGATTGCTCGCAGCGACGCGGATACGGGCAAGAAGCTCGCGCCGCACGTGAACGCGACGGAGCCGCCGCGGGCGCCGCATGCGAGTTCCTTGTCGAGCGCGACGACGCCGCCATCCGCTGACGCGACGAACACGACATCCAATCGACGACTGCGGAAAGACAGCGGCAGCGTTTGTTCGGTGCGATTGCCCGCGGCATCGACGACGACGAACGCGAACAAGCCTGGCGCAAACGCTTCGCCGTCTTCCGCAGCGAGAAGGTCGAGTTCGTGCCACGAGCCGGACCTCGAACGCAGCGGGCCAGATCCTCGCAAGCGACCTGCGTCATCGCGCACTTCAACCTTCAGGTCTGGTTCGTCGAACGAAAGGCGCGCGCGGATCACGGCCTTGGATTCGAGATACGGGATCGAGGACTCGCCGTCGGGCCCGCCGATCACCTCGATCGCGGGCGCGCCGAAATCGAACGACGTGAACTCAATGGGCAGCGACGCGCCTCGATTGCCCGCGCGATCCATCGCTACCACGGTGAACGTGCCGCTGCCGCGCTCGCGCGAAGCAGGCAAGGCCGAGCGGAACACGCTCGCGAGGTGGAACTCGCCCCCCATATCCGACATAGCGTCGAGCGGAAGTGCCACTTCATGCGCGCTGCCGTCCTTGAATGCGCAAGTGGCCTGCAACGAGGCAAGGCCGGACGCATCGCGCACAGAAACCTGCGCGCGTGTCGCAGCATGGACGCGAACACCGCTGGATCCGTTCGCTGCGATGCTCGCCTGCACGATCGGCGGCGTCTCGTCGACGCAAAGTCGCGCGCTGCCCAGCAGCGCCGCGCCGGGCACGACGAACGCGCAGTCGACCGGGCCATCCGCGCACGCAAGCTCGAGGCGGACCAGCGCGTCGCGCCATTGCGGCTGCGCCTGCGTCAGCACGAGCACGCCCTCAGCAGCAATCTCCGGTTGCAGCCGCGTGCGCCACTGCAGCGTGTTGCCCTTGGTGACCTCAAGTTCGAGCCGTGACGGCGCAAACCCGCCGTAGAGCGCGCGCACGCTGAGCAGCGACTGCGGCTTCAGGTAGCGGACCGGCTCCTCGCTGGATGGCACGCCCTCGCGCAACACGAGCGCCCCGCCCACGACTCGCAAGAACGGCGGCGTTGCGCGCGCGAACGCGACGATCAGCAGCGCGGCGGCGACAGCAGCGACTGCGAGGCTCACGGTCGGCAGCCACTTTCGCCCACCGCCGCGGATCGCGTCGAGTTCGAGCAGAGCCGCCTCTGCGCTCTTGGGCCGCAAGCTGGGATCGCGCGACAGACACCGCGCAACGAAGGACTGCAGCGCGCGCGGCACGCCCTTCTGCGACGGCAGCACGTCGAGTTCGCCGGCAACCGTGCGCCGAGCCGCCGCGCGCGGATCGCGCTCCGCCACCGGCAGCCGTCCCGTGAGCAGCAAGAATGCGAGCACGCCGAGGCTGTACAGGTCCGCACGCGCATCCACTTCGCCGCCGGCGAGTTGCTCCGGCGCCGAGAACACGGGATTGGCAAACGTCGCATCGCCGCCCTCGTCGCTCTTGCCGCCGACCGGCAGGCGGGCCGTCTGCGCGATGCCGAAGTCGAGCACCTTCACGAACGGCGCGCCGGACCGCCATGCGACCAGCACATTGCGCGACGACAGGTCGCGGTGCACGAGCCCAGCCGCGTGGATCGCAACGAGCGCGCGCGCGACCTGTGCCAGGATGTCGACCGCGATCGATGGCGCCGCGCCGCCGCGACGTACGAGCGCATCGACCGGCTCGCCATCGGCGAGTTCCATCGCAAGGTAGACCGTGCCGTCTTCGGCCTCGCCGACGTCGAGCACACGCGCGCAGTGCTCGTGGACGACGCGCCCCGCCTTGCGCGCCTCAGCGAGCAGCGACCGCCGGAACTCGGCGCGGGACGACCAGCGCGGATGCAGCAGCTTCACGGCGACAGGAGCCAGCGAAACTGCGTGGCTCGCGCGGAACACGGTGCCCATGCCACCCTTGCCGAGCACGCCCTTCAGCACAAACTTGCCGCCGACCACGGAACCCACCAGTGGATTGCCCGCATCCACTTCGCCCCGGCGGTTTGGGAAGTGCACAGAAGACAGCGGCAGCAGTGGCGCCGCGCAGTGCGGGCAGCGATCGGCGTCCGTTGCAGAAACGCCTTCGCAGCTGAGGCAGATCTTGGATGCCTGTGGGTCCACGGCGGTCATGAGCCGCCATGGCGCGACATCACGTCACGACCCCTGGCGAGGCTGCAACCAGCTTCGCCAACGCCGCTCGAAGCGCAAATCCCCCGACACCAGCCCAGTGAGCCCGGGGAACTCCTGCAGCACCGACTTCAGCACCGTGGCTTTGGTCGCAACGGGAACACGCG
>JBEELK010000137.1:0-8495 GCA_041168165.1 Planctomycetota bacterium | reverse complement strand
CGCTCCTTGCATGCGCCCTCGCAGAATTCTGAAGCATGGGCTTGTCTGGCCTCCGGTGCGTTGCTAGCGTTCCGGCCCGTCGCGTGGCGTTTTACGTCCGCGACTCTCGCCCAGGGCCGTTACGAGAGCCCCCTGCTCTCGCAAAGCGACCCGTTCCGCGGCTCGAGACCAGTTCCCGCATTGCGGGGATTCCGAGTCTGGAGGCGAGGCTGTTCAGGTCTGGGATGGGCCTGGCCAGAACCTTCTCCAGGGTGTTCCTGGAGGAGTTGCAGTGATCGACCGGTCGTCTGGGCAATTCCTGCGATTGGTCGAGCGATGCGCCCCGCTCGGCGGGGTTCCCTTGCAAGGGAGAGCGGTCTGTTGGCCGCCAGTCATCGCGTTGGACAGCCGCTAGCGGCGCTGGTGCGCGCAGACTGCGCGCAGCCGGGATGCACTCCATGAGCATCGAGAACGAGTTCGAAGGGGGCGGTGGACCCGCTCCAGATCAGGGTGGTGGGCCGGATCGTCGTCGCTGGCGCGGCGGCAGGCGTCGTCGGCGTCGTCGCGGCGGTGGCGGCGGCGGTGGCGGCGGCCAAGGCCCTGGTGGCGGCGGCGGCTACGGTGGTGGCGGTGGTGGTGGCGGCGGCGGCGGTGGTGGTGGCGGCGCTGGCGCCCCGATGGACTTCCTACCCGAGGCGCAAGGGCCGACGGAAGATGTGCTCGGCGTTCTCGAGTACACCAAGGAAGGCAATGGCTGGCTGCGTCAGCTGCGCAATCACTACCTGCCAGACTCGATCCCCGGCGGCGACACGTTCGTGCCGATGTCCCTGATTCGCCAGCATCGGATCCAGGAAGGCAGCGAGATCGAAGGCCAAGCAGGCATTCCGACCCGCGGCCAACAGCGCATGACGCTGGTGTCGATCGACTCGATCGACGGGATGGATCCCGAGGACGCGCGCGAGCGCCCCAACTTCAAGGACCTCACGGTCATCGACCCGCAGCCGCAGTTCGTGCTGGCGCCGGGCGACGAGGACATCAGCCTCCGCATCATCGATCTGCTTTGCCCTGTCGGCAAAGGCCAGCGCGGCCTCGTGGTCGCGCCGCCTCGGTCCGGCAAGACAGTGCTGATGCAGAAGGTCTGCCACGCGATCGCTGCGCGCTACCCCGAGGTGGCGATGATGGTGCTGCTCATCGACGAGCGCCCTGAAGAAGCGACGGCGTGGAAGCGCAGCGTCGAAGGCGAAAACCGCGAGGTGCTCGTCTCCACGCTCGACGAAGGCCCGAAGCACCACATCGAGGTCGCCGAGATGTGCATGAAGCGGGCGATGCGTCAGGTCGAGAGCGGCCGCGACGTCGTCATCCTGCTCGACTCGATCACGCGCCTCACGCGCGCCTACAACAGCTTCCTCGGCGGCCGCGGCGGCGCGACCATGTCGGGTGGCATCGGCGCGAAGGTGCTGGAGATGCCGAAGAAGTTCTTCGGCGCGGCCCGCAACTGCGAAGAAGGCGGCAGCCTGACGATCCTGGCGACGACGCTCGTCGACACCGGATCGCGCATGGACCAAGTCATCTTCGAAGAGTTCAAGGGCACCGGCAACATGGAGCTCGTGTTGAACCGCCAGCTCGCAGAACGCCGTATCTTCCCAGCGATCGACATCGAGATGTCGGGCACGCGCAAGGAAGAGCTGCTGCTCGGCAAGGACATCACGCAGCGCATCTACACGTTGCGCCGCGTGCTCGCGCGCATGAACGCGCTCGACTCGATGCCGTTGCTGATCGACCGTCTGATGAAGACGGAGAGCAACAAGGCGTTCTTGGATTCGTTCCGCCTGGACGACTGATCCGCCCATGCCGCCGCGCGTTGCCGGTCGCCGGCGCGCGGTCGGCATGATCGGCGCGCCGGCTGCAGTGGAGACGGCCTCCTTGCCGATCACGCTGCGCGCGGCGCGCCTGGGAGTCGGCGCGCGGGTCGTCCGTCTTGGCGGCCCGCCGCTACGCCCGCGGCGATTGCTCCCATTCGTTCCCCATGCTCCTGCGAAGGTCCCTGCTGCGATGATTGAGGTCGAACAACTCCGCAAGGATTACGGTCTGGCACATGCCCTGAACGGCATCTCGTTCCGCGTGCAGCGCGGCGAGGTCATCGGCTTCCTCGGCCCCAACGGCGCCGGCAAGTCGACGACGATGAAGATCCTCACCTGCTTCCTCTTGCCGACTTCGGGCCGCGCGACAGTTGACGGCCTGGACGTGGTGGACCAGTCGCTCAAGGTTCGAGCGCGCATCGGCTATCTGCCGGAGAGCACGCCGCTATACGGCGAGATGCGAGTGGATGACTACCTGCGCTTTTGCGCGGAGATCCGCGGCGTCGAGGCGAGCAAGCGCAAGGCTGCGATCGATCGCGCGGTGTCGCTGTGCGGGCTTTCGCGCGTTACTGGCAAGAACATCGTCGAGTTGAGCAAGGGCTACAAGCAACGCGTCGGCCTCGCGCAGGCGATCGTGCACGAGCCCGAAGTGTTGATCCTCGACGAGCCAACTTCCGGTCTCGACCCCAATCAGATCATCGAAGTGCGCAACCTGATCGAGCGACTCGGGCAGGAGCACACGGTGATCCTCAGCACGCACTACCTGCAGGAAGTCGAGAAGTCCTGCTCGCGCGTGATCGTGATCCACCAAGGCAACATCGTCGCGGATGACACGCGCGACAACCTCGTAGCAGCGATGCCCGCATCGACGTTGCGCGTGCGCCTGAAGGGGCCGCAGGACGCGGTCGCGCGCCAACTTGCCGAGTTGTTCCCCGCGCGCCCGGTCACGATTACCGTCGAATCCGATGGGTCGCTCGCGTGCTCGATCGAGTGCGGCGATGGGAATGCCCCGATCGAAGAAGCCGTCGCGCGCCTCGTCGTGAAGAACAACTGGTCCTTGCTCGAACTCGTGCGCGAGCGCTCGAGCCTCGAAGACGTGTTCCGCCGCTTGACCAATGCTCCTGCCACCGCGGCGAAGGAGTTCGCCCATGCGTGAAACCGCTGTCATCTTCCGCCGCGAGCTGAAGAGCTACTTCCTGTCGCCGATCGCCTATGTGTTCGGCGTGCTGTTCTTGGGCGTGCTGATGTACCTCACCGCGCAGCAGCAGATCGTCGAAGGCCAACAGGCTTCGATGCAGGCGTTCTTCGGCCTGCTACCGATCGTGTTCTTGTTCTTCCTGCCGGGGCTCACGATGCGACTGTGGGCCGAAGAGCGTCGCAGCGGCACGATCGAGTTGCTGATGACCTTCCCGGTCCGCATCGGCAGCCTGATCTCGGGCAAGTTCTTCGCCGCGCTCGCGTTCTTGGCGGTGCTGCTCGCGTTCACGCTGGGCTTGCCGATCACGTTGGCGAACTACGGCAGCCTCGACTGGGCCCCGGTGATCGGCGCCTACGTCGCGACGTTGTTGCTTGCGGGCTCCTACCTCGCGGTCGGCATGTTCTGGTCGAGCCTCACGCGCGATCAGATCGTGGCGCTGCTGCTGGCGCTCGTGTCGTTGCTGATCCTCTACGCGTTCGGCTTCCCGCGCGTCGCGGAGTGGATCGCTGGCTTCTTGCCGACGTGGGCGGTGGACCTGCTCGGCGGCATCAGCCCCTACAAGTACTTCGAGTCGATCTCGCGCGGCGTCTTCGACACGCGCGACGTCGTCTACTACCTCTGCTTCTGCGGTTTCTTCCTGCACGCGAACGCGCTGGTCCTGCACTACCGGCGTCAGAAGGGGTGATGTCCATGCGATCCAACCATTCGCATCTCGCCATGCAGAACCGTTCTCGCCAATCCGGCCTCGCGCTCTCGCTGACGCTGCACTGTGTGCTGCTGCTGCTGGTGCTCGGGCAGGTCGTCTATCTCGCGACGCGCCATCGCGCGCGCATTGACGCCACGAGCGACCAGCTCTACTCGCTGACCGAGTCGACGCTGCGCATCGTCGGCGGCTTGGAGAAGCGGCTCGTCGTCGAGGCCTACTTCAGCCCGAAGGAAGAGCTGCCCTCCGACCTGCGCAACACGCGCGTCGTGCTCGACAACTTCCTCGACGAGCTGATCCAGATCGGCAAGGGCAAGGTCGTCGTCAAGCGCTTCAACCCGATCGAGGACAAGGCGCTCCAAGACACCTGCACGCGCATCGGCATCAAGCCGATCGACACGCAGAGCTCGACCACGACTGCGGTCGGAGTGTCACGACACTGGCAGGGGCTTCGCCTCGTCTACGACGGCGGCAAGCAGAAGGTGATCGAGCAGGTCGCGCCCGCGATCTCGTTCCTCGCCGAAGCGATCCTGACGCCTGCGATCAAGGAAGTCGTCACCAAGGAGCGGCGCAAGCTCGGCTTCATGGAGTGGCCGTCCGCGATCCCAGGCCAACAGGGCCAAGCGATGGGCTGGGAGTTCCTGCGCACGATGCCGGACGTCTCCAAGCGCTACGACTTCCAGAACTACAAGGACGTCGAGGGCGCGCTGGTTCCTGACGAGATCGAGACGTTGGTGCTGTTCCGGCCGACGGACCTCACGGATCGGCAGAAGTACGTCATCGATCAGTTCCTGATGCGCGGCGGCACGATCGTGCTGTTCTCCGACGTCGCGGATTACGGGCTGCAGCCGAACCGTCAGTGCAACAAGGTGCCGATGGCTGCCGACGCAAAGGACAGCCAGTGGAAGTGGCAAGACCAGTTGCTGCACTACGGCATCGACCAGCCGGGCCAGATCGTCGCGGACTTGGCGCCGCAGGCGGGCCAGGCGCAGAACCCGCTGACGGGCGGCTTTGAATACATGGGATTGGCCACGCAGATGGGCATGGTCCGCCAAGTCGGCTACCCATACTTCTTCCACGCCGTCGACGGCGATTGGGCGCAGCCGCAGATCGCCAACAAGCTCGCGACGATGGGCGGTAAGCTCGATGAAGAGCAGGCTGCCTACTACCGCCGCACGCTTCGCCCGGGCATCGACACGGACGAGTTCTTGTTCAAGGCGTTCCGTCAGTTCAAGCGCGGGCCGGGCATGTATTGGCCAGCGCTGATCAAGCTGCGCAGCAATGGCGTCGAGCCGTCGTTGCCAGACGGCGTGTCGGGCCGCGTGCTGCTGTGGTCATCGCCACTCACGGTCATCGAAGATCCGCAGGCTTCGCTGAATCCGCTGATGGGGCGCGACCTTCAGTCGCAGTCGCTCGCGAACGCGAGCTTCAACCAGAAGCTGCAGCAACGCCTGCAGAGCGAGCCGCGTCGCCAAGCTCCGCTGATGCTCGAAGTGTCGGGCAACTTCTCGTCGTTCTTCGCGGGCAAGGACCGCCCGAAGAAGGCGTCGGAGCTCAAGGAAGAAGAGGATCGCAAGAAGGCGGAAGCCGATGCGCAAAAGCCCGCGGACGAGGCTGCGAAGGACCCCGAGGTTGGCCCGCCGATGCCGAAGCAGGAGAAGGACGACGCCGCAGTCGCGGCTGCGCCGAAGGACCCCGAGCCCATCTTGGCCGCGAGCAAGAAGGGCCGCATCGTCGCGTTCGCCGATAGCGACTTCGTGCGCGACGACTTCACGCGCGGCGTCTACCGCCAACAAGGTGGCCCATACTCGATCTTTGGCGCCGCGTTCTTCCCCATGCTGATCGACTGGATCAGCCAAGACAGCGACCTGATCGCACTGCAGTCGCGGTTGCCATCGGATCGCAAGATCGCGCTGCTCGGCGACCAAGTCGACCAAGCGGCCGATCGCCGGGACACCGAGCAGAAGCTGCGCGCGACGCGCACGACGTTGGTCACTGCGAACGTCGCAGGGCCGTGCATCGTGGTGCTCGCGCTCGGGCTCGCCGTCCTGCTCTTCCGCCGCGCGCAGAAGCGCCGCTTCCTCGAATCGCTTGGCAACTGAGGCAACGCCATGAACCTGACGAAAGCCAATGCCATCCTCGCCATCGCCGCAGCGGTGCTGGCGGTCCCGACCTGGCTGACGATCCAGGGCGACCTGGAGAACTTCGTCGACACCGCGCAGGTCCCCAAGTTGTTCGAAGGCTTCACGGCCGACAACGTGGCTGCCGTTGCGTTGGGCAAGCCCAAGGACCCGCAGCCCGAGGTCGCGCAGCAACCTGGCGCGGACCCCGACCAGAAGCCGCCGATCCAATACGACCAGATCCAGTTCCAACGCACCGACAAGGGGTTCGTGTTGGGACAGATGATTGGCGAGAAGTTCGGCGCGCCGGTCAACCCGCAGATGTTGGAGTTGCAGGTGTGGAAGCATCTGTCGTCGATCCCGGCCGATCGCGAGACGCTCGTGCAAGAGAACGCGAGCGAGCAGCAGTTGGCCGACTACGGCCTCGATCCGCTGCACGCGTTCGTCATCAAGGCGTTCAACGCGCAGCAGCAAGTCATCGCGGAGTTGCTGGTGGGCAAGGACACCAACGTGGGCGCGCAGGGCACGGACACCGTGCGCGGCGTCTACGTGCGTCGCGCGGATAGCCGCGATGTCGCGTTCTACGAAGTGCCGATGTGGAACCGCGCGATCGACCCGCAGCAGTGGCTCGACTTGTCGGTCGCCAAGATTCCGGCGGACATGGTTCGCCGCATCGAGGTCAAGAACCAGACGGGGCAAGCCGCATTCGTTCGCAAGAAGGGCGAGTCGCTGTGGACCTCCGAGGCTTCGCCTGCGGGCAAGGGCGCTGCGCGGCAGATCGAAGTCGAGAGCCTTGTGCAGCGCCTTGGCTATGTGCAGGCGCAGGACTACGTGCGACCGCTCGGTGGCGCGCAACTCGCGCAATACGGCCTCGATGCCCCGAAGGTCACGGTCTCCGTCGTCTACGAGAAGGATGGCAAGGACGTGACGTTCGAAGTCGCTGCCGGCAATCCGATGGAAGGCAAGCCGATGCAGTTTGTGCGATGCAGCGCGTCGGACTTCGTCTGCGCGTTGCCCGTGCAATGGGCCGCAGGGTTCGAGCGCGATGTCGGCGAGTTCTTCGATCCGGCGGCGCAGCAAGAGCAGGCGCCGAAGGAAGCGGTGCAGCCAGAAGGAGCACAGCCAGCAGGCGGCGAGGCCAAGCGCGACGAGCAAGCCGCGCAGAAGCTCGCGGTGCCAACGCCAGAGCAGCCGGTGCAGGCGACTCCGATTCCGCAGGCACAGGGTGACGGCGGCGCAACGCCCGCAGTCGGGGGCACAGGTGGAAGCGGTGGGCAAGCACAGACGCCAACGCCGCAGCCAACGCCAGAAGCAAAGCCAGAGCCGAAGCCCGCGCCGCAACAGAACCCCACCGGCGGCGGCGGATTCTGACGCGACCTGCGCGGCAGTCGTAGCACCACGAGAGGTTGCTCGCGTTCGAGTGAGTCTCGTTGCAGATTCTCTCCGCGCATGCCTCGATTCGTTGCTGCTCGGCAACGCACGTTGGCATCGCCGATGCCGTCGCATCGTGGCAACGAGTTGGTGTGCAGTGGAGATCGCGGATGCTGGTCGGGCATTGTTGGTTTGCGCTGCCTGCGTAGGGTGATCCTCGCTTCCTCGCCGCGCACCACGCACTGCATGTCTGACTCGCCAACCGGAGCCCGCTGGCCCTCTCTACGCCCGATCCTGCTCGCCCTGCTGCTCGCTGCCTGCGGCGGCGGTGGTGGTGCCTCTGGTTCGGGCACCGGTAACTCCGGCGGCGGCACATTGCCGGATCGCGATTGGGGCGCGCCGCCACCAGAGGAGCGCGGCCCTGGCGTCGATGCACCTGTCGACTTTCAGGCTCGCATCCTGGTCCGCAATGAAGGCGCCGCGCGAACGGAGACCGTTCGCGCGTCGGTGCCGTTTCCGTGGGGGCGCGTGCAGGACCTCTCCGCATCGACGATCCAGGGCGCGGAGACTTCGTGGCTCGTGCTGCAGCGTTGGCCCGACCAGAGCGTGCGCATCGCGCAAGCGCAGTGGCAAGTCGCGCTGCAAGCTGGCGAGACGCGCGCGTTCCTCGTCGAACAGGGCACGGCGTTCGAGGAGCCCTTCGCACCGCATCCCGCGGTCGCAGCGCAGCCGATCGAGTTTGGCGCCGAAGTGCGCGACACGTTTGGCGTGCCCTACCGCGCGACGTGGCAAGACGGCGAGTCGGTGCAAGAGACGTCGTTGTGCCGCGTGCGGAAGGCTCGCCTCTACCACCGCGCCACTGCCGGTGCTGGCATCGGCCGCGACTACCTGACGTCAACGTTCTACGTCACCGAGTTCCGCAACGAGCCGTTCGTCGTCGTCGACTGGCTGCTCGGCAATGACTACCTCGGCAAGGATGCGCCCGGGGGCAGCAGCGATCCCAATCTGTATCCGTTGGGCGGCATCGACGTGCGCAGCGCAGCGTTTTTGCACCGTGGCGCGGACCACGCGCGCGCCTACCAAGCGCAATCGGATGCGATCCTACCCGGCGTCGTGCTACAGGACGGGTTCACGTCGCAGCGCGTGCTCGCGGACACGTTCTTGGGCGATGGCCAGATGCGTCGCTATCGCTTCGTGCTCTACCGCGCGGACGTGTCGCTAACGCAAAGTGAGCAAGCGGCGCAGCGCGCGACCGCTGACGCAAT
>JBEELK010000136.1:0-16194 GCA_041168165.1 Planctomycetota bacterium | reverse complement strand
CCAACGACGACTGGCGCGGTCCCGTCGCGCAGCGCGGCATGGAGTTCGTGCGGTGGCTCGAGAAGAACCAAGTGCCCGACGGCGGCTTTGGTTACTACGACGATCCGATCTACACGCAGCGGCCGAAGTGGGCGACGAGCTTCTCGACCAGCGCGGTGCTGCCAGCGCTCGCGGTCGCGATGCAACTCGGCTGGGCGCAGGATCCGGAGACTGCCGCGCGTGCCGCGCGCTACATCCAGAAGTGTCGCTTGCCCAATGGTGCGTACGAATACGACCTCAACCCGATCCCGCGCGTGCGCGGCGGAGAGGAGATCAACAACGTGCGCGGTAGCCTCGGTCGTATCCAAGCGTGCAACTGGGCGCTCTCGCAGTTTGGCGACGCGTCGGTCACGACCGAGGTCGTCCGCGATGGCGTGAAGTTGTTCTTCGAGCACCACAAGTTCCTCGCGGTCGCTCGCATGCGTCCGATTCCGCACGAGGCCTACTACGCCAACGCGGGCTACTTCTTCTACTTCGGCCACTTCTACTGCAGCCAGACGATCGAGATGTTGCCTGCGGAAGAGCGCGAGCCGTTCCGCGAGCAGTTGCGCGAGAAGCTGCTGTTGACGCAACGCAAGGACGGATCGTTCTGCGACTTCCAGAGCACGAGCTACATGACCACGTCGTCAACGGCGTTCTCGGCGATGGCCTTGCTCGCAGGGCTTGAGTCACCAAAGCCAGCGACTGCGGCGGAGGGCGCGCGATGAGCAGTTGCGATCCCACCGGCGATGAGTTGCAAGCGATCGCGAACAAGCTCGGGCTCGACGTCGCCAAGCGTCACATCTTCTTGTGCTGCGATGCCAGGAAGGCGAAGTGCTGCGATCCGATCGAAGGCCAGAAGGCTTGGGACTACCTCAAGGGTCGCCTCAAAGAACTCGGCCTCTCCGAACGCGGCGGCGTGCAGCGCACGAAGGCGGACTGCCTTCGCGTGTGCAAGGACGGTCCGATCGCTGTCGTCTATCCAGAGGGCGCGTGGTATCGCCGCTGCGATCCGGCGGCGTTGGAGCGCATCGTGCAGCAGCACGTGATCGGCGGGCGGGTCGTCGAGGACCTGCTCATCACGGAGCATCCGCTCGAGCCGTGATCGCTGCGACGCAGCTCACGCGTCGAGATGCTTGAGTAGCGGCGCGCCGACGGCGTTCGAATTCAGTTGTTCGATCAACTGATCCAGCATCGCCTCGGTCTCGACAGTCGCCGTGCGTGCGAGCGGTTCGCCGTCCTTCTTCGTCAACACGGCAAACCAATGCCCGTCATCGTCGGCGTGGCGCACGAAGCGATTGCGAAGGCGCAGTGCCGTCCTCGCTTCCATCAGCTCGACCTTCACCGCGTAGCGGTCGCGGCTCGGCAGCCCACGCAGCAATGCGGCACCATCAGCACCCAGGAAGTGAAACACGGTGCGGCCTTGGTCATCGGTTACGATTTCGAATCTCGAGCGCATGTCGTTGCCCTCCGATCCCGGACGCCCGAGGTCCACGCCATGTTTCACGATGGGGGTGCCGATCCGAGAATCGGGGAGTCGCGCTATGGTCCGGTTCCGTAGTTCAGCGGACGACAGCAGCGACTTCGCTGCGGCGAAAAGTTCCGCCGCCGCCGGCTTTGACGCCATGCGGCGGCGGCCACGAATTGGCTTCACCCGCGCGGGCCTCTCACTCCCGCACGGGCGTTGCTGCGTGGAAGCGCTTAGCGACGCAGTTCGCACCATGGCGAGGTCGGATGCACGGCTGGCTTGTTTTCTGGTCGCCGAGACGAGCGCAATAGATCCCTCGGAACGGAAGCGTCCATGGCATCGGCTTCACTCGTTCTTTCGCGACGGCGCGTAAGAGAACCCGACTGCGCTCTCGCCATCGCGCGTTCGCCCTCTACCGTTCTGCGCCGCCATGGTCCGCCGCGAACAGAGCCCGAACACGTCGTCCGATGCCGCGATCGCGCGCGTGCTCAAAGACACCTTCGGCCTCGCCTCGCTGCGTCCGCTGCAACGCGAGGCGATCCTCGCCGGCGTCGAAGGCCGCGATGCGCTCGTGGTGCTGCCAACCGGCGGTGGCAAGTCGCTGTGCTACCAACTGCCGCCGCTCGTCACCGGCAAGCTGACGGTCGTCGTGTCGCCCCTCATCGCGTTGATGAAGGACCAACTCGATGGCCTCCGGTTGCTCGGCTATCCGGCCGCCGCAGCGCACGGCAACCTGACGCCAGCGGAGAAGCGCGAACTGTGGCGCGAACTGCAGGGCGACTCGTTGCGGCTCCTTTTCGTCGCTCCCGAGCGGTTGTTCTTCGACGGATTCCTCTCGCAGCTCACTTCGCTCGACATCGGCGCATTCGCGATCGATGAAGCGCACTGCATCAGCCAGTGGGGGCATGACTTCCGGCCCGAATACCGGCGACTCGCGGAGTTGCGCGAAGTGTTCCCGAACGTGCCGTTCCATGCGTTCACGGCGACGGCGACGCCGCGCGTTCGCGAGGACATCGTGCAACAACTCCGGTTGCGCGACACAGACGTGCACGTCGGCACGTTCGATCGGCCCAACCTGACGTATCGCGTATTGCCGCGCGTCGATCTCGTCGACCAGGTCGCCGAGGCGATCGAGCGCCATCCCGACGCCGCCGCGATCGTCTACTGCATCAGTCGCAAGGACACCGAGGCGCTCGCAGAGAGCTTGAAGAAGCGCGGCATCGACGCGCGCGCTTACCACGCGGGCCTCGACCCAAAGCAGCGCAATCAGATCAGCGAGCGCTTCCGCGACGAACGGCTCCGCGTCGTCGTCGCGACCGTCGCGTTCGGCATGGGCATCGATCGCGGCGACGTGCGTCTCGTCGTGCACGCAGCGTTGCCGAAGAGCGTCGAGGGCTATCAGCAAGAGACTGGACGCGCTGGGCGCGATGGGCTGCCGAGCGAGTGTTTGTTGCTCTACTCCGCCGCCGATGCCGCGAAGTGGCGTCAGATCATGGAGCGCTCCAGCGAAGAGGCCGGTGGGCAGAAGGACGTGCTCGAGGCGCAGTTGCAGTTGCTGTTCGAAATGCAGCGCTTCGCCAATCGGCCACAGTGCCGCCACTCGATGTTGAGCCGCTACTTCGGCCAGGACTACGCGCACGACGACTGTGGCGCATGCGACGTGTGCCTCAACGAGTTGGAGGCCGTGCCCGATGCGCACATCGTCGCGCAGAAGATTCTCTCGGCGGTCGTTCGCACGGGGCAGCGCTTTGGCATGCGGCACGTCATCGACGTGTTGCGCGGCAGCAAGACGCAGAACGTCGTCGATCGCGGCCACGACGCGATCCCGACGTTTGGTTTGCTGAAGGACTTCAGCGTCTCGACGCTCGCCAACTTCGTCGACCAGTTGATCGACGCTGGCGATCTCGTGCGCAGCGACGGCGAGTATCCGATCCTGCAGCTCACGCAAGCAGCGCGCGAAGTGCTCACGAGCGTACGGCAAGCGGCACTCGTGTTGCCCAAGCAGGCGCTCGACGCCGCGCCGCAGCGAACGCGCCGCAAGAAGAGCCGAGCGTCGACGACCGTGTCCTTGCGCGACGACGGCGCGTCACCCGAGATGTCGCAGGAGTTGTTCGATCACTTGCGCGCCGTGCGCCGCGAGATCGCGCATTCGATCGGCATGCCGCCATACATCGTCTGCAACGACGCGACGCTCGAAGAGATGGCGAGCGCTCGGCCGCGCACCGCGGCGGAGTTGCTCGACGTGAAGGGCATGGGCCCGAAGAAGGTCGACTCGTTCGGCGATCGCTTCCTGCGCGCGATCGCGGAGTTTGCGGCGGGAGGTTGAGCGTATGGATCTTGGAGTCGGCAACGGCGACGGCGTGCGGCTTCTGCTGCTGCCCGGCATGGACGGCACCGAGATCCTGTTCGGCCCGCTGCGCCGGTCGCTGCCAACTCACTTGGACGTCGAGATCGTGAGTTACCCACAGCGCGGCCCAACGGACTACGGCGCGCTCTTGGCGTCTGCGCTTGCGGCGATCGACGCGGCGCCAATCGACGCGCGATTCGTCGTGCTCGGATGGTCGTTCGGCGGCCCGCTCGCGATGCGTATCGCGCGGTTGCGGCCTTCTCGTGTGCGCGCGCTCGTGCTCGTGTCGACGTTCGTCGCGTGCCCGCTGCCATGGTTGCGCCGCGTGCGGTGGTTGTTGATCGGCCCAGTGGTTGGCACTGTTCGCTTTGCGCGTCGCTTGCCGCTGTGGCTGCTGCGTCCGCCGAGCGATCCGCTGCGCCGCGACAAGGCGGAGTTGTGGCGAACGGTGCCCGCCTCGGCGCTGGCGGCGCGAGCGCGCGAGATTGCCTGCGTCGATGCGCGCGCCGATCTTGCGGCATGCCAACAGCCGGCGTTGTGCATCGTGGCCGAGCAGGATTCCGTCGTCCCGGTCGCGTGCGCGGAGGAGATCGCAAGGCTGCTGCCGCACGCAGAGACGCTTTCGCTGCGCGGCGGCCACTTCGCGCTCTACGCCGAGGCGAAGCGCGCTGCGGATGCGATCGCCGAGTTCGTAGCCAGCCGGATCCGTGCGACGGGTGGCGATGGCGCGCAGTCTGCGTAGCATCCTCGCCCCGCGAGCCCGCGGCACGAAAGCATGCTCACCTTCCAGCAACTCATCCTCCGACTGCAGGACTACTGGGACAAACAAGGCTGCGCCTTGCTGCAGCCCTACGACATGGAAGTGGGCGCGGGCACGAGCCACACCGGCACGTTCTTGCGCGCGATCGGTCCGGAGCCGTGGCGTGCTTCGTATGTGCAGCCGAGCCGCCGCCCCAAGGATGGTCGCTATGGGCAGAACCCCAACCGCCTGCAGCACTACTACCAGTATCAGGTGGTGCTGAAGCCCGCGCCCGCGAACATCCTCGAGCTCTATCTCGGCTCGCTTGAGGCCGTCGGCTTCGACCTCAAGAAGAACGACATCCGCTTCGTCGAGGACGATTGGGAGAACCCGACGCTCGGCTGCTGGGGCCTCGGTTGGGAAGTGTGGCTCAACGGCATGGAAGTGACGCAGTTCACCTACTTCCAGCAGGTCGGCGGCATCGATTGCCGTCCGATCACCGGCGAGATCACGTACGGGCTCGAGCGCCTCGCGATGTATCTGCAGGGCGTGGAGAACGTGTTCGACCTCGTCTATGCGCCGGGCCTCAAGTACGGCGATGTGTTCCACCAAAACGAGGTGGAGCAGAGCACCTACAACTTCGAGCACAGCGACGTCGAGTTCTTGCTGTCCGCGTTCGCGGCCTACGAGAAGCAGAGCAAGCACCTGATGGAGCAGAAGCTCGCGCTGCCGGCTTATGAGCAACTGCTCAAGGCTGCGCACACGTTCAACCTGCTCGACGCGCGCGGTGCGATCTCGGTGACCGAGCGCGCGGCCTACATCGGCCGCATCCGCAACCTCGCTCGCGCCGTGGCGCAGAGCTACCTCGACAGTCGTGCGCGACTTGGCTTCCCGATGGCCAAGAAGGAGCACGCGGCGGAAGTGTTGGAGAAGCTCGCCAAGGAGCAGCAGAAGCAGACGGCCTGAACGCGCGGCGCGACTGCGGAGGCATCGCGGCGCGTGAGGCTGCGATGCGTGCTAGCGCTGGGCCGTCGCCAAACGGTCTCCGACTCCGATGCGCGGGCGATCAATGATCGCGGTCGTTGTCGCTCCTGGCAGCGCTCGCATCTGTCGGCGTTCCAGAGGATCGGCTTACGAACACGGCTGCTGCTCCATGTCGATAGACGAGCTCGCCGCCCTTCTCGCCGGTCCGGATTGCCAGCAACAGGAGCACCAACGAGCCACAGGCAGTTGCCAGTGCAGCCATCTGGGCGCTCCTTTGGTTGCGCAGCAGCAGCGGCGCGACACCGAGGACCAGCAGGCCGATGGCGGCCCATTGAAACGTCTCCGCTGCTTCTTCGTGTTGTTCGATCGCTGCTCCGGGAACGACGGATTCGACGCGTTCCTCGTCGTTGCTGCCGGATCGCGTCGCTAGGACGGAGCCGATGACCAGCACGGCTTGCACCGCAAGCACAACCGACCAAGTTCGCTGATGCAGCCAACCGCGCCACCATGCGAGCAGAACCCCGAACGTGAGGAGCGGCAGCAGCGCAGCAAGAGCGAGGGGAAGATGAACGAGTTTGGGATGCAGCGGGATCTCGGCTAGCACGTCGGTTCTCCAATCTGAGTCGAAGCAGCGCGGTCGCGACTGCATGGCTAGGCTGCCAAGCTCTACTCCGCATCTGGGCAGCTGTGCGGGGGAATGCCCATCGATATCCAGGTGCGAAAGTGGGGATCGCAGCCAGCCGGATCCACTGCAGTCATGTCTCGCCGAGGGATGGTGGGCATGACGCGTCGACGTGAAGCCGCATGCGGCACATCGTGTGGTCCTCTGGTCGTTGTCCTCGTCGCGCACGTGGAGGCCCTGGCAGCGAAATGACGGCCGAATGAGCCATGATGCTGCGATGCTCCGCCTCGTCGTCCTGCCAGCGTTCGCTCTCGCCTGCGCGCTCCATGCGCAGGGGCCATCGACAACGCCTGCGCCGATGCTCGCGATCGCCTCGAAGGTCGACGCGTTCGTGAGCGACACGTGGAGCAGCGACTCGCCCGACGGGCTCGTGGCGGCGTTGCGCGCTGCCAACGTCGATGCCGCGGCACTCGAGTCGATGCTGCGCGCGGGGAGGCCTTCGTATCCCGACGTCGCGATCGAGAAGGGCAAGCTCAGCGCGCGGCTGCCGCTGCAAAGCGAGCATCTCGACCACTCGACGGAGCACTACGTCTACGTGCCGAAGTCCTACGACGCCGGCAAGGCGCATCCGTTGCTCGTCGTGGGCCACGGCGGCAGCGCGGCGCGCGACCTCGACTTCGGCGCTCGCGCCGCGCGCGCAGGGTTGAAGCCGTTCTGGCTCGAAGCTGCGGAACGCCATGGCTTCCTCGTCGTTGCGCCGTTGTCGGACCGCGGTTGGATGCAGATCGGCACTTCGATGCTGTTCTCGGCGATCGCGCGCATGCAGCGCGACTTCCACGTCGATCCCGACCGCGTCTTCCTTACGGGCCATTCGATGGGCGGCCATCTCACGTGGCGCAGCGCGTTCTGGTTCGCGGATCGTTGGGCCGCAGTCAGCCCGATGTCTGGCGGCTACGACTACGTGAAGTCCGGCGATGTGTTCAACCTCGTCAACGTGCGCGGCTTCGCAACTTGCGGAGAACAGGAGCCGTATCAGATCCGCGAGTTCAACGAGACGATCGCGAAGTGGATGGGCGAACGGCGCTACCCGTGGTCATTCGCGGTCGTGCCCGGCGGCCACGAGATCTTCCCCGACGAGGTTGCGCGCATCGCCGCGGCGTTCGTCGAGTGCCGACGCGACCTCTACCGCAAGCGCGTGTGGGCTCGCGCCTCTGGGCTGCGCTTCGAAGCTGCCGAGTCGAACCCGCAGTGGGACAAGAAGCACATGTGGACCGCTGGCCGCCCGATCGATTTGTCGACCGCGCACTGGCTGCGTTTCTGCGACCTGCCAGACGGCACGCATCCCGAGAAGCAGCTGCAGAAGGCGTTTGCCGAAGTGAAGGACGGCAATCGCATCGAGCTCACTTGCGAGAACGTGCGGCGCATGCGTGTCTTGCTGCATCCGCGCATGGTCGACTTCGCCGCGCCGGTGACGATCGTCGCCAACGGCAAGGTCGCGTTTGAAGGCGCCGTTCAGCCGGAGCTCGCGTCGATGCTGCGGCTCGTGCGTGAGTTCTCCGATCGTGGTCGCGTGTTCTGGGCCGCCGTCGAGATTCAGGTCGAAGGCGATCGCGAAGTGCCGGAGCCGCGAGTCGACTGAGGCTCTCTGCGCGCTCGCGCTATCGCAGTGAATGCGCGATGGCCTGATGCGGATGAAGACGCCTACGTAGGGCAGCTTGGCGGGCTCCTTCTTGTGTGCGCACACACAGCATCGGCGAGCCACTTCGCATGGATCTACTCCCGACCGCATGTGTGCAGAGCGCCCGATCCCGGCAAGTGCTCTATGCTGACAGCATCTCCCATACACGCAGGCTCCCATGCGCACAGCCCTCCTCTCCACGCTCGCGTTCACTCTCGCCGCGGCAACGGCTCCAGCTCAAATCGGCCTGCAACTGACGACGGGCGTCGATGGCGGCATCGCCATTCCTGCGGATCCACTGCTCGTGCCGCCGACCGGCATCACGGTGGAAGCGTGGATCACGTTCAATGACAGCACGATCCCGCTCAATGGGCTGTTCTATTGGCCGACGATCGTTCGCCAGAACATCCAGAACGGCCAAGAGGTCTACAACCTGCGCGTGAGCTCGGGCAACACGGGCTCGCGTGCGCTGCAATGGACTGTGCGCGTCAATGGCGCATTGCAGAGCGTGACCTACAACTTCGCTCCCGGCGAGTTGGCGCAATGGACGCACGTTGCGGCGACCTATGACGGCCAGAACCTGCGCATCTACAAGAACGGCGCGCAAGTCGCGACGCGCACGCTCGGGACCATCGCCGAGTTGGTCTACAGCGGCGACGTGCTGCGCATCGGCAACGGCGATCCCGTGGCGCCCGGCCGCGAGACCTGGAACGGGATGATTGACGAGTTGCGCATCTGGCCCGTTGCGCGCACTGCGGGCGAGATCCTCTCGACCAAAAACCAGTCACTCGGCTCGTTGCCGGGCAAGTTGCTCAACTTCACGCTCGACGGCTTCGAGATCGACATCTCGTCGGGGCTGATCGGCGCGACGTTTGGCACGACCGCGTATGCGGCTGGCGCGCCGCTCGCGCAACTCGTGTCGACCTCCGTCAGTTCGTACGGCCAGAGCACTTCGAACTGCGGCCGCTCGATCGACGCGCTGGTTGCGAGCGTGCCGTCGATCGGCAACGCGGACTTCGCGATCTGGGCCGCGCGCGGCCCGCGGCCGGCGCAGTCGGGCGTCGGCTTGCTGTTTGGCGCCGTCGCGCAGGCGCAGCCGGGCTTGCCGCCCGCGCTCGGCGTCAACGTCGCGTTCGACCTCAACTCGGTCGTCTACCAGGTGGCGATCCTTGGCCCGACGACTCTGCTCGGCAATGCGCGGTGGCCGCTGCCGCTGCCCAACGACCCTGCCTTCCCAGGCGCCACGCTCTACTTCCAGTGGGCGTTCCTCGACTCGGTCTGCGGGCCGCAGGGCATCACGGCGAGCGACGGGTTGCAGGTGACTTTGCAGTGATGGGGCGGTTGCGAGCGGAGCCGTAAGCTCCTTTTGGGGAAAGGTTTCGGGAAACTTCGCTCGCACCGACACTTTCCCACTTTAGACTGCATCTAAACTCAGGGGAAGTCGTATAGCGTGCCGTGCTTGGTGCCGGACACCCAGCCCGGCCATTCCCGTCCTACGCAAGACCGCATGCGTTCCCTGTTCCGCCGATCTGTCCCTGGTCGCTGCCCCGCCGACTCGTTGCGGCGCGTGTGCGAATTGGGTGGCAGGGACAGGAGCGGAGTGCGCGGTTCTGCTCGACGCGATGGCTGCTCCTTTGGGCTGGCGGCGATCCACCTTCCAACTGACTCCAACAGAGGTTGCTCATGACCGTGACCGTTTCTCGTTCGTCGCTGCCGCTCGCGCAAAACCGCGATCGGTCCTCGTCCCGACTCCAACTCCGCAGTGCGTTCCTGTCTGCGATCGTCGCGGCCCTGGTTGCCGCGGGCTGCGCGTCGTCTGGCCAAGGCCGGGCGGCCGGAGACGTCGACGCGGCGTCCGAGGGCAAGTGCCCAGTCACGGGAATGGGCCAAGGCGAGGCTTCGAACCTTCGTCCCACGGCGCAAGGCGCAATGGACAACGGCGATTGGTGGCCTGAGCAGCTCAACGTCGGGATTCTCCACCAAAACCATCCCGCCGCGAACCCGATGGGCGATCGCTTTGATTATCGCGCGGCATTTGCAGCTATCGACCTCGCCGCACTCAAAAAGGACATCGCGGCGATGCTGACGCAGTCGCAGGATTGGTGGCCCGCGGACTACGGCAACTACGGCCCGTTGTTCATCCGCCTCGCGTGGCACAGCGCCGGCACCTACCGCACTGCCGATGGCCGCGGTGGCGCTGCAGACGGCACGATCCGTTTTGCGCCGCTCAACAGCTGGCCTGACAACGGCAACCTGGACAAGGCGCGCCGTCTGCTGTGGCCAATCAAGAAGAAGTACGGCCGCAGTGTCTCGTGGGCCGACCTCATGATCCTGACCGGCAATGTCGCGCTCGAGGATATGGGATTTGACACGCTCGGCTTCGCTGGCGGGCGAGAGGACGTGTTCGAGCCGCAGACCGACGTGTTCTGGGGCCCTGAGAGCGAGTGGCTCGGCGACAAGCGTCACGGCGATGAGCGACTGCTCGATCATCCGCTTGCGGCGTCGCAAATGGGGCTCATCTACGTGAACCCGGAAGGTCCGAACGGCGTGCCGGATCCGATGGCCGCTGCTCAGGCCATTCGCACGACGTTCGCGCGCATGGCAATGAACGACGAAGAGACCGTCGCGTTGATTGCTGGCGGCCACACGCTCGGCAAGGCGCACGGCGCTGCAGACCCGAAGAAGTACGTTGGTCGCGAGCCGGAAGGCGCTCCGATTGAGCAGCAAGGACTCGGCTGGAAGAACTCACTCGGCTCCGGCAACGGCAAGAACACGATCACGAGCGGCCTCGAGGGCGCTTGGACCAACACGCCGGTGCAGTGGTCGCAGGGTTACTTCAAGAACCTGTTCCGCTTCGAGTGGGAGTTGACCAAGAGCCCCGCCGGCGCGCAGCAGTGGCGTCCGAAGGGCGGCGCTGGCAAGGACGTGCCGGACGCGCACGACTCGTCGGTCCAGCACCAACCGATGATGCTCACCACGGACATCGCGCTGATCACGGATCCGGCCTATCGCAAGATCTCCGAGCGATTCCACCAGAACCCCGAAGCGTTCGACGCCGCGTTTGCGAGCGCTTGGTACAAGCTCACGCATCGCGATATGGGCCCGCGCGGGCGCTTGCTCGGCAGCGAGGTCGCGCCGGAGCAGGCGTGGCAGGATCCATTGCCTGCGGTCGACCATGAATTGGTGGGCGAGCAAGACGTCGCCGAACTGAAGCGCATGGCGCTCGCCAGCGGCCTCACGGTGGATCAGCTCGTTTCGACGGCGTGGTCCTCCGCGTCGACGTTCCGCGGGTCGGATCTGCGCGGCGGCGCCAACGGCGCGCGCATTCGGCTTGCGCCGCAGAAGGACTGGGCCGTCAACGAGCCCAAGGAGCTGGCGATGGTGCTCGCCAAGCTCGAAGGCGTCCAAAAGGACTTCCATGCCGCGCAGAAGGGATCGAAGCGCATCTCGATGGCCGACCTCGTCGTCCTCGCGGGTTGCGCCGGCATCGAAGAGGCTTGCCGTCGCGCTGGTCGCGAAGTGAGCGTGCCGTTCACGCCGGGCCGCGTCGATGCGACCCAGGCGATGACGGATGTCACGTCCTTTGCGGTGCTCGAGCCGATGGCGGACGGGTTCCGCAACTATGCGGGTGCGACGGATCGGCCGGCCGCCGAGATGCTCGTCGATCGCGCGCAGTTGCTGACGCTCAGCGCTCCGCAAATGGCGGTGCTCGTCGCTGGCATGCGCGTGCTTGGCGCCAATCACGGCGACTCGGCGGACGGCGTGTTGACGGCCCAGAAGGGTGCGCTGACCAACGACTACTTCGTCAACCTGCTCGACATGGGCACGGTGTGGCAGAAGTCGACGGGCTCGGCGGACCGCTATGAGGGCATGGATCGCAAGAGCGGCCAGAAGCGTTGGACCGCGACCTCGGTCGATCTCGCCTTTGGCTCCCACTCCCAGTTGCGTGCGATTGCCGAGGTCTACGCCAGCGACGATGCCAAGGACAAGTTCGTCCAGGACTTCATCGCGGCATGGACCAAGGTGATGGACCTCGATCGCTTCGACGTCGCGTCGCGCGCCAGCAAGTGAGCCGCGCGCGTCACTGACGCGCGCACGGCAGGCACACGACAAACTCGGCGCCGCCGTGTTTGCCATTGTTGGCAAACACGCGGCCGCCGCAGCCGGTCACGATCGCATAGACCGTCGAGAGCCCGAGCCCGGTGCCGCCCTTGTCCGCCTTGGTGGTGAAGAAGGGCTCAAAGATGCGCCCGCGCAGTTCTTCTGGGATTCCGATCCCGGTGTCCGTGACGCGCAGTCGCGCAAACACGCCGGCGGGCAGGTCGATATCCGCCGCTGGCGCGTGAGTCGTGTCGATCGCATCGAGTTCGATGCGAACCGTTCCGCCGGTCGGCATTGCGTCGCGCGCATTGACGACGAGGTTGAGCAACACTTGCTCGACCTGCACGGGATCGATGCGCACCAAAGGCGTGCCGTCGGCGCACCGGATATCCATGCGACAGCCGCTGCCGACCGCTTGCCGCAGCAAGGGTGCAATGCGCTCGACGGCTTGTCGAACGTCGACATCGACGGGGGCGCCGAGGCGCTGCCGGCTGAACTCCAACAGGCGGCGCGTCAGCCGTTGTCCTTGTGCGAGCGCGGTGTCCGCGACGTCGGCGTAGGACAAGAAGCCTGAGGACGCGACGCCAGCCTGCGCTGCTTCGTCGCGCATCGCTTCGAGCGAGCCAGACAGCACGAGCAGCAGGTTGTTGAAGTCGTGCGCGACGCCGCCTGCCATGCGGCCCATCGCCTCGAGTCGCTGCATCTGCACGATCTGCTGCTCGCGTTCGTGTCGTTGGATGGACGCGCCAAAGGCAAACGCCGCGATGCGCAGCGCGTCGACTTCGACCTTCTCCCATGACTGTTGGCGCGCGCACGCGTCGAAGCCAATCAGCCCCCATAGCCGCGAGCCGGCAAACACCGGCTGTGCAAGCAGGGACAGGATCGCCTGCGCCTCGAGCATGGGCCGCTCACTCTCGGGAAACTGCGCGATGTCGCCGACAACCGGCTTGTCTGCCTTCAGTAGTCCGAGCCAACGCGAGTAGCCGGCCCCGACCATGTCGACCTCTTGCAGGTCCTGATTGTCGATCTGCGGCTCCACGGACGGCGCGGCCCATTCGAAGCGTTGGCACGCGACCTCTTTGCCCGAACCGTTGCGCTTGAACTCAAACACGTAGACCCGGCTCACGCCGGTGGCCTCGCCGAGGATGCGCAGGATCTCGTCGGCAAACTCGGCATGGGGCCGCGAGCCGGCCATCAGCTCTGCGCAGCGCGCCACGGCGTCGAGGATCGAGTCGCGTCGGCGCAGCAGTTGTTCGGCCGAGAACGGCCTTGCGGCTCCACCGTTCGCGTCGTGGTCTCCCATGCTCATCGCCACAGGATACCCGTCAGCGCGCAGCCTCGACCACGACCGCTCCGCGAAGATCGCCGAGCGCGTAGCCCGTCGCCTGGTCCTGCGGATAGCGCTGCGACAGCGCGTCGCGCGCAGCCTGAGGCAACGAGGTCGGATCGCCGTGGCACGTGATGCACATCTCGCCTGCGCGCAGTGGCAGATAGAGCGAGAACTTCGGCGCCGCCGCGTCGTCGTTGCGCACGCGGATCGGCGAGTCGTCCTTCTTGTCGCGCGCCTCGAACTGCGCCAGCGCCGCGCGGTCGCGCTCGGATGGCGCGTTGCCAGGGTTTCGCAAACGCGTGCCGACGCGCCGCACCGTGTAGCCATCCGTCGACACGCTTGCGGCAATCGCCGTCGCGCGCTGGCTGCAGACCGCGATCGCATTCGCGGGTCCACCCTCTTGCATCGCCTGCATCAACTCGGTGCGCAGCGCGAGTTGGAATGCGTTGCCGCGCTGTTGCGCTGCGGTCGCGAACGCGGCGAGGTCCGTATCGTCGGAGGAGCAGGACCAGAGCAGCAGGCTTGCGAGGGGGAGGAGCAGGAACTCGCGCATGCGGCCCATCCTCGCGCATCGGCGAGTGGGTGGCGAGGGTGGAGATGTTCGGAGCGAGCGCGTCGGGGCGCGCTGCGGAGTCGCTTGATGGGATTGCCGCGTGCGCGCTCCGTCCTCACCCTTCCCCGCCTCCTCTGCGTCCGTAGGATCCTCGCCCCGCCATGACCCAGAGCCTGCTCGTAGAACTGTTCGTCGAGGAACTGCCGCCCAAGGCCCTGAAGAAGCTCGGAGAGGCGTTCTCCTCCGTGCTCTTCGAGAGCCTGAAGTCGCAGGGGCTCTGCGCCGCCGACTCCGTAGCGACCCCGTTTGCGTCGCCGCGTCGCCTCGCTGCGCACGTGACCAAGGTCGCGGCGCGCGGCGCGGACAAGGTTGTGCGGCAGAAGCTCGTGCCGGTCGCGATCGGCCTCGACGCGAATGGCAAGGCGACGGCCGTGCTGCAGAAGAAGCTCGCAGGGCTGGGCGCCGACGAAAGCGTGGTGCCGAGCCTCGTGCGCGCGGTCGACGGCAAGGCCGAGACGTTGTTCTTCGACCAGCAGGTCGCGGGCACGGAGCTCGCGCCGGCCTTGCAGAAGGCGCTCGACGAGACGCTGCAGAAGCTGCCGATCCCCAAGGTGATGACCTACCAGGACACGGACGGCTGGACGGGCATCAAGTTTGTGCGGCCAGCGCACGGGCTCGTGGCGCTGCACGGCGGCGAGGTCGTGACCGTTCGTGCGCTCGGGCTCGTGTCGGGGCGCGTCACGCATGGCCATCGCTTCGAGAGCAAGCGCGAGTCGATCGAGATCGCGAATGCAGACGGCTACGCGCAGCAAATGCGCGACGATGGCGCGGTGATCGCGTCGTTCGCTGAGCGCCGCGCGGAGATCCAGAAGCAGTTGCATGCGCGCGCCAGCGAGCAAGGCCTCGTGCCGATCGACGACGATGCGTTGCTCGATGAGGTGACCTCGCTGGTCGAGCGGCCCAACGTGCTGCTCTGCCACTTCGAGAAGGAGTTTCTCGCGGTGCCGCAGGAGTGCCTCATCCTGACGATGAAGCTCAACCAGAAGTACTTCCCGCTGCTCGACGCGCAGGGACGGCTGACGGATCGCTTCCTCGTGGTCAGCAACATCCGGCCCAGCGACGCGAGCGCCGTCGTGCAAGGCAACGAGCGCGTCGTGCGCCCGCGCTTGTCGGACGCGCGCTTCTTCTACGAGCAGGACCAGAAGAAGACGCTCGCATCGCGCGTGCCCGGCCTCGCCAAGGTCGTCTACCACAACAAACTCGGCACGCAGGGCGAACGCGTCGAGCGCGTTCGCGCGATCGCAAAGAAGATCGGCGAACGCCTCGGCGGCGCCGCCCTCGCGGAGCAGGCAGATCGCGCGGCGATGCTGTGCAAGGCGGACCTGTTGACCGACATGGTCGGCGAGTTCCCTGAGTTGCAGGGCATCATGGGTTGTTACTACGCCAAGAAGGACGGCGAGCCGGTCGCGATCGCCGAAGCGATCGAGGATCACTACAAGCCGCGCTTCTCGGGCGACTCGCTGCCGCGCAATGCGGTGGGGCTCGCCGTGGCGCTCGCGGACAAGATCGAGACGCTGGTCGGTCTGTTTGGCATCGGGCAATTGCCGACGGGCGACAAGGACCCGTTCGCGCTGCGTCGCCACGCGCTCGGCGCGATCCGCATGCTGACGGAGAAGGGCCTCGACCTGCCGCTCTATGAACTGATCGATTTCGCGACGCCAGTGTTTGGCTCGCTGATTTCGGATCCACGCGCGGCGCTCACGGACTTTGTGTTTGATCGACTGGCCTTCGCGCTCAAGGAGCGCGGCTATACGGCGCAAGAAGTCGACGCGGTGGTGTCCCTGCGTCCGCAGCGCCTCGCCGATGTCGAGCAGCGATTGTTGGCGGTGCGCGCATTTGCGGCGTTGCCCGAGGCGCAGGCGCTGGCTGCCGCCAATAAGCGCATTGGCAACATCCTGAAGAAGAGCGAGGTCCCTGCGGGCGTCGCCGTGACTGCGTCGCTGCTCAAGGAAGAGCAAGAGCAGGCGCTGCACGAAGCGCTCGGCAAGGTCGCTGCTGCGAGCGCGCCGGCGTTTTCTAAGGGCGACTACACGGCGGCGCTGCGCGCGTTCGCGGCGCTGCGCGCGCCAGTGGATGCGTTCTTTGACGCGGTGATGGTCAACGCCGAGGACGCAGCATTGCGCAACAATCGATTGGCGTTGCTGCGCGATCTGCACGCGTTGATGAACCAGGTGGCGGACCTATCGCGGTTGGCGGCGTGAGTGACGCGGGCGGAGCCCCGCAGCCCGAGCCGCGCGCCCCGCGGTTCGTCACGTCGTTGCTGCTCGCGATCGGCATCTGGGCCGGCGTCGGGG
>JBEELK010000135.1:0-9773 GCA_041168165.1 Planctomycetota bacterium | reverse complement strand
GCAAGCAACCGCCGATCGGCGGCATCAACTTGTGCTCGCGTTGGAACGCGATCATCGCCTGCTGATGCGCCTTCGGATCGTCGGCGTACTTCTCCTTGATCTTGTCGAGCTTCGGCTTGAGGTCCGCCATGCGCTTGCCGTAGGCGCGCATCGACTTCTGCATGCGGAAGTTGAGCGGAGCCAACGCGCCGCGGACGAGGATCGTCAGCAGCATGATCGCCACGCCCCAGACGCCGGTCATGCCATGGAACAGGTCGAGCAGCTTCATCAGCATCGTCGCCATGAAGCGACCGCCGGGGACGACGATGCTGCCGCAGCACGGCGGCTCGAGGTCGACATCGAGGATTGGCAAGAAGCGCGAGTTCTCCGGGCTCTCTTCGAACGCAGCGAACGACTTCGGGCCGAGGTAGCAGCCAAACGCCATCTCGGTCGACGCGCCCTGCGCTGGCACCTGCAGCTTCACTTGCACGAGCGCACGCGGCATCGACCGCGCTTCTATCTCGAGCAGCGCGTTGTCGCGCAACGGCAGCGACTCGACGTCGATGCGGGTCACCGATGCGGCAGCGGTCGCGTCGAGCGGGAACAAGAACCCGCCAAAGAACCGATTCGACGAGCCCACCATCGACAGCGCGCGGCCGTCGGCAGTGAGCAGCTCTTGGATCGCGCCTTCTGCGCTCGCGCCGACATGCTTGCTATCGCCGTCCACCGGAGCGGCGATGGCCCACGCCGACGTTCCGAACATCGCGAGCTCGGTGCGGTTGGCCAACGCGGGAGCAGCGAAGCTCAGCAGCAGCTGCTGGCCCGCAGCGACCGACGTGCCGCGGTTCTCGAGCTTCCACTCGATCGCGAGGCCGCGTTGCGCTTGGCGATGACGATACGTCTTGCGCAAGCTGAGGCCGTTGTCGGCCTCGATCGAGAACGAGACGGCGCCATCCTGCACGCTACGCTTCCACGCGCCGCTCGCGAGCTTGCCGCCGAACAGGCTGGTGCCCACTTCGTCTGCCTGCAGCGAGTAGACGCTCGCGCCATCGCCGACGAGCAGCATGTAGTCAGATGACGCGAGTTCTTGCGCAGGCTTCTTGCCGGCTTCGACCGTCGAGAAGTGGTCCATCAACTGAACAAAGAACACGGACGCTCCACGGTCATCGAAGCCGACGCGGAAGCTGCCCTTCTCCCCTGGCTTGCCGAACTCGTGGACGAAGTCGGGTCGGTCCTGCGCAAACAGCAGCGAGGGAACGAGAACGAACAGTGCGGCGATGAGGGTCCTGAGCATGGAACGAGCGAGCGTCACGAAATGCGTTGCCCCGGCTCAGCGCCCTTGGGCGAGCCGGTCCGCGAGGTATGCGGGGAGTGCGGGGATCGCGCGGATCTTGCGCATCGTCGCCTCGAAGTCGTAGGCGACGCGATGGAACTGGACGACCTTGCCGTCGAACGTCACGAACGACGCGCGAGGATCGCCGTCGCGCGGCTGGCCGACGGAACCGATGTTGACGATCACCTTGCCCTCGCCGAGCTCATAGCGATCGCCCATCTCACCGGGCGGGTAGAAGCCGCCGCTCTCGTGGTAGAGGCCAGGCACGTGGCTGTGGCCGACGAAGCAAATGCGCGCCTCGCCCATCCGCTCGAAGCACTCGGCCATCTTGATGCGATCCTGGCCGTCGCGCGGCACGAGGTATTCGCGAATCGGGTCGCGCGGCGAACCGTGCACGAGCAGCATGCTGCCCTCGCGCCACGTCTCCTTCATCCCGTCCAGGTACTTCCACAACCGCATGTTCTCGTCGCGCGGACGATCCTTGCGGTTGAGCTGATCTCGAGTCCAGTCGATTGCGGCGCGCGCCTTCTCGTTGAAGTCCGACGCGTAGAACATCGCGCCGTGTTCATGGTTGCCGAGCAGTGACAGTTCGGCGCGGGCCATCAACATCGCCAGCGTCTCGCGCGGCTCCGGCCCGTAGCCGATCACGTCGCCGAGGCAGATCACTCGCTTGCAGCCGAGTTCGTCGATGCGCCGGAAGCACGCCGACAGGGCCTCGGTGTTGCTGTGGATGTCGGAGACGAATGCGATCATGGGCTTGCCAGCGGGGCAGTCCGCTCAGGAAGGGCGAAGAGGGTACCGAAGGCCCGTTCCCGCTGCTAGGAGGCATCCGCTATCTTCCCCGCCCCGCATGGCCGACCCGACCCCTCCTGTGCAGCTGCCCTTGTGGGTCGTCGCTGGCCCGACCGCCTCGGGCAAGTCCGCGTTGGCGGTGGAACTCGCCGAGCGATGCCGCGGCGAGATCGTCTCGATGGACTCGATGACGGTCTACCGGCGCATGGACGTCGGCACCGCGAAGCCCACGCAAGAGGAACGCGCGCGCGCACCGCACCACCTGATCGACCTCGTCGATCCCAACGAGGACTTTGACACCGCGCGCTGGTGCGCGGCGGCAGCAGCCGTCGTCGACGACATCCACTCCCGCGGCAATCAGCCGATCTTCGTCGGTGGGACGGCTCTCTACCTGATGGCGTTCTTCAAGGGACTGATGGAGGGACCGGCCGCGGATCCAGCACTTCGCCAAGAACTCGAAGCGCGCGAGCAACAGGAGCCCGGCTGCCTGCACGTGGAACTGCAAGCGAAGGACCCGGTGTCCGCCGCGCGCATCCATCGCCATGACCTGCGCCGCCTCGTGCGCGCGCTCGAAGTGCTGCAGCGGACGGGCCGCCCGATCTCGGAACAGCAGGACCACTTCGCCCGTGACCGATGGGCGCGGCCATGCCGCATTGCCGCAATCTCGTGGCCGCGCGAGACGCTGCACGAACGCGTCAAGCTGCGCGCCGATGCGATGCTCGACGCGGGCCTCGTCAGCGAGTGCGCATCGATCGAGTCGAGTTGCGGATTCTCGCGCACAGCAGGCGCCGCGATTGGCTACGCCGAGTGCCGCGACTTCTTGCATGGTCGCTACAAGGACCGCCAAGAGCTGCGCAATCGCATCCGCCGCAACACGCACCATCTGATTCGTCGCCAGACGACATGGCTTCGCCGACTACGCGAAGTGCGATGGATCCCAGGCGGCTCGGAAGTCGACGCGCTGCACGCGGCTTTGCTGCGCGACGACGCGACGCGCGCGAGCTGATCAGAGGCACGCAGCGGCGCGAAGCCCGCACGAAATGCACAGCGCGTGCGCGAGTCCGCGACTACGCTGCCCCGCCTCGATGACTCAGGAAACAGCCGACAGCAACCCGCCCGTCCACACCGACGCCACGCGCCTCTGCGCCCTTGCGAAGACGCTCGGCGTCGAGATCGACGATGCCAGCGCTGCGCATTTGCTCGCGTATCTGGACGCGATGCTGACCGTCAACGAGCACATCAACCTGACTGCGGTGCGCGATCGCGAGCAGGCGGTCGTGTTGCACGCGTTGGACGGCCTCGCGTTTGGCCTCACGGGCCTGCGACCAAGCCACGCGCTCGACCTCGGCACCGGCAACGGGTTTCCTGGCATCGCAGTCGCAGCGCTTCACTCGCGTGCATCCGTGATGCTGCTCGACCGCACGGCGAAGAAGATCCGCGCCATCGGCACGTGCCTTCTGACTGCTCGAGTCCAAGGCGTCGAGACCATGCAACTCGACGCGGCGCAGGCGCCAGGCCTGCACAAGGAGATGCGCCAGGCGTTCGACTGCGTCACCTCGCGCGCCGTTGGAACGCCGGCGGAGATCGCCCTGATGGCGAAGCCGCTGCTCGCGCCAAAGGGCGCGCTCGTGCTCTGGCTCGATGCGGCAACCGAGGCTCCGCCGCAGCTCGAAGGCATGCGTCGCGAAGCCGATATCGCCTACGACCTGCCTGAGCCCGCGGCGCGTCGTCGCCGTCTCGTGGTGTATCGGCGCGGCTGATCGCACTCGGCCCCCTAGACGCGAACGCGCAGTGCGGGCCACTAGGAAGGGGCCAATCGGAAGGGGCTCACGCAAAACGAAACTGGGCCGACAACCCAAACGGGCAGTCGACCCAGCGTGCCGCGCTGGCGACCCAGCGTGCCGCGCTGGGCTAGCCCAGCGCAGTAAGACGTCGCCTCAGCGCGTCGTGATCTCGTCGACGAGCGGCAGGCTCGTCGCGGTGACGAGGCCGAAGCGACCGATGTGCTCCAGCTTGCTCGTGCTCGACGGGTAGTTGACCGACGGATCGTTCTTGTCGTAGTTCCAGAAGTGACGGTCGATCGTGTCCTGGATCGCCATCAGATCGCGGCCGAACGCGTTGTTGCGGCCATCGTTGCGACGGCGAACGCCGCGGAAGAACGTCTCCGTCTCGTACTTATCGGCGAGGCCCTTCACGTCGCGCATGCCGAGCGCGCGCTGCTCTTCCGTAAGGCCCGAGGAGTGGCCTTGCCACGTGAAGCTCTGGCAAGCGCCGAGCGAGAGAACCGTCAGTGCGAGGGCGAGGTTGCGCATGTTCGTGCGAACGCTGGGAGTGGGGTCTTGGGGACGAATGCTGCCGCGGGCTAGCGGCAACGGGGCGGAAACCTACGGACCCGCCGCGGCTCGCGCAACGACTTCATGCGCAACTTCCAACAACCCTGCCGCAACCGCTGCGACCCTACTCTTGCCTCGCCCGCACCTCGTTCCCACGATCCGCTCCATGCTGCGCGTTGCCATGTTTCGACCGGTCCACCCTGCCGCCTGCGCAGACCTGGCGCGTCGGGAGTCCTAAGGATGACCTCGCGAACGCGTGGCCTCGCCATCTATGGCGGAGCCTTCAATCCGCCCCACCGAACGCACCGCCGCATCTGCGAAGAGGCCCTGCGCCAACTGCCGGTCGACCAATTGCTGCTGCTGCCATCGGGCGATCACCCGCACAAACGCGGCGATGCGATCGCGAAGGCACACCACCGCCTCGCGATGTGCAGGCTCGCATTTGACGGCATCGCCGGCCTCACCAACGACGACCGCGAAATGCGACGCAGCGGACCCGCGTTCACGGTGACGACGCTCGAAGAGCTGCGCCACGAGCTACCAGATCGGGAACTGTGGTTCGTGATCGGAGCAGACAACGTGCCGCTCTTGCCCACCTGGCGATCCCACCATCGCATCCTCGAACTCGCGCACATCGCGACGTTTCCACGGGTTGGATTCTCGCTCGACCGATCCAGCCTCGAGGGGCTCGATCTCACGAGCACAGAACGCAGCAACCTACTCGCCAATTCCCTCGCGATGGAGCCTGACGCCGTGTCCGCGACAGACCTGCGAGCGCGCATTGCTCGCGGCGAACGTGGGATTGCTGAACTCGACCCGCGCGTCGAGGACTACATCCGCGAGCACGAACTCTACGGCGCATGAACTGGCTCCATGCGCATGCTTGGATCGCGGCGCCGACCACCGCTGGGCTGACGCTCGCGATGCTGTGGATCAATCGCCGCGCGCTGCCGGTGTTGCCGTTCGACGCGCCCAACTTTGGCCGCAAGCAACACGGCACGAGAACCCCGCTCGCGGGCATCGCGATGCTGCCGACCATCGTCGTCTACCTCCTCGCCAACGACCGACCGGCAGTCGCAACGGTTGTGCTCGCGCTGGGCGCCACAGGCTTTGTCGACGACTGGCACAAGGAGGGCCGGCGCGAACTGGATTGGCGCATCAAGGCCCTGGCGCTCGGGGCAGGCTCGATCGCGCTCGCATGGCAGCACGCAAGCCCGGTGTCCGATTCGTTGGCATTCTGCGCCGCGGCGGGACTCGCGTTCGTGCTGATCAACGCGACGAACTTCCTCGACAACCAGAACGGCGCGCTCGCGGCGATCGCGGCGTCATGTCTGTTGCTCGCAGGCGGAAGCCATGGCCCGTTTGCGGCTGCGGCGTTTGCAGCACTCGGGTTCCTGCCATGCAACTGGCCCAAGGCGAAGTGCTTTGCCGGTGACGCTGGCGCCTACGCGCTTGGCGCGTGCATCGCAGCACAACTGCTGGAGCGCCCACTGTCCGTCGACGCCATCGCCCCGTTCGCCGTGCCCCTGTTCGACTTCACGCAAGTCGTGCTGGTACGCCTCGCGCTGGGCTACAAGCCATGGGTCGGAGACCGACGCCATGTGACCCACTGGATGCTGGCGCTCGGTGCGCCGCGCTTTCTTGTGGCCCCACTGCTCGCACTCGCGGCAGTGGCGGTCGTCTGGGTCACGCGTTGACGCGTTTTGCTTCGGCGTCGATCCAGGCCTGCCAAGCAGTTGAGTCGGCGCCGAGGTCCTTCCCAGTCAGCAGCGAGAGGTTGCGCCGCGCCATGGAAGCGACCTTGGCATCCGACGACGACAACGCTGGCACGAGCAAACGAGCTGCCTCAAGGCGCTGCGCGCTTTTCGCCGCATCGCCGCTGCCCTGCGCATCGCCCGCGCGGCGGTGCTTGAACTCAAGCAGTTCCTTCAGCACCGCGCTCATCATGGCGTGCAGGCGAAGCGACTCGCCCCACAGCAGGATCACATAGCCTGAGAGCAAGAAGACGCAGAAGCCGAGCACGAAGTTGGGGCCAAACGTCGCGGCGACCCAATCGGCGCCGGGAATCCAGCGCCCGAGCAGCGCCACCAGCCCCACGCCGAGCAAGAAGATCGGCGTGAGTTGGCGGAACAGAGACTCGTACTTCTGCAGCTTCTGGTCCACGCGCGGCTCAGCGACCGAGGACCTTCTTCATCGTCGCGCCGAGGATCGACGGCGTGTCGCAGACGTGCACGCCTGCGCGCGCCATCGCCGACTTCTTGTCCGCCGCGGTGCCCTTGCCGCCGCTGATGATTGCGCCAGCGTGGCCCATGCGCTTGCCAGGAGGCGCGGTCGCGCCCGCGATGAAGCCAACCACCGGCTTCTTCACGTTGGACATGATGAAGTCGCAGGCCTCTTCCTCGGCCGAGCCGCCGATCTCACCGATCATGATGATGCCTTCGGTGCCCGGATCGTTCTGGAACAGCTCGAGGCAGTCGATGAAGTCGAGGCCCTTGATCGGGTCGCCGCCGATGCCGATGCACGTGGACTGGCCCATGCCGACGCTCGTGACTTGCCAGACAGCCTCGTAGGTCAACGTGCCGCTGCGCGACACGATGCCGATCTTGCCGGGGCGATGGATGTAGGCCGGCATGATGCCGATCTTGCAGCCCGACGTGTCGGTGACCGGAGTGATGATGCCGGGGCAGTTCGGGCCGATGAGGCGCGTCTTGCTGCCCTGCATGTAGTTGCGCACCAGCGCCATGTCCGCGACCGGGATGCCTTCGGTGATCGCGACGACGAGGTCGAGTTCGGCCTCGATCGCTTCACAGATTGCATCCGCCGCGAACGCCGCCGGCACGTAGACAACCGACGCCGTTGCGCCCGTCGCCTTCTTGGCCGCGGCGACCGTGTCGAACACGGGCACGCCGTCTGCGGTCGTTTGGCCGCCCTTGCCGGGCGTCACGCCGCCGACCATCTTGGTCCCGTAGGCGAGCGAGTTCTTGGTGTGGAAGGCGCCGGCTTCGCCGGTGATGCCTTGGACGAGGATCTTGGTCTCTCCGTTGACGAGAACGCTCATCGGTGCCCTCCCGCTGCCTTGACGATCTTCTCTGCGGCCTCGTCGAGCGAAACCGCGGTCTGCAGGTCCAACTTGCTCTCCGTCAGCATCTTGCGGCCCAACTCGACGTTCGTGCCTTCGAGGCGAACGACGAGCGGAACCGAGAGCTTCACTTCACGCGCGGCGGCGATGACGCCGTCGGCGATCGTGTCGCACTTCATGATGCCGCCGAAGATGTTGACGAGGATCCCCTTCACGTTGGGATCGCTCAGCAGGATCTTGAACGCGTTCGTGACCTGCTGCTTGTTCGCGCCGCCGCCGACGTCGAGGAAGTTGGCAGGCATGCCGCCCTTCTGCTGGATGACGTCCATCGTCGCCATCGCCAGGCCGGCGCCGTTGACCATGCAACCGATGTTGCCGGACAGCGCGATGTAGTTGAGGTCGAACTTCTTCGCCTCGATCTCCTTCGGGTCCTCTTCGTTGAGGTCGCGGAACGCAGCGATGTCCTTGTGGCGGAACAGCGCGTTGTCGTCGAAGCTGAACTTCGCGTCGAGCGCCATGACCTGGCCATCCTTCGTGGTGATCAACGGGTTGATCTCCGCGAGCGAAGCGTCGGTCGCCATGAACGCGTCCATCAGGCCCTGCAACACCTTCGCGCCGCCCTTCATCTGGTCGCCCTTGAGGCCCAGGTGGAAGCAAATGCGACGGATCTGGTTCGGCAGGATGCCCTTGACCGGGTGCACCGCGACGCGGAGCAGAGCCTCGGGCTTATCGTGCGCGAGCTGCTCGATCTCGACGCCGCCTTCCGCGGCTGCGATCACGACGGGCGCGCGCGCTGCGCGGTCCATCGCGACGGCGAGATACATCTCGCGATCGATGTCCGCGCCTTGCGTCACGTAGAGCTTCTTGACGACGCGACCTTCGGGACCCGTCTGCGGCGTGACGAGCGTCTTGCCGATCAGGCCCTGCGCGATCTTCTCGGCGTCATCGGCCGAGCGGACGAGCTTGACGCCGCCTGCCTTGCCGCGGCCGCCCGCGTGGATCTGCGCCTTCACGACGGCGAGGCCGCCGCCTAGGTCAGTAAACGCCTGGCGGACTTGCGCAGGCGTGTCGCACGGAATGCCCTTGGGCACCGGCACGCCGTGGCGAGCCAGCACTTCCTTGGCCTGATACTCGTGGATGTTCATGGGGTTTGGGGCGAGCAGGCTAGCGAGCGGGCAAGGCGCGGCCAACCGCGCCGTTGAGAATGACGAGCAACGCATCGATGCCGGCTGGCGAAAGCGTGCACCGCACCGCCGTGCCCGCTAGCGTTCTCGCCCCTCATGGGCGGCATCCTCGTCTACCAGCAGCTTCGTGCCTTGATCGACCAAGGCGCCATCGCCAGCACGCCCGCCATCGCGCGAGCCCAGATCCAGCCGAGTTCGCTGGACCTTCGCCTCGCGACGCGCGGCTACCGCGTCCGGTCTGGCTTCTTGCCAGAACACTGCCGCGTGTCGGACCGGCTCGACGAGATGACGCTCTACACGTTCGACCTGACGGACGGCGCGGTGCTCGAGAAGGGCCACTGCTACATCGTCCCGCTGCTCGAACGCATCGAGAAGCCGTTGCCCTATCTGGTCCGCGCCAATCCCAAGTCGTCCACGGGACGCCTCGATTTGTTCACGCGATTGCTCGCCGACAAGTGCGGGCGATTCGAGACGGTGCCGCCGGGCTACACCGGGCCGATGTTCTTGGAGATCGTGCCGCGCAGCTTCCCCGTTCGCGTGCGAACCGGCCTGTCGCTGTGCCAGATCCGATTCAGCGAAGGTGAGTCGCAACTGACGGACGCGGAGTTGAAGGCCGAATACCAGCGTTCGCCGCTGCTGTTCGACGACACCGGCTCGCCGATCCCGATCGACAAGGTGCGCTTCGATGGCGGGCTCTGCATGGGCGTCGCGATGCGCAAGGACCGGGACCTGCAAGGCCCCGTCGGCTACGTCGCGAAGCGCTACGCGGGCATCGTCGACACCGCGATCGAAGCCGGACACGACGCGCTCGCCTACTTCGAGCCGATCCATGAGGCGCCTGAGGGCCGCATGATCGTCGAGCCCGAGGAGTTCTACATCTTCGCAAGCAAGGAGCGCGTGCGCGTGCCGCGTCACCTCGCAGCCGAGATGGCGGCCTACGACGTCGGCATCGGCGAGTTGCGCACCAACTACGCCGGCTTCTTCGACAACGGCTTCGGCGGAACCACGGGCACGCGCGCGGTGCTCGAAGTGCGCCCGCACGACGTGCCGTTCCTCGTCGAGGACGGGCAAGT
>JBEELK010000134.1:0-19038 GCA_041168165.1 Planctomycetota bacterium | reverse complement strand
CTCACCTCACCATTTTGATTTGGGGCCTACTCCTAGGCGCCCTTGGGTTTTTTGCCCCAATCATTGCGCTTGCGGAGCGGATGCAAGAAGCGGATCGCACCATATCTGCCTCGGACAGCTCACGTCGCTCAGAAGGGCCAGACGTGGGCAGGGCCTGCATGATCAGTGGGGGGGTTTGTCTTCTCATTGGACTTCTGATTGGCCGCGAGCGGTCGCTTACGATGCGCGTGCGAGCTCACGAATTGCTCTGCCTGCGCGAGATCGAGCGCAATACCCGAAGAGCGAGGCATGCACTTAAGCCAGATTTGGAGAGCAATACCTAGGGGGCTGAGTTGACCGTCTGGCACGGCGTCGCCGCGGCGACGAGCCGTTCGCGCAGTTCGGGATCGCGGGGTCGCGCCATGCGCGGCAGAGACTAGCGAGGCCGTGCTGTCGGATGCGAACCGTCGCGGTTCTTGCGGTAGAGGAACGCGAGGATGCCCGCCACCGCTTCGAACGCTGCCACCGGGATCTCCGCGCCGCACGACAACGGCTGCAGGCACTGCAGCAGATCGGGGTCGCGCTCGATCGGGATGCCGTGCTGCTGCGCCGCCTCGACGATGCGGTCCGCGACGTCGCCGCCGCCGCGCGCGAGCACGCGCGGCGCATGGTCCTTGCCGCGGTCGTAGCCGAGCGCGATGGCGCGCTTGCCCGACGGCGTCCTTGGATCGCGCGGCTCAGGCATGGACGTCCACCAATGCGGCTCCATCGCGACGCAACGGAGCGAGGTCTGCAACCGGCAATGCGCCAGCGACGCGCATGGCGCGAAGGCCCTTCACCGCAAGTCCCGATGCTTCCAGCGATATCGCAAGCTCCGGCAACGCCGTGTGCAGCATCGCGGCCGTCTCCGCCTTCGTGGCCAAGAACGTCGCTTGCACTCCGTCCTCGCCAACTTCGACGTCGACGCGCAGCGCGCCGAGCGAAGTGAAGTCGAGCAGCAGCGCGGCGGTGAATCCCTTCTCGTCGCGATCGCGGCGCTCGGGCGCAGCCTCGCGATCGTGCGCAAAGAAGAACATGCGCGCATCCGTGAGCCCCATCGCCGGACATGCGGGCAATGGCGTCCACATCGGCAGCCGCGCCTCCGCGCGCGCTGCGTTGTCGCGTTCTTGCGCGTGCATCGCGGCAACAAACTGCGCAGCGTCCTGCTTTGGCTTCTGCGCAGCAGAGTCGTCAGCGAGCAACTGCAACGCATGCGCCTTGGCAGTGTCGCGCAGCGACGCGGCGTCTTGGTGGCTCTCTGCGATCCCATCGGCATTCGCCAACGCGAGCACGCGCGCTTCGAGGTCGTGGCCGAGCAGCTTGGTGATCGAACGCAGCGAATGCGCAGACGCATCGCCGCGCGCCCATGCGTCGATCGCAGAAGTGAACGCAGTGGCTGCGCTGCCATCCGTGCTCGCGCGCGTCGGCAACGAGCGAGCCAGCGCGAGAAGCGACGTTGCCAAGCTCTTGCCCGACAGCGATGCATGATCCGCATCGGGCACAGATCCCATCGCGGCTCCGCGGACGAGCGCGAGTTCCACCTGCGGCTCGACGCGCGTGACCTCGAAGTCGTAGCTCAGGCCCGGTTGCAGCGTGGCATCCGCCTTCGCCGCAAACACGGAGCCGCGGTAGCCGAGCCAGATGACTCCCTGCTCGATCTGCGCAACCGTCGCGCGGAACCGATCGCCAACGGCGACCGGGACGACACGAACCGCCACCTCGCGCCGTTCACCGTCCGCGGCCACGTGGACGCCCTGCAGCGCGTGCGCTGCGGACGTCGCGGCGGGTTGCGATCCGGTGGCGGCTCTGTCCATGCCATCGCATCTATCGGCCACGGCACCGCAGCAGCTTCGGCCCAGTTGCGCGGCATTCCGCCCCATGTCGAGAGCGAACGCGCGCCGATAGAACCGCATCGTGACGCCCGCCCACGCCTTCCCCGTCGTCTCGCGCCTTCGCGAACTCGCGCGCACACGCCCCGTCGTCACCGCGCATCGCGGCGACAGCCGCAACTTCCCCGAGAACACGCTGCCTGCGTTCGCGAGCGCCGTCGCGATGGGCGCGAAGATGCAGGAGTTCGACGTGCAGCAGACTTCGTGCGGCGCGCTCGTGTGCCTGCACGACCTCACACTCGATCGCACGACCGACGCCGCGAAGGCCCTAGGGCCTGGCGCGCGCATTGCCGACTTGCCGCTGTCGCGCGCGCAACAACTCGACGCCGGAGCATGGAAGGGCAGCGAGCACGCGGGCGCGCGCATTCCGACCTTGGAGCAGGCGCTCGCGGTGATGCTGCCCCACTCGATCCCGATGATCGAACACAAGGGCGGCGATGCGCAGGCCTACGTCGACTTCCTGCGCCGGATCGGCGCGGCGGAGCACGTGCTGGTTCAGTCGTTCGACTGGGACTTCGTCGCGCGCGTGCGTTCGCTCGCGAATGACATCGCGCTCGGGCTCCTAGGCCCCACCGACAGTCACGCGCAACTCGACGACTCCGCGATCGCGGCGGCGCTGCGCATCGGCGCGTCGTTCGTGCATTGGCATGCGACGGAACTCACGCGCGATGCGATCGATCGCGCGCACGCGGCGGGATTGCTCGTCGTCACTTACACCAGCGACGACGAACTGAGTTGGCACGGTGGCCGAGCGCTCGGAGTCGACGCGATGTGCACCAACGATCCGCGCCGCATGCTGCGTTCGCTCGCGTGACCGCGCAGCGGCGCAACGCCGCGCTGCGCAGGATCACCAAACGTCGATGCGCACATCCGTCGCGCTGACGCGACGAATCGTGAGCAGCAACCCGAGGCCGTTGGCGTCGACGATCAATCCGTCCGCCGATGCCCCGCTCGACTGCGCGAGCAACGCACGCAGCGACGCGAGCGGAATCGTCACCGTCTTGCCGACGATGCGGATCGGCAGCGCAATGCCCGTCCGACGATCGACGACCTGCGCGGTCGCAGCGCCCATCTCCGACGGCAACTGCATCACGAAGTCCGTCTTGGGCGCCGTCGCCGTGCGCCAATCGCGCGGCGGGGTCAGCACCTGCACACCCGAAATCGGCATGCTGCACACGTGGTTGCTGCGCGGCAGAATCCACACGCCGCCATCGCCGCCGCCGCCAGCCGACATGCCCGCGAGCGCGAACACGAACGCCGCGAGCGCGAGCAGCAGGGCACGGAGGGATGCGTTCATCTCAGCTCGCTTCGTTCTTGGGTTGCGCGTTCGAGGTCAGCGGGAACCACGCAGGGAAGTCGGCGGCCAATCGGCGCTCGGCTTCTGGGTTGGCCCGTAATAGATGCACGAACTGGCTGCGCTTCGTCAACTCCCTCGCCACCAGATTGCGCTTGTGCGGCATCTCGTCATGCAGGCGCTGGAACCACGCTCGGCTGTCGTCGAATCGCCGCAGCAGGGCCGATGCGAGCGCGAGGTTGAAGTAGGCCATGCCAAAGCGCGGCTGGCTGCCGACGACGCCCGAGTCGACGAGTTGCCGCAGCGCCGCAATTGCGCTCTCGGGATCGCCCTCTTGCAGATGCACGTTGCCGAGGTTGAGCAACGCGAACCCGCGCATCACGGGCTCCGAGGTTGCGTCGAGCACCGCGGCAAACTGTCGCCGCGCAAGGCTGCGCTGGCCGCGCACGCTGTGCACGAGGCCCAAGTAGATGCGCGCTTCGTGCAAGTCAGGCTGCAGCGCGAGGCACTCGGACAGCAGACGTTGGCCTTTCGCTAGGTTCTCGATCGACGAATGCGAGGAAGCCTCGAACAGTTCCTTCGCCGCCACCCACTCGCCGTCGCTCTGACCAGCGCCACGCGCCCAGCGCGTGACCTCGTCGAGGAAGCTCTTGCCGCGCATCGCGAGGTCCGGCACGGGCACGGGCTCCTTGGCGACGTCGCGCGAGAAGTCCGGCGACAGGCCCATCAACGCAAAGCCGCGGCCGAGCTCGTAGAGGATGCGACCGAGGCGAGCGCGGTTCTCGGTCAGCTTCGCGCGCAACGCCAAGGCCTTCGCGTCCACGCTGCCAGCGCCGTTCGGCTCCGCCATCGCAGCGTGCGATGCGCGGTGCAATCGGACTTGGCTGCGAATGCCCTCAAGGAACTCGCGACATCCATCGCAGACGTCGCTGTGCACCATCACGCGTCGCACCGATGCCGCGTCGAGTTCGCCATCGACCATCGCGGACAAGTCCGCCTGGATCTGCAAACACGGCATGGCGTCGGGGGGAGGCACGATGCGGCGGTGGGAAGGGGAATCGAATCGGAGGGCGAGGGAGATAGTCAGCTCGACGCTTCGAGTTGCGCGGGCGCGGCATCAATCCGCACATCCGACGCGGCAGTCGCATGGGGTGCCGTGTTGCCGCGCACGATCAGCCTGCGCGTCGTCAGCTTGCTCTTCTGCGCATCGTCCGCTGCGGCCATCGCGGCGAGCGTTTGCGACATGCCGCGGAAGATCTTCTGCCGACCGCGGAAGATCACCATCTTGAGGTTCTCCAGCCGGATGCCGAGCTCTGCCGCGGCGTCGCGATAGGGACGATCTTCGATCTCCACCATCGTCAGCGCGCGCTGCTCCTTCGGCGACAGCTTGCCGAAGTGCAGCAGATAGAGGTTGAGGTAGAGCAGGTATGCGCGATCGACGAGCTCTGCGCCTTCATGCTCGTCCGCTGCGCGCAACGGCGTGCGCGCGCGAACGTCCTCGCACTGAAACTCGTCCTCAAGGCTCTGTTGCCGCGACAACCGCCCTTCGCCGCGCAAGAACTTCAGCGCCGTGTTGCGAACGATGCGGTGGCCCCAGTTGCGAAACGCATCGGCGCGGTCGGGATGGAAGCGGTGCGGATAGCGATAGATGTTGAGGAAGGCTTCTTGCAGCGCGTCGGCCGCGTCGACATGCGTGCGCGTGCGCCGCAGTTGCGTGTGCAGCGCAAGCAGGAACGCCTGCTCATTGCACTCGAACAGCAGCGCGAACACTCCGGCGTCCCCCGTCGCCTTGAACGCGTCCATCAAGCACGTGCTGATCCAGTCGGATCGATCCTGCTTGGACTCGAATGCTGCGCCGTCGTGCGGCGCCTTGCCATCCGCAAGCTGACCGAGCGCGGCGTGGCCAGTGCGCTCCCAGAGAGCGCGCAAGCGCCCTCGCAGCGCGGGGGTCAGTTCTTGGAGCGGAGCAGTGGCATGCATCGCGTCGCCTCCTGGGATTGGGGGATCCCGAACGTTCAGCTCGCGGATCGTGCCACAGGTGGCGCAACCTGCAAAGCTGCCGGATCCCTTTGGACCGGGGGGAGGCGGGCACAAGAGCCCGTTGCCGATTCTTCACCCGCGGCGGCGGCGGCCGGGACTGCGGCTCGATCAGGCGATCGGCAGCAGCGGCCCGCGCGCGCTCGTCGCGATGCGCAAGACCAGCCCAGCGGCCCCGCCCGTCTGTTCGTCGCGCAACACAGCGACGTGCGCCGACTCGGCTGCATCGCGGAACTCCTCGACGCGATCGGGCCCAGGCTCACCCTTCGCTTCGCCGTTGCCCACGACGCGCACGAAGTGCCCGTCGTCATCCTCGCCGACCTCGACGTGGATCGCGCCCTGGCTCTCGATGCGCGCATCGACGAGTTCGATCGCAAGTCGAAGCACGCGACCGAGCGCTGGCACGGACGCCCAGACCGACGCGTTCGCGTGGCCTGCGACGTAGACGATGCGCTGCGAGCCCGCGCGCGTGAGGTCGTGCAGCACGTCGTGGACGAGGTCCAACACGTCGATCGCCTGCAGGCCAGCCACCGCGTGGCGGCCTTCGGCCTCGAGTTCGAGTTGGACCGCGTCGCACCACTCCATCACTTCGTGCGCGGTGCGCGACAGGCGCTGCAGCGTCACGCGTGCGCCGTCCGACGCCTCGCTCTCGATCGCCGCGATCGTCTTCTTCAGCTCGCTGAGAAGGACATCCTGGCTCTCGACCTGCGCGAGCAAGCGATGGCCCAGCTGCCGCGCGCCGAGCGCTTCGCGGCGCAGCACTTCGAGCCCTTGCGTCGCCGTCTCCGGCGTCACGACGAGGTTGCCTGGACGACCCGGCCCAAACGCGCGGTGTGGCGCCACGTCATCGAGGCGCTCCGTCGCGTGCGCATGCGTCGCATGCGTTGGCCGCGGCATCGTCTCGTCAGCGGACAGCATCGGGGCGGAGAGATCGGTAGCGCGCGGGTCGGTCATGATCGGGAACACGCCACGGCACGGGGGCCTTGGTAGAGTCAGAATCGGCCGGACTGCCCCATTTGCTTGAGCAGCCGAGCAGCAGAACGCCCGCAGAACTGTTCCCCGGCGCAATGCCCATATCTCCCTCCCTGGTCCGCGAACTCGCCCACGACTGCGGCTTCCAGCTGGTGCGCTTTGGCCCGGCTGACCCAGGCCCGCACGGCCAGCACTTTCTGGATTGGCTGGAGCAGGGCCGCCACGGCGAG
Source organism: Planctomycetota bacterium (assembly GCA_041168165.1). Classification (GTDB taxonomy): domain Bacteria; phylum Planctomycetota; class UBA1135; order UBA1135; family UBA2386; genus SXPK01. The sequence continues at coordinate 12,598 of JBEELK010000134.1, read as the reverse complement.
ATGCGCTACCTCGAGGACAACAAGGAGCGCATCCTCGCCCCGGACTCATGGCGCAAGGGCGTGCAGTCCGCAATCGCGCTCGCCGTCGACTACGGCGGCCCCAAGGCGGAGTTGCTCGGCGGCGGGCAGGTGGCGCGCTACGCGGCGGGCCGCGACTACCACCGCTGGCTGAAGGACCGTGTGTTCTCGCTGCGCAAACGGCTCGAGCGCGAAGGCGTGCCCTACGGCACCTGCAACGGCGGCGCGGACGCCGTGCCGGTCTTGGAGCGCGCGCTCGCGGTGCGGTCGGGCATCGGGTTCCTCGCCAAGAGCGCGATGGTGATCTCCCCCACGCACGGGCCGTATCTGCAACTCGGCGAGTTGCTGACCGGGATGGAGCTGCCGTTCGACGAGCCCGCGATCGGCACGTGCGGCACCTGCACCGCGTGCATCGACGCGTGCCCAACCGGCGCGATCGTGGCGCCGCACGAAGTCGACGCGCGACGCTGCCTCAGCTACACGACGATCGAGCTGCGCGGATTCGCGGCGCCGGAGCTGCGGGAAGCGCAAGGCGATCGCTTCTTTGGTTGCGACGTCTGCCTCGAAGTGTGCCCGTTCCAGAAGAAGAGCCCGCTGCTCGACGTGCACGGCGAAGATCGCGAAAAGGACCTTCGTCCGCATACGCTGCTGTCGCAGTGGACGCTCGTCGACGTGCTCGACCTCGACGAAGCGCGCTACGAGTCCGAATGGGTTGGCACGGCGATGCGCCGTGCGACGCGCTCTGGCTTGCGTCGCAACGCGGCGGTGGCGCTCGGCAACCTCGGCGATCCATCCGCGATGCCCGCGTTGCTTGCTGCGTTGCGCGATGAAGACCCGGTAGTTCGGGGCCATGCGGCCTGGGCCATCGGTCGCATCGACGCGCGCCATCCGCAGCTCGATGCCGCGCGCGCCCGTGAGACCGACGCGATCGTCGCATCCGAGATCGAACGCGCGCTCGCATCGCGCAGATAGCGCGGCGCCGCGCGCGGCAATCGCGCGATGCGTCGCCGCGACGCGACGGGTCCGAGTTCTCGGACGCGCACAAGCAGCCGATGCGAACGCGCGCATCGACTCCATGCGTTGACCTGCGCAGATCGCACCGTCTGCGCATTGCGACGGTTGTCGCGTGGCGTCGCCAAGTCGCGACGCGATGCGCGATGCGCCGCATACGAAATGAGCCCAGCGCCATCGCGCTTTCCCATCACGTGCGTGGCGGACTTCCACACTTGGCAAGGCGCTTGCTTTCTCTCTGGCGTGCGCAGTCCACGACGGACTGCCGAGCCTGAACCCGAGAGAACAGAACGATGTCGACCCAAGACTTCTACGGTGAGCGCAAGTGGTGTGAGCAGTGCAAGGAATACGTGCGCTACCTGATGAGCATGGACCACTCGTTCTGCGTGTCCTGCGGCAGCAAGGTCCAACTGTTCAACAAGGACGACCAGTCGCGCTTCTCGGAGACGGTCCAGCGCCACCGCTGGCAGGCCTCCTGATCGAACACGACGCAGCGCGGGGTCCCTGTTCCCGTGCGCTGCGTCAGATCGCGCTCGCTAATCCCTGATCCAAGTCGCGGCCCGCCGGTCATCTCCCGGCGGGCCGTTCCTTTTTTTTGCGACCTGCGCGGAGCACTCCTACATTCCTCGCCCTTCATTTCCGTGCGAGGCGCCATGCAGCTGCAGAACTTCCGCAACGAGCCGTTCACCGACTTCTCCACCCCCGCCAACAAGGAAGCGTTCCAACAAGCGCTCACGAAGGTCCGCGAGCAGATCCTCGGCAAGACCTGGTCGTGCTGGATTGGCGGCGAGAAGGTCACGGGCAGCAAGACGTTCGACACGCACGATCCGGGCGAGACCACGCGCACGGTCGGTACGTTCCAAGAACTCACCGTCGACGACGCCGATCGCGCGGTCACTGCGGCGCACGCTGCGTTCCCGGCGTGGGCCGAGACGCCGGTGCAGCAGCGCATCGACATCGTGATGAAGGCCGCGCAGAAGATGCGCGCGCAGAAGCACGAGTGGTCCGCGATGCTGTGCTACGAAGTTGGCAAGTCGTGGGCGGAAGGCGACGCGGACACCGCCGAAGCGATCGACTTCCTCGAGTACTACGCGGGCCAGATGCTGCGCATGGCGGAGCCGCAGTTCGTCACGCCCGTCGACGGCGAGCGCAACGAGATGATCTACATCCCCCTCGGCGTGGGCGTGATCATCCCGCCGTGGAACTTCCCGCTCGCGATCATGGCGGGCATGACGGTCGCTGCATTGCTCGCCGGCAACACCGTCGTTGTGAAGCCCGCGTCGCAATCACCGCTCGTCGCCGCGAAGTTCGCGGAGTTGATGTACGAGTGCGGCCTGCCGAAGCAGGTCCTCAACTTCGTCACCGGCCCCGGCTCCAAGGTCGGCGGCGCGATGGTGCAACACAAGCTCACGCGCTTCATCTCGTTCACGGGCAGCCGCGACGTCGGCCTCTGGATCCATGAGCAAGCGTCGAAGACGCAGAAGGGCCAGATCTGGATGAAGCGCCTCGTTGCCGAGATGGGCGGCAAGGACAGCATCCTCGTCGACAAGGAATGCGATCTGCAGAAGGCCGTCGATGCCGTCGTCGCGTCGGCGTTCGGCTTCCAGGGCCAGAAGTGCTCGGCATGCAGCCGCGCTGTGATCCACCAGGACGTCTACGACGAGTTCGTGAAGCGCCTGCTGCCCAAGGTGGAAGCGCTCACGCAAGGGCACCCGAGCGATCCGGCTAACTACATGGGCCCGATGGTCGATGCCGCGGCACAGAAGAAGACGCTCGAATACGTCAAGCTCGGCAAGAAGGAAGGCAAGCTGCTGATCGGCGGCGAAGCAGGCGCGAAGACGGGCTACTACGTGAAGCCCACCGTGTTCGGCGACGTGAAGCCGGACGCGCGCATCTGCGTCGAGGAGATCTTCGGCCCGGTGCTCGCGCTCGTGCGCGTGAAGGACTTCGAAGAAGGCCTCGCCGTCGTCAACAACACCGAATACGGCCTCACGGGCGCGCTGTTCACGAACGACGAGCAGAAGAAGCAGAAGGCTCGCCGCCACTTCCACGTCGGCAACTTCTATATCAACCGCAAGTGCACCGGCGCGCTCGTCGGCGCGCATCCGTTTGGCGGCTTCAACATGTCGGGCACGGACAGCAAGGCTGGCGGCCCGGACTACCTGCTGCAGTTCCTGCAGGCGAAGACGATCAGCGAGAAGATCCGCTGATCGCAAACGCGCGCGGCAGCGGCGTCACTTGCCGCCCGCGCGCTGTGGCTGCTGCTCTTGCTTCTGCTGGTCCGCCGGCAGACCCGACTTCGCTTCGGGCATCGGCACGCCGCCCGTTCCGTAGAGCGCGAGTTCGCAGTTGGGATGGTTAAACATCTTCTCGTGGTCGTGGCCCACGCCCTGCGCTTCAACGAGTCGCCAACCAAACGTCCACCCGCGCGACTCCGCGAGCGTCTTGGCGGTCCAGTAGCACGCAAGGCCGCGTTGATGACGACCCGAGCCCTGCGCCATGCCGCGCTCGCTCGTCTCGAAGTTCTCGTCGGGTTGGTCGTCTGCAGTGCCGAGGTAGATCGTGAGCGGCGCCGCGAGGTAGCGACGGATCGCGTCATCGTTCGATAGCGCTTCTGGCAGGCCGCCGAAGCCATAGCCAAACGGCATCGATCGCAACGGGAACAGGTCCGTGCCCGGATTGGCCGCGACGAGCCGTTCTGCGCCCGAGTCCAAGAACGCGCTCATGCGCATCACGAACTGCCCGCCCGCCGAGTGGCCGAGGATCGTGTAGGGCATGCCTTCCACGCGCACCATCGAACGCACTGATGCTGCGAGCGGCGGGATCAACGAATAGGTCCATTCCTGAATCGGCGCCGCCGTGCCGTCCTCGCGCAGGATGCCGCCACGTTGGTAGGCGCGACTCGGGAAGCGCTCGCTGTCGAACTTCGGTGCCACGATCAGCGCGTTGAGGCGATCCCCCATCGCGGCGGAGTGGTCGCGGTACTCGTCGGCGTTCCGCAGCACGCCGTGCATGACGACGATCATGCGCTGACCGATCCAACGTTCTGGCCGGTAGAAGAACGTCTGGATGCCGTAGGGACCGACCGCAATCGTGCGCTCGCACTTGCCGATCGGAACCTCCTCCTCATCCTCGACCGGAGCTTGCTGAATCCGGACCGGCGCTGGCTTTTGCGGGGCGGCGGGCGCTTGCGGCGCGAGCGCGAACAAGGACGAGAAGAGCAGCGTGGCGAGCATGGTTCGAAATGGGTTACTGCAGGCTCAAGAAGAAGCAAGGTAGCAACCGCCGCACGGATGCGTGTCAGAGGGAAGGCGTTCCAGAGAGGTCCTTCTGCATGAAGACGTTGAAGCTCGTCTGCTCGTAGCTGCCAAACGCAGCCCGCCACGCGAAGCCATTGCGCAGGTAGAGCGCGTGCGCCGCGTCGAAGGCCGCGCCCGTTCCGGTCTCCAGCACGAGGCTGCGATAGCCGCGCTGCCTCGCGAGTTGCTGGATCGCATCGAGCACCGCTTGGCCAACGCCGCGCCGCAAGAACGCGGCGCGCGTTCGCATCGACTTCACTTCCCCCGTGGTCGCGTCGAGTTCGCGCATCGCGCCGCAGCCGCACAGCGCGCCATCGATCCATGCAGCGAAGAACGTGATGTCCTTCGACAACAGGCTCTCGACGGCGAGCGCGTGCACGTGCCCCTTCGGAGTGTGGCCGCGCATCCCAACGAGATGCTCCGCGACCAGCGCGCGCACCTCGGCAGAGGACAAGTCGTCGACGCGAACGTGAATCGGCATCGGGCGTAGCTGGCTCGGCGAAGGAGCCGCGCGCGAGAGACTACCGTCCACAAACGACAACGGCTCGGCTGCGCATCGCAACCGAGCCGTCGTCGAACGAGACTCGCGCTTCGATCAGAAGAACCGAATCTCCGCGCCGCGCGAGGCAGCGACCGAGCTGATGCCGTTCGGATCAGCGACGAACCACTGCACGAACACCGTCAGGCCGGAGAAGCCCGGATCGAACGGCACCGGGAACATCACCGTGCCGAAGCCGCGACCCGGTAGGCCTGCCGGGCCCTCAAGCGCGATCGGCAGCAGGGCCAGTTCGGGCAAGCCGATGTTGAGCGCAAAGCCCGCGAACGTGGTCCCCGGCAGAGAAGCAGTCGTGGACACGGCGAGCAGCGCCGGCGCGCCACCGAGCGAGTTGCCGACGCCAACCTTGAAGTCGGCGTTGCCGATGTTCGCAGGAACTCCTGCGAGCATGCTAGGGACCTGCAAGCCACTGCCCGGAGTGCTGGCGCCGAACTGCAAGCCGATCGTCGGAATGCGCTCGCTGAGCAGCGTCGGCCGATCGAACGGGAACTGGCGGTTGCGCACGCGCGGGTCAGTCAGCGCGTTGCTGACGAAGTCGATGACTTCGTTGATGACCTGAGGAGGGATGGGCGGAGCCGGGGGCGGAGGTTGCAACCGGACCAACAGCGGGTCCTTGTTGATCAGGTTCGGGCCGCCGCCATTGATGTAGAAGCCCAAGACCTGGCCGAGGTTCTGAAACTGACCCGTGTGCATGTACTGCGTGCGCAATCCTGCGTTGCGCAGGCTCGGGGTCTTGAAGCGGCCCGCATCCGTGGCGAGGTTGGTCACCGCTTGGCGACCGTTGTCATCCGCGATTGGACGCAAGCCGAGGTTGCGGAAGAGAACCGGAGCGCCGCCACCAGGAGGAGCATTGACGCCCGCGAACAGCGGAGGCACGTGGCAGCCACCGCAGCCGAACCCGCCTGCTTGGCCCGGCGGCCGCAGGAACGTGTTCATGCCGTTGATTTGCGACTGCGTCATCGCGCCCGGCACGCCGCGCTGCGCCTGATCCCACGGCGTCTGGTTCGGCACGAGCGAGCGTTCGTAGGTCGCGAGCGCGAGGCCGATGCGCTCCGCGGTGATCGCCGTATCGCCGAACGCGGCGGCGAACAACTGCGGGTACGTCGGGTTGGTGGCGATCGCCGCCGCCATGTCCGGCGGGACGTTGGTCGCGAGCGCCATCGGAACGGCGGTCGCGAGCTTGCCCTTGACCTCGTTCCAGGTGCGCGCGTCGTGCGCCATCTCGACGTCGCTGAGCGGCGGTTCGACGGCCTGGCTCTCCAGAGCGCCGCCAGCAGCGAGGCTCACCGCACCAGTCTCCGGGTTGGTGAACACGCCGCGCGCGCGACCATCCCAGAACATCTCCGGGAAGTAGGCGCCCGTGAGGAAGCTCGGCGAGGCGCGGCCGGTGACCTGCTCGCCGAGGCCGAACTCCGCGTCGGGAGCGTAGGTGTTGTTGGCGCGGCTGTTCGGCACGCCAGGCGAACCGGACGTGTCGTCCTGATTGCCGAGCACGCCATCGAGGCCCGGGTGCGGGGCGCGACGGTTGTCGCCGCCGCCGAACTCGGTCTTGTGGCAGGTGCCGCAGGACACGCGGTTGTTGCTCGACATCTGCTCCTCCCAGAACAGGATCTTGCCGAGCACCGTCTTGGCAGGCGTCACCGGGTTGCCGGCGGGCACGGGCGGCGACTGCAACGGGTTCTGCGCAGCGAGGGCAGAACCGAAAGCGGCGGCTGCCACGAACGGCAGCAGGCGCGAGAGGGTTGCGACGTGGGTCATGGTGGTGTGCTACCTTGTAGATACCAGACAGGCGTCACCGGAACGCGCCGCCGCAAGGGCACCCACCAAGAAGTTGCACGATCTGCACGATCGGGGACCCGAGAGCTGGTCAGCCAGGCACGAATGCCTCGTCCGCGGCTCAGGCGGAGGGGAACCAGCAGTCCGTTGCCGCGAGCGGAGCCGAACGCAACGCGAGCCCGGTCGCACAGCGGAAACCCGGTCGCACAGCGGAAACCCGGTCGCACAGCGGCCCTCTGGCAGCGCTCGCTACGAAGTCCGCCCGTCGCGCGTTCCGCCCGACCGATTCGCGCCGCCTGCGATGCGCCGAATCTGTTCGTCGATCAGGTCGCCGTGCCGCGCGTCGCGGTCCAACTGTCGCGCGATCGTGAGTTGGCGACGCGCTGCCGCGGGCCGCCCCTGTCGCCACGCGACGTTGGCGAGGCCGATGCGCGCGCCGAGGTCCCACGGGTCCGCGCGGCGGACGCGCGCGTAAAGCGCACGCGCTGCATCGTGCTCACAGCACAGGTAGCGCTGCATCGCAAGGCGCAGCAGCTCTTCCTTCTGCTTGGCATCGCTCGACCAACGCCGCCGCGACAGCGCAACAGCGAGCCACGCGCACGCGAGCAGCGTGAGTCCCTGCATGCCCCACAATCCGACGCCAAACCACGGGCCGTTCGCGTCAAACGCGAATCGAGCGACGAGCGCCAAGTCCGCGCACAACGCCACGCCTGCGAGCAACACAGCCCCAAACACAGCCATCCCCGTGCGCAGCAGATAGACCGCCGCGACGCAGCCGACCGCGAAGAACGCGGCGTTGGGGAGGAACGAATGCGGGAACACGAGAGGCACAGACGCTACGCAGGGCCCCGGCTGCATGCCACGCGGCAACCGCGGCGCGCGCGCAGAATGTGCGCGACGCACAGACCGGACGGCGGGTAACTTCCCGACCCGCCGTCCCCATGCTGTCGCCTGCACACCGGCTCTACCTGCTGTTCACGCCGTCCCTTGCCGGGGACAAGCCGTGGCGCGTGCTCGAGAACGCGCTGAAGGGCGGCGTCGACCTCGTGCAGTGGCGCAGCAAGGAGCCCGACGACGCGGGCTTCCGCGCCTGCCGCGACATCTGCATGGCGCGGTCGGTGCCGATCTTCGTCAACGACGACGTCATGCTCGCCGTCCGCGGCCGCGCGCACGGCGCCCACGTCGGCCAGGACGACATGGAGCCCGAGGTCGCGCGCAAACTGCTCGTCCGCCAGACCCTCGGCGTCAGCACGCACGACAAGAAGCAGATCGACGCCGCCGTCGCCGCGGGCGCCGACTACGTCGGGTTTGGGCCGTGCTACCCCACCGCGACGAAGGGCTACTCCGAAGGGCTGCCCGCCGAAGCGATCGAAGAAGCCGCGTTTTCGTGCCCCGTCCCGCTGTTCGCGATCGGCGGCATCGACGCGAGCAACCTGCTCCGCCTCCGCGCGTTTGGCGTGCGACGCATCGCGGTCAGCAGCGCGATCCTGAAGGCACAGGATCCGTACGCGGCCGCGGCGCGGTTGCGCGCGATGCTCTAGCGCGACGACGCGGGTTCGCTCCAGGGAGCTTCGCAGCGAGCGCGTGCCGAGGGCGGAACGTCCGACTACGACGGCTCGGGAGGCAACTGCACGTAGAGGCGCTCGACAGCGCGGTCCCTAACGCACGTCCCGGCGTCGTAGGAGTCAATGGAGACCAACCCCTTCCCAAAGCTCCAACGCACTTCAAAGCGCTCCCCTTCGTACCAGCCGAAGCCCGATTCGAAGTCCTCACCACCTGCTTGGATCGCCTTCCAGCGCCTCCGGCTAATGCGGATCGAACTCTCGGCATCGTCGTTGCCCCAAGTCGCTGTCAGTGTCACGGTCGGCCTACGAGATGACTTGCGTGGTTCCATTTCCTTCTCCTTCCCGAAACGTCGGCGCGACGTTCATAGCGTCGTTGCCACCAACGCGCCTGCCGATGTGCGCACGCTAGACGGCTAGGCAAACCAAGGCAACCCGTCGGCGATCACACAATCAGCATCGCATCGCCATACGAGTAGAACCGATACCCGCGCGCAATCGCGTCGCGGTAGACCGACAGAATGCGGTCCTTCCCCGCGAGCGCCGCGACCAACAGGATCAGCGTCGACTTGGGCAGGTGGAAGTTGGTGATCAGCGCATCGACGACGCGGAACGGCCGCCCGGGATAGAGGTAGATCGAAGAACTGCCGCGGCCTGCGGTCACCGTGCGATCGTCGTTGGCGCAGGTCTCGAGCGTGCGGCAGCTCGTCGTGCCCACAGCGATCACGCGGCCGCCGCGCGCGCGCGTGCGCGCAATCGCTTCGGCGGTCGCCGCGGGCAACTCGTATTCCTCCGCGTGCATGCGGTGCTCCTCGACGACGTCGGTGCGCATCGGCGCAAACGTGCCTTCGCCGACGTGCAGCGTGACCGACGCGATCTCGACGCCGCGCGCTGCGAGCGCAAGAAACACCGCATCCGTGAAGTGCAGCCCCGCGGTCGGCGCGGCGACGGCGCCCGGCACGCGCGCATAGACCGTCTGGTAGCGCTCGCGATCCGTCGTCGGATCCTCGTCGCCGGTGCGCTGGATGTACGGCGGCAGCGGCGCGCGGCCGTGACGTTCGAGCGCGGCACTCACGTCACCGCCTTCGGCGCGCAGTGCAAAACGCCAATGCCCGCCATCGAGTTGCTCGAGGAGCCGCAGCGTGATCGCAGAGCCCTCCATCGCGACTTCATCGCCGGGCGCGAGCTTCTTGCTCGGCTTGACGAATCCTTCGCCCTCATCGCCGCGCAACTGCAGGATCAAGCACTCGACCTTGCCGCCCGTCTTGCGCCGCCCGCACAGCCGCCACGGGCGCACGCGCGTGTCGTTGCGCACCAGCAGGTCGCCGGGCCGCAAGAACGTCGGCAAGTCGCAAAACACCGCATGCGTCGTGCTGTCGCTGCTGCGGTCCACCACGCACAGCCGCGAACGATCGCGCGGCTCCATCGGCTTGGTCGCGATCGAGGATGGCGGCAGTTCGAAGTCGAAGTCGGACAGGTTCACGGGCCGAGCAGGATAGGAGCAGCACGCGCGTTGCGCATCGGCGCGGCATCGGGGCATCGGGGCATCGCGGTGCGTGCGACCGCATCGTGGCACATCCCACCTCGCATCCCATCCGCGCGCGGGCATCGCAGCGTCGTCGCGCGCAACGCAACATCCGCAACGCCTGCAGCCCGCCAGTTCGCGCCGCTGGCTACACTGCCCCGCCGTGCCGCACTCCACCCTTCGCCCTTTCCGCGGCCGCGCGCTGCGTTCGCCGATCGCAGCCGCATGCGCCGCGCTGCTCGCCGCCGCGTGCTCGCCCGTTTCGTCGTCGTCGGACTCGACGCCCAACACCGGCATCGGCCAACAGCCGCAACTCGCGTTCTGTCGCCAAAGCCTCAGTTCTTCGTCGACGGCGGAGATCGCGCTGCGCACCGCGCAAAACCTCGGCACGACTCGCGTGGCCGACCGCAGCGGGCGCGAGTTGCATGTGCGCGTGCATCCCGACGGCGACCGCATCGTGTTTACGCGGCAGACGACGGCGGGGAATGCCTCGACGGGCGATCTCTATGTCGCATGGCGAAGTGGCGCTGCGCCCGAGGCGCGGATCACCGCAGAGCCGGGCTTTGACGAGACGCCGTGCTGGTCGCCGGATGGCAATGTCGTGTTGTTTGCGACCGCGCGCGCCGGCGACTCGCGGCTATGGACGTGCGGACTCAGCGGCCAAAACCCGCAGCCATTCCTCGCCGCCGACCCCGGCGTCGAAGACCGCGAACCGGACTGGTCGCGCACGACGGACCGCGTGGTGTTTGTGCGCCGCCAAAACGGCCAGAGCCGATTGCACCTCGCGTTTGGCGACGGCACGGGCTTGTTGCCGTTTGGCACCGCGCGCCCTTCGCCTGCGGCCGGGCTCGGCGTGCGCGAGCCGTGCTTCTCGCCCGACGGCAACACGATCGCGTTTGTCGACATGCTCGCGACCGGCGCATCGCGCCTCTTGAGCGTCGATCTGCAAACCGGCGCCGAGAGCCTGTTGTTTGCGCCGTCTGGCGAAGTCCGCATGCCGCGCTACGCGCCATATGGCAACGCCATGCTGTGCGCGATCGCCGAGCCGTTGCTCGGCAAACAGACGCTGCGCTTGTCGATGCTCGACGCGGGCGGCGCCAATCCGCAACTGATCGAGCCCGGCGAACAATGGGAGTGCTACGGCGTCGACGCGTTTCCGACGCTGGTTGGCCTTCCGCCCGTCGCAGCAACGACCACCGTGCCGCTGTCGTCGATCGAAGTGCAACTCAGCGCCGGCAACGTCACGCAAGGCGGCAAGAACCAACTCGAAAGCGAAGACGGCCAGTTCTTGATCCTCGGCACCGCGACGTTCGACGGCCGCGAGATCGCTGGCATCAACTGCAAGTGCACGCTGCCAGGATCCACGCCCGGCGAAATCGTCGCGATGCGCGTTCGCGTCGTCGCCAAGCTGAGCCGCAGCGACGCGGACTCGACGTTGCGCACGAGCCTCTACAATCCCGTCGCCGAGCGCTTCGACACGATTGCGGAGCTGCCCTCTCCCGGCACCAATGCGCGCACGCTGACGTATGTCACGCAGAGCCTCGCGCACGTGACGATGGAACGGCAAGCGCGCGTCACGGTGATTGGCGATTTTAGTCCGGGCGCGCGCGCAGAGTTGTTTGTGGATCAGGTGCGGGTTGAGGTGATGCGCGCAGCGGTGGCGAGGAGTGGCGCTGGGATGTGATGCGTTGGGGGAGCGCAGCTCCCCCAAACCCCCTCCGCGTGGCATGACGGCACGCCCGCGCGCTGGCTTCGGCATCTCCGGTCCGGCTCCGCTCGGACCTCCGTGCCTGCGCCTGCTCGCGGGCGATGGACTTGGCCGATTACTGGACGAGAACTGGGGCCAACACGACCCGGAACCCGACGCCGCCGATGTACGTGTAGCCGGGGACGTAGTAGAACCGGAGCGCGGAGCGGCAGATGACCGCGGAGAAGCTCCAACTGCCGCCGCGGAAGACCCGGAAGGGGCCGCTATCCGAGTTGGGCGCTTCGGTCCCTCGATCGGGATACGCCGCATAGACGTCCTGGCACCACTCCCAAACGTTGCCGTGCATCTCATGCATCCCCCACGCGTTCGCTGGGAGGCTGCCTACGGGAACAGTCCGTTCGCGATCTAGACCTTTCGCAGCACCATTGTACGGATGCTCGCCGTCATAGTTGACCTGCTGCGGCGTGATGTTGGCTCCGAACGAGAAAGGACTGCTGCTGCCTGCACGACACGCATATTCCCACTCCGCTTCGCTTGGCTGCCGCATTCCATCGCCAACCTTCTGCACGAACTTCTGGCAGTCTTCCCAACTGACGCACTCGACCGGCATTCCATCGCCCTTGAAGTTGCTGGGATTGTCGCCCATCACCTTCTGCCACTGCGATTGCGTCACTTCGGTGACGCCCATGTAGAAGGGCTTGCGGATCACACGCGGATGCTGCTTCTCATCGTCATTGCGGCCGACCTCGTTGGCTGGTGAACCCATCGTGAACTCGCCAGCGGGGATCAGCACCATCTCGATGCCGGTCTTCGCGTGCACGACACGCTTGGGCAGTCCTGTCACCGTTTCGGTAGCGGAGCCTGCTGCTGGCGCCAATCCCGCACGTCTCAGTGCATTCGCCCACGCAGCCTGCAACACAACATCCAGATGGGCTTGGCGAAGACCTTGGATCTCATCTCGCGAGAACCGATCGACGCCGCTCAACACCTCAACGAGTGTCCGATCCAGATACGCGCAGTCCTCATCCTCGTAGCGAAACCTCCGGCGTCCCTCGACCTTCTCCGCCGCAGTCTCCGGCAACGCATGCGCTCGCAACCGCTCCAAACACGCCGCCACATCCTCAGAGATCGCGATCGCAGCGT
>JBEELK010000133.1:0-12791 GCA_041168165.1 Planctomycetota bacterium | reverse complement strand
GCATCTTGAGCATCTGGACCACTTGCCCGTAGGCGCGAGGGTCGAGTTGCTCATAGCGAGCTGCGAGCTTCGCGCGAGTTTGGTCCTGTAGGCAGTGGACCGCGAGATGCTCGGGCGAGGTGACGAAGTGAAAGAAAGTGAGCGGATGGAACTCGGCCTTGCGAGTCCATCGCTGCCACCGACGTTGCCACTTGCTTCTCGGGTCGTAGCCCGCGACCGAAGACCACCAAGCTTCGATCTGCGGCAACGCGGGCACGTTGTAGGCCATCACCGAAACGATGGCTCCAAAGCTGACGCGCGGCAGGCGGCGATAGGCCTCGACGAAGCGCGCGATGTTGTCGGCAGACGATCGCCCGTGGCGGATGTAGGTCTGCAGCTCGCCCGCGCCATCGACGGAGATGCCGATGTCGCAGCGCTTGGCTTTGCTCAGCAACGGCAGCAGTTCTGTAGGCGCGACCGAGCCGTTGGTGGTGATGCGCACCGTGACTTGGCTGAGCCTGCCGATTGCGTCGAGGTGCTTCAGCGTCGCAGGCAGATCGGGATTGAGCAGCGGCTCGCCGCCTTTGAACGCGACGGCGTTGAGATGCGACAGGTCAAGTTCGCGCAGGCTCCGCAGCAACGCGTCGGGATCGCCGCGATGCGTCGGCATCCCCTGCACGCGCGCCCATCGATGGCTGTAGTGCCCATCGCAATGCCGGCACTGCAACGTGCAGATGTTGGAGGTGTTAACCTCCAAGAACGTGAGGCCCTTCTCCCAATCCGGGTCGTCGTAGTCCTTGCGTCCTGCGTGCCCCGTGTCGCGTTCGCGCTGCATGCACTGCGCGCAGCCGATCGGCGTCTTGCCTGCTGCGAGCAACTCAGCGACCTTCTTCCAGTCCTTGCTGTTGCGCACATCCGCGATCGTCGTGTTCGCATCGAGGCGGCCCACGGCGCAGCTGCCGGCGATGTGCGTTCCTTCCGGCGGGAAGTAGCGGCAGCACGGGCGCACGGTCTTGTCGGGGTCGATGAGAACTGCGCTAGCGGCTGCGACGCAGAGCGGGCGGTTGGGTTGTGGCATGCGCAGTTCCGGTGTTTCGATGTGCCGTATCGCGAATGACCATCATGGAAGCCCATCCGCTGGCTGCATCGCATGCGCAACTCGGCGCAGCGTGACGGCCGTATCGCAATTCGCGCGCTCGCATCGATGCGCCCACGCCGCGCGTCGTCGCTATGCCTGTCGCTCGACGTGCGAACCCAGCTGCCTTGCGCCGGCGTATCCATGCAGTGCCTTCTTGCCCAACTGCACGCGCGCGAGGTCTTGAGCGGTCTCGTCGCGCTGCGCGGTCAACACTGACGATAGGCGCGCGTGCGCCGCGAGCGCGCCTTGGCGCGCGTCTTCGCACGGTTCGTCGTGCAGCGCTTCGTGTGAGCGCGCGAGCAACGTGTCGCACGCGGCGAGCAAGTTGGCGCACGACTCCAGGTCGCCGCTCATCGCGGCGGTGAGCGCATCGTCGTAGGCGCGCTCGAGCGCAGCGAGCAGTTCGGACGCTTTGACGGCGCCCCCGCTCGTTTCGGCATCAGCCGGGGATTGCGACATCCCAGCCTTCCTTCAGCGTGCGGATCACCTTGAGCGCATTGGTCACGCCAATCGCGGTGCGCGTGCTGTTGGACTGCGTGATCTGGTCGATGCTGAACTCGTAGAGGCGATCGAGGTCTTCGGCGAGCTTGCCGCCGACGGCCATGTCGAGGCTCGCGCGCAGCTCGCCGACGATGCCGATCGCCTTGCCCAGGCTTGCGCTCGTCTCTGGCGTGCGCGCGGTCGCGGAGTTGGCGAGCGACTCGCGGCAGCGTTCGAGGTTCTTGATCGCGCCGTCGTAGAGCATCTTGACGATCTTCTCGGGGGACGCGGTCAGGACTGCGTTGCGCTGGTAAGCGGCTGCTGCGTGGGCGTAGCTCATTTGGTTTCTCGTTGGGGTAGCTGTTGGCTCGCGTCAGCGACGCGCGGCGGGGAATCCCTGCAGCGCGCTGCCTTGGCCTTGGAGTCGTGCGATCTGCGTCTCGAGGTTGGCGAAACGCTGCTCGAGGTTCTGCTCGAAGCGAACGAGCCGAGCCTCACCTTGGTCGATGCGGCGCTGCGCGTCCTTGATCATCCGGTCGAAGCCGTCTTGGCGCGTTTTGATCAGGCCGTCGACGCTGCTGGTGTAGGCCTCGATCTGCGACGTGAGGCGCGAGGCGATGCCGACGTTGGTCGCGGAGAACAGGCTCGCGACTGCTTGTTCGTCTTCGCCGAGCTTCTCCTCAAACTTCGATTGGTTGAAGGTCAGCTTGCCTTCGCGGTCCGATGCGATGCCTGCGATGGCGAGCATCGAGATCGCGGTGTTTCCGGTGTCTACCGAACTGCCGACGATCGTTCGCAGCGACGAACGGATCGAGCGCAGCGTGCCGTCGCCGAACAGCGGGTTCTTTGCGGCGCCATCTTCGCCGAGTTGGTTCTGCGTCCCGATGAAGTCGACGACCTTGTTGTAGGTGTCGACGAACTCTTTGACCTTCTTGCTCGTCTCCTCGGCATCCGTCGTGATCGTGACGGTCACCGGGTTGACGAGGTCGGTTGCCTTGAGGTCCAGCGTGACGCCGGGGATCAGGTCGCCTACCGAGTTGGACGAGCGATACACGTCGACGCCGTTGTAGAGCAGGTGCGCGTCCTGGCCGGGCGCGCGCACGTTGGCGTTGACTTCGTTGACTAGCGTGCTGAGCGACGCGTTGCCGCTGTCTAGCGACAGCGAGAATGCGCCTTCGGAGCCGACGACCGTGCTGCGCAACGCGAGTTGGTAGCGTTGCGCGCCGCTTTGGCCCGTGTCGACGACTTCTGCCGTGACATCGAGGCCTTTGTCACGGATCGCCTGCGCGATGCCGTCGAGCGTGCTCGCGTAGCCCGTTCCAGCACCGATGTCGATCGGGTGGTCCGTGCCGTTGACGTTCAAGAAGAACGTGCCATCGCCAAAGACGGGATCGTCCTTTGCGGCGCGTCCGTTGCTGACGCTGACCTGGGATGACGCGAGCGCCATCACCTTGATCTGGTAGGAGCCCGGCGTCGCGGTGGAGCCCGCGCGCACAGTCATCACGTCCTCGTCGCTCGACGAGGCCTTCATCGCCAAGAAGTCCGTCGTCGTGCCAAGCGCCTTCGCCTTGGTGTCGAGGTCGGTCAGTAGCTTCTTGAAGTCGCCGAACAGGTTCTTTGACGTGTTGAGCGACGACTTCTTGGCGTTGAGCGCGGAGATCGGGCGGCGCTCGACGGCCATCAAGGCCGAGATGATCGAGCGGGTGTCGAGGCCCGACCCGAGTCCACCGAAACTGATTCCTGCGCTCGACATGATGCTCCCATCGGGGCGAAGGAATCGCCCTGTGGAGTATCGGAACACTCCATGTGCCACTTGATCGGATGTGTCCCGGTCTGGCGACGTTCCCGGGCTGGGGTCTCCTGCGCCGAAGGCTCGTTCAGAACGAGCGATCGACGAGCGAGCCCGGGAGGCCGCGCGCTTGCTCGAGTCGCTCGAGCAGCGGCTGCGCTTCGTCGGGCGGCACTTCGCGCACGATCTTGCCGGTGTCGCGTTCGCGCACGAACACGCGGACTTCCTCGCTCTCGGTATCGACGTCAATGTCGAGGCGCGTGTCGGCTGGCAAGCGCAGCATCCGCGCGAGTTCGCGTTCGGCGCTCTGTCGGCGCTCCTCGGCGCGAGCTTCGTCCTTGCTCGCACGATTGGCGTTGCCCTCCGCATCGCCGTCGCGGCCGTTGCGACTGCGCGAAGTTGCGACGGGCCCGCCGGCTTGCGTTCGTTCGGCAGGTGCTCCTTGCGAAGCTTCGCTGCTGCGGTCCGCGCTCGCGTTGGTGCGCACACGGTGGTCTCGCGTCGCTTGCGCGTCGTCGAGCGGGAGTTTGGCGTCCACGTTCATGGCTCCTCCTCTTCAGAACGACAGCGCCGACGCGCCCACAGTGAGCGCGCCGGCAACTGTCAGCATCGAACTGCCCTGCGGCTCTGCGCCGCAGGGGCGTGGGTCACACGCCGAGCAGGCGGAGAGCCGACTGCGGCAGGCTGTTGGCCTGGCCGAGCACGGCAATGCTCGCCTGCTGAAGGATCTGGTTGCGCGTCAGTTGCGCAGTCTCGTAGGCGACGTCGACATCGCGGATGCGCGACTCGGCGGCGCTCAGGTTCTCGACCGTGATCGAGAGGTTGTTGATCGTGCTGCCGAGGCGGTTTTGCACTGCGCCCAGCGTGCCGCGCAGGCCGGAGACCGTGTTGATCGCCGTGTCGATGTTGGTGATCGCGGTCGTCGTTGCGCCGCCCGAACCGATGTCGAGCGAGTTGAGGCTCAGCGACGTGCTCAGCGCCGCGGACAGCGAGACGGAGATCGTGTCGGTGCCGGCGGTGGTGCCGAAGCCGACTTGGAAGCTGACCGAGCTGGTCGAGCCGTCGAGCAGCTTGATGCCGCTGAACTCCGTCGACGCGCCGATGCGGTTGACTTCGCTGACGAGGCTCTGGAACTCCTGGTCAAGCGTCTCCTTGTCCTGGTTGGACACGGAGCCGTTGCTCGACTGGATCGCGAGCTCGCGCAGGCGCGTGAGGATGCTGCTGACTTCGTTCAGCGCGCCTTCCGCGGTCTGCACCATCGAGATGCCGTCGTTCGCATTGCGCTTCGCTTGGTCGAGCGAGCGGATCTGAGAACGAAGGCGCTCGCTGATCGCGAGGCCAGCGGCGTCATCCGCCGCGGTAGAGATGCGAAGGCCGGTCGAGAGGCGGCGGAAGTTGCCCGACAGCTTCTCGGAGACCGACGCGAGATTGCGCTGCGCGTTGATCGACGCGCTGTTGGTATTAACTCGAAGACCCATGTTCTTTCCCGGTTGCGACTCTTTGGTGTGTGGTGGTGTTCGCCATGTAGGCGTCCACCGTCCAAGAAGTCGGCAACCGATCGCGAACGACTGCAGCGCAGTTGTCGGATTTCGCCGCGCACTGTCGAAGAACACCGCGATCTTGCGATGCCGCCGCGCCGTTCGCGCGCCTACGCATGTGGGCGTAGGCGCGTGTCACCGCGCGTCCGCCTGGGTCACTGCAGCAGCGCCAGCGCCGACTGCGGCATCATGTTGGCCTGCGCGAGCATCGAGATGCTGGCCTGCTGCAGGATCGAGTTGCGGGTGAGCATCGCGGTCTCGTAGGCGACGTCGACGTCGCGGATGCGCGACTCGGCGGCGCTCAGGTTCTCGACCTGCATGGACACGTTGCGGATCGTCGAGCCGAGGCGGTTCTGCGCGGCGCCGAACGTTCCGCGGAGGCCCGAGACGGTGTCGATCGCAGCGTCGAGCGCGGTGATCGCGGCCGACGGGCTGCCGGTCGAGCCAATGTCGAGCACGTCGATGGCGAGGTCGGTCGCGAGCGCGCTGCCGAGGTCGACGTCGATCGTGTCGACGCCCGCGGTCGTGCCGATGCCGACCTGGAAGGACACCGTGCCGGTCGTTCCATCCAGCAGCTTGATGCCGTTGAAGTCCGTCGACTTGGCGATGCGGTCCACTTCCTCGATCAGGCTGCCGAACTCCTGCTGCAGCGTGTCGCGGTCGGCGCCGGACACCGTGCCGTTGCTCGCTTGCACGGCGAGTTCGCGGAGGCGCGTCATGATGTCGCCGACCTCGTTGAGCGCGCCTTCCGCGGTTTGCACCATCGAGATGCCGTCGTTGGCGTTGCGCTTGGCTTGCTCGAAGGACCGCACCTGGCTGCGCAGGCGCTCGCTGATCGCGAGGCCAGCCGCGTCGTCCGCGGCGCTCGCGATGCGGAGGCCCGTCGACAAGCGGCGGTAGTTGCCGGCCAGCGATTCGGTCACGCGCGACAGGTTGCGTTGCGCGTTCATCGAGATCACGTTCGTGTTGACCCTGAGACCCATGGCACTGCTCCTTGTTCCTTCTTGCGACGCGCGGAAGTGCGCGCCGAAGAGATTCTGGGCAGTCGCGGGAGCTGCTTGAGCGTCGAGTGTCGAAGTCTTCGACAGCGACGGTCTCGCGATGGGGCAGGGTGGTTGGCGCGGCTCGTGCTGCTGTGTGTGTGCCAAGAACCACAGCCCCAGAAATGCGCGACGGCCGGCGCCCCTCTCGGAGCGTCGGCCGTCGTTCTCGAACTCTGCGCTTCGATCAGCCGAGGAGCTGCAGGGCCGACTGCGGCAGGCTGTTGGCCTGCGACAGGACCGCGATGCTCGCCTGCTGGAGGATCGAGTTACGCGTCAGCTGCGCGGTCTCGTAGGCGACGTCGACGTCGCGGATGCGCGACTCAGCGGCGCTGAGGTTCTCGACCTGGATGGCGAGGTTGTTGATCGTCGAGCCGAGGCGGTTTTGCACTGCGCCGAGCGTGCCGCGCAGGGCCGAGACCGCGTTGATCGCCGAGTCGATGTTGGTGATCGCGGTCGTCGTGGCGCCGCCCGAGCCGATGTCGAGCGAGTTGAGGCTCAACGACGTGCTCAGCGCTGGCGACAGCGTGACCGACAGCGTGTCGGTGCCCGCGGTGGTGCCGTAGCCGACCTGGAAGCTGACCGAGCTGCTCGAGCCGTCGAGCAGCTTGATGCCGCTGAACTCCGTCGACGCGCCGATGCGGTTGACTTCGCTGACGAGGCTCTGGAACTCCTGGTCGAGCGTCTCCTTGTCCTGGTTGGACACGGAGCCGTTGCTCGACTGGATCGCGAGCTCGCGCAGACGCGTGAGGATGCTGCTCACTTCGTTGAGCGCGCCCTCGGCGGTCTGCACCATCGAGATGCCGTCGTTGGCGTTGCGCTTGGCCTGGTCGAGCGAGCGGACCTGGCTGCGGAGGCGCTCGCTGATCGCGAGGCCGGCCGCATCGTCGGCTGCCGTGGAGATACGCAAGCCGGTCGAGAGGCGACGGAAGTTGCCGCTGAGGCGATCCGTGACCGTCGACAGGTTGCGCTGTGCGTTGATGCTGGTGACGTTCGTATTGACGCGAAGACCCATGACTATCCCTGTTGTAGTGAATCGATGCCGACTCGAGAGTCGGTGTGTGGTTCGATGCTTCTTCGATCAACGGCGGTCCAGCACACCCGCTTGAGCAAGGGGCCAGCGGAGAACTGCAGTTTCTTCGCGACGCATGGATGCGGTTCGCGACGCGCCGTTGGCAACGCGCACGGAAGGCGCGGCGGCAGCGAGCAGGAAGTTCGCCTCTGTGTTGCGATGCGCAACAGTCGCGCAAAGTTGCCTTGCCCGTCTTCGGCGAGGCTGCCCGGAAATGCGACGGACGGCGGCGCCCGCGAGGGGCGACGCCGTCCGTTGCGTCGAGCCGACGATCGCTTGGATCAGCCTTGCAGCAGCTGCAGGGCCGACTGCGGTTGCGAGTTCGCCTGCGACAAGATGGCGATGCTCGCCTGTTGCAGGATCGAGTTACGCGTCAGCTGCGCGGTCTCGTAGGCGACGTCGACGTCGCGGATACGCGACTCGGCGGCGCTGAGGTTCTCGACCTGGATGGCGAGGTTGTTGATCGTCGAGCCGAGGCGGTTCTGGATCGCGCCCAGCGTGCCGCGGAGGCCGGAGACCGTGTTGATCGCCGAGTCGATGTTGGTGACTGCAGTCGTCGTCGAGCCGCCCGAACCGATGTCGAGCGAGTTGAGGCTCAACGTCGTGGTGAGCGCCGGCTGCAGCGTGATGGCCAGCGTGTCGACGCCGACGGTGGTGCCGAAGCCGACCTGGAAGCTGACCGTGCTGTTGCTGCCGTCGAGCAGCTTGATGCCGTTGAACTCGGTCGACGTGCCGATGCGGTTGACTTCGCTGACGAGGCTCTGGAACTCCTCGTCGAGCGTGTCGCGGTCCTTGTTGCTGACCGAGCCGTTGGCCGACTGGATCGCCAACTCGCGCAAGCGAGTCAGGATGCTGCTGACCTCGTTCAGCGCGCCTTCGGCCGTTTGGACGAAGGAGATGCCGTCGTTCGCATTGCGCTTGGCCTGCTCGAGCGAGCGGACCTGGCTGCGAAGACGTTCGCTAATCGCGAGGCCGGCAGCATCATCTGCTGCGGTCGAGATGCGGAGGCCGGTGGAAAGGCGGCGGAAGTTGCCGCTGAGGCGCTCGGTAACCGTCGAGAGGTTCCGCTGCGCATTGATGCTGGTGACGTTGGTGTTTACGCGAAGACCCATTTGCCTGTCTCTCCTTCGATCGTGCGGCTCGATGCCGGACGTTCCCATGGTCCGGACGATGCCGTCGCGGCTTTAGCCGAGGGCGAAGAAGTCTGATCGACCGCTGAAGAATTCGGCAACTGATCAAAAGGTCGACGGCAGCGTTTGCCGATAGGGCCCATGGCAAGGCGATCCGCTGCGCGCCACAGGGCGCGGGCGTGGCGTCCAGAACGGCAAACGAAGTCGGAACATGAAGAACCTCAGCTTCCCCGGTCTCCCCCGCATCCTGATCGTCGACGACGAGGAAGGCGTCCGCGAGGGCCTGCGCGCACTGTTGCAGCAAGAGGGCCTGCACGTCGAGACAGCCTCCACCGCCGAAGACGCGGTGCGTCGCACGACGGCGCGCGCGTTCGACGTCGTTCTGCTCGACCTGCACCTGCCGGGCTCGGACGGCCTGTCGATCCTCGGCCGCATCCGTCGCGGCGCGATGCCCGCCGACGTGGTGATGCTGACGGGCTACGGCACCGTGGCCAACACCGTCGAAGCGATGCGCAAGGGCGCTACCGACGTGATCGAGAAGCCGTTCTCGACCGACCGCATCCTCGCCGTGCTGCGCCGCTGCCTCGAGACGCGCCAGCTCAAGAACGAACTCGTCTGGCTGCACGAACGCGTTCGCGGCCTGACCGCCACCGAGCTCGTCGGCCTGTCGCCATTGATCAAGGAAGTGCAAGCGCGCATCGACCAGGTCGCGCATGCGCCGGACACCACGGTCCTGATCACGGGTCAGAGCGGCACTGGCAAAGAGCTGGTCGCGCGCTGCATCCACGAGCGCAGCTCGCGTCGCCACGGCCCGTTCGTCGCGCTTAACTGCGCGGCGCTGACGGAGTCGCTGCTCGAAGCGGAACTGTTTGGCTACGAGGCGGGCGCGTTCACCGGCGCCAACCGCGAAGGCAAGGACGGCCTGTTTGCCGTCGCGGCCGGCGGCACGCTGTTCCTCGACGAGATCGGCGAGATGCAGTTGAGCCTGCAAGCCAAGCTGCTGCGCGTGCTGCAAGAGCGCACGTTCCGCCGCGTCGGCGGAGTCAACGACATCCCCGCGGACGTCCGCATCGTCGCGAGCACCAACCGCGACCTGCGCCAGATGGCGCAGCAGGGCAAGTTCCGCGAAGACCTCTACTACCGCCTCAACGTGATGTCCGTCACGGTGCCGCAGCTCGCGCAGCGCTCCGAGGACATCCCGCTGCTGTCGCACTTCTTCCTCGACCTCATCGGCAAGCAGATGGGCAAGTCGCTCTCGGGCTTCACCGAGGAAGCGATGGAGACGCTGTGCGAATACCAGTGGCCCGGCAACGTGCGCGAACTGCGCAACGCCATCGAGCACGCGTGCATTGTGTGCCCGAGCGGGATGATCGACGAAGCGCACCTGCCGAGCTTCACAGGCGGCACGCTCGACGGTTCGGACCAGCTGGAGCGCGGACAGTTCGTCGCCGACACGCAGGACCGCTCGATCCGCGCGATCGAGAGCCAGCTCGTGTCGAAGGTCCTCGACGACACCAACTGGAACATCAGCAAGGCGGCAGCGATCCTCGGGATCAACCGCACGACCCTCTACAACAAGATCCGCGTCTACAGCCTTGGCCAGCGCCCGGGCCGCGACAAGGTGATCGTGTGAAGGCCACGGGCGGAATCGCGCACACGGTGGGGGTGCTCGGCCATGAGCTGCGCAACCCGCTGGCCGCTGCGCTGACTGGCGCCGCGCTGCTGCGCGAGCTGGTCGACGCAGACGATCCGCGCCGTCGCATCGCCGACGGCGTGACGCATGAGCTGCAGCGAATGTCCGCCCTCATCGACAGCTACCTCGACTTCGCGCGCTGCGGCCAGGCCAAGAAGGAGCCGGTCCAACTCGCGGTTGTGCTCGCTGCGTCGGCGTCGCGCCGCCAAGGCGTCACGGTCGACGGCGCGCTCGACGCAGAGGTGCTCGGAGATCGAGCGCTGCTGGAGCGCGCGTTCGACAACCTGATCGACAATGCGTTCGCCGCCGGCGCGCATGCCGTGCGCATCGACGCTCGCATCGTCGGTGCGACGCTCAAGATCTCCGTCGAAGACGACGGGCCAGGCGTGCCGCCGGAGTTGCGCGCGCGCATCTTCGAACCCGGCTATTCGCGGCACGGCAGCACGGGCCTCGGCCTTGGCTTCGTCGCCGAAGTTCTGCGTGCGCATCGCGGTGCCATCGCGTGTGAGAACGGCTCGTGCGGCGCGCGCTTTGTGCTGCGCATGCCCCTGCCCGCAGCCTGCGCGGAAGCCTGACCATGCGCTGCCTTCTCGTCGATGACGAGCCCGGCATCCGCGAAGGCCTCGCGGCATTGCTGCGCTTGCGCGGCCACGAAGTGCACACCGCGGCTGACCTCGCGCAAGCGAGTGCGCTCGCGTCGAGCCACGAGTTCGACCTTGTGCTCACCGATTGGCGATTGCCAGATGGCACGGCGTTGCCGTTGTTCGATCAGGGTGCCGCGCCCATCGTCGTCATCAGCGGTCACCCCGAAGAGGTCGCAACGTCGCCGCGCGTGCTCGCGGTGATGCAGAAGCCACTGATGCCCGACCGACTCTTCGAGTTGGTCGCGCGCTGCGCGAGGCCGGTGACGGCGTGCGCATCGAAGCCGAGCGAGACGACCTGTGACTTGCCGAGCGACGTGCGCATGGTCGCCGAGGCGGCGCTCTCCGTATTGGCGGACACCGAATGCGAACTCGTCGATGATGGCACGTTCGTCACGTTGCGCGCGCGCAACGCGACAGAGGCGCAGCGCGACGAGTTGAAGAAGCTGGGCGGCGACCTTCGCTGCGTCGGATCCGGCGATGCGATGGGCGCTTGTGAGATTCGATGGTTGCGCGATGGTCGATCCGACGCGGTGCTGCCGACCGTCGCGGCCGATGCGACGTGGCCGATTGGTTGCGCATTCGCCGTCGATTTCCATGGCTCGGCGCTCGGCGTCGAGGCGATGGCGGTGTGTTGCGAACGCGCGGCTCGCCGTCGCGAGAGCGGCGTGCATGTCGAATTGCTCAACGTCCCCGAAGCGCTCGTGCGCCATCTTGCGGACGTCGGCCTCTCGTCGTTGCTGCCGCAGCGCCACGGGATCGGGCCGCGCATTGTCGACGAGTTCTCGGCCCTCTGGGGCTGAGCGTTCGCGCAGTCGCGAATCCGCGACGCCTGCGCGCTGCGGTGTTCTGCCGCGATCCTGCAAATCCCCTGGCAACGGGACTTCGGAGAGTCGGCAGATCCTGCCGATAGAGGCAGTGGCCCGGCGCGGACGCGCGCCATTCCAACGCCGATTCCGGAGCGACTGTGAGCGAACTGCACGACAAGCATGACGACGAGCCGAAGGGCGGCGTCGCAAACGTCAAGAACGAGCCCGAGACGACGAGCGCGCAAGACGCGTTGTCGCAGTTGATGGGCAGCGGCCACGCGCCGGCTCCGACGCAAAAGCCATCGAAGCAGCCCGCGCCCGATCTCGAGCGCGATGCATTGCGCGCAGCCGAAGCGGCGTTGGCCGAAGGCGTTCGCGCGATCGAGGAAGCCGAGGAAGCGTTGCGCAAGGAACCCGCGCACGCGCCTGCGAACAAGCCCGTCGCGCCGAAGACCACAGTGCCGATCTCGCGCACGCGCGAGTTGGTCCTTCGCTCGCTGATCGGCGTCAACATCGTCGCGATGATCGTGCTGGTGTTGCTGCCAACCAATGCGACGCAACCCACTGCACAGTCCGCGCAGACTGCGCCGCATGGATCCGCGGCGCCCGCGCCCATGCACGAGCCCGTCGTGCAGAAACCGAGCCTTCGCGATCCGGTGCTGCGCGCATTCGCGCTCGCCGAGTCGCGCGACTACCAAGGCGCGATCGCATTGCTGGAACAGCATCTCGCGGATTCGCCGCGCCTCGACGCTGGCAAGAAGGCCAACGTGCTGTTGGCGCTGGAGCACTACGCGTCGCAAGTTGGCGACTTCCAGAAGGCGCAAGAGTTCCAACGCCGCATGGATGCGCTGCGCAGCAGCCACTCTTTGCCCGAGGACCTCGTGCAGATGGCGCTCGAAGCGAAGCGCAACGGCGACATCGAGTCGATGCGTCGCCACTACGCGCGCCTTTTGCTGCAGCAACGACAGATCCCCAGCTCGCTGTATCGCCACGTTGCAGAGGCGTATCTCGAACTCGGCGACAGCTATCGGAATGAGGCTGAGAAGGGCGACGCCGCGGCGCGCGAACGGGAACTCGAGCAAGTGCGCGAGCAACTGAAGAAGCGCGCGATGGAGTCCGAGCCCGCGAAGACCACGGACGGAGGCCACAAGTGAGCGCGCTCGGATGGTTGCTCGCAGTCGCGACCTGTGTTCCGCAGGGGCAAGAGCCGATGTTTGCGGTTGCCGACGCGACCGTGGACGGAGTCACGCGAACGACGATCGCGAGCGATCGTCGCGCCATCAGCTGCCTTGACGCGCTGCAAGGACTCGCAGTCGCGATGGGCTGGAACATTCGCATCGAGAGCAAGCCGCTCGAGAACGACCTGCAGTTCTGCACGGTCGACCTCTCGTTCGCTGGGCAGGACGCGCGCATGACAGCGCAATTGATCGCTGTCGCAGCAGGCGGCGACGTCGTGTTTGACGAAGGCGATGGACGCGACGG